>JBBAWW010000091.1:0-3916 GCA_040397035.1 Roseiflexaceae bacterium | reverse complement strand
GGGGCGAATGGGGCGAATGGGGCGAATGGGGCGAATAAATTCGCTGGATTATTCGCCCGTACGATATGTGCGCAATGGCATGATTGCAACGAATAAGTCATTGAGTATAAAAAATATGCAGTGAATGAGAAAATTTCTCTTTTGATGTTGAAAAATCGTAAATGTTGGTATAATACATACTACAAAGGAGTGCAAATATGTTAATTCGCTTTGCAGTACAAAACTGGATGTCGTTTCGTGATCTGGCCACATTATCGTTGCTCGCCTCGCGGGAACGTCAGCATGGGCAACGCGTCGTCCGGGTACCACGGCATCGGCTCGGCGTATTGCCGATTGCGGCAATATATGGTGGCAATGCGAGTGGCAAGAGTAATTTGTTCAAGGCCTTGGCTTTTGCCAAGCAATTGATTGTGCAGGGCATGGGTATTGACCACGTCATCGCAGTCCATCCATTCAAGCTTGATACCCAGACGCAACAGGCAGCCAGCGAGTTTACATTTGAAGTATTGATTGGCGATAAAATATACGAATATTGCTTTGCAGTGACATACCAGCAGGTATTGATGGAGCGTTTGACGTTGGTACGACCTACGACCGAGCAGGTGATTTTTGAGCGCCACCAACAAACCGTTAACGTAGTGCATGCCCCTGACAATGAGTCATCGTTTTGGAAGTTTATCACGCAGGCAATGCGCCCCAATCAACTCTTGTTGACCACGGCCATCCAGCTCCAGCATGCGCCGTTTTTGCCGATATACCACTGGTTTCGCGACACGTTATTGTTGATTTCCCCAGATACCCGATTTGGTGATAGCGAGCAATTTTTTGACAAGCAACACCGTCATTTTGCCCAAATGAACCAAATCTTGCGGTTGCTCGACACGGGGATCCACGAACTGGCTGGTCAAGCGGTGCCGTTACAACTCATCCCGTTGCCCGATGAGATTAAATCCAAGTTGCAGCGTGACATCCCCGAGGGTATCACGGCGCGGATTATCGACTCGGGTAGCTCAGAACGTATCATTGTGACGCGCCGCAACGGTGAGCTGACTGCCCAAAAAATCGTGGCTATGCACGAGCGGAGTGATGGTGGCTACGAGGCCTTTAGCATGAGCCAAGAGTCGGATGGTACCAACCGGATTATTGACTTGTTGCCGGCGATGCTCGAGGCCACTGACCCCCACACGCCGCATGTGGTGGTGATTGACGAGGTCGACCGTAGTCTGCATACGCTGATTACCCAACACATAGTGCAACACTTCTTGGCAAGCTGTACGCCACAAACCCGATCGCAATTGTTGCTTACGCTCCACGACGTGTTGCTGATGGACCAACACACCTTGCGCCGTGATGAAATGTGGCTGACCGAGCGACAGAGCGACGGGGCATCAACCCTGATTGCATTGAGTGAGTATGCCGGCCTGCGTGACGATACCGATATCCGCAAAAGTTATTTGCAGGGGCGGTTTGGTGGGGTACCGCGAATTTTTTGGTGAGGTGTGCAATGCCAATACAACGCCAGCGACCTACAGGCAACCGCCGACAGCGTGCTCGGGTGGTGGTGGTTTCTGAAGGAAGCGTGACAGAACCTACGTATATCAATAAATTGATGAAATTGTGGCCCGATATCGCGTTCACTGCAGTCAAGCACGGCATGCGTAGTGCGCCAAATCAACTTATTCAGGCCATGAGAAAAGAGTTAGCGCAAAATCCCCTGCAGGCTACTGATAGTGCGTGGATTATCCTAGACACAGATACGTGAACGGCACCACAAATTAACCTCATTTGGCAGTGGCGTAGCCAAGACCGGCGGCATGTGGTCGGCATGAGCAATCCAAACTTCGAATATTGGGTGTTATTGCACTTTGAATCTGGTGCCGATGTCCGCACACCTGAACAAGTCAGCAGAGCATTGCAACGCCATTTGCCACAATATACGAAACATCTTGATGGCTTGATATTAACACGCGAACGTGTACAACGTGCTGCTACCCATGCACGCAATCGCCACCATGCGCACGATACCGATACACTCCCGCCACCAGCAGGGAATACGACGATGTATCTGCTGGTGGCGGGGTTGGATGCGATTGGAACTTGAGATGGCGAACGATATGTAGGTGCGTTATACGGAATATTCCTGCCCATTATTGTGTCTAGACGACACACAAACACAATTATTTCAATTCAATGCACGGGTCAACGCAAGTCCACAATTGTTAAATATCAGCGTCAGATGCATCACACACCGCAAGAAAAAGACGGCGACGTGTAGAGAGCCGCGGCCTGCTGCGGCTCTACGATGCATGGCGCCCTGTATGGAATGACGCTGGGGCTCACGCGGAGGCACGGAGACGCGGAGGGGTGGGAAGCATATTCTCGGCATAAATTGATGCGTATTTACCTAGCGCATGGTGATTTTGTCACCGATATATACGACATATACCTTGCCATCGGTATTGAGTGGCCATGAAAAATGAATACGGATTGGGTCTGTGGTTGAATTAGCTTTTCCATGCATGCCACAAAGCTCGCTGGTTCCGTCTGGAAGGTCAAACGTGAGTTTTTGTTTGTACGTTACTTTTTCGCTATCAGATGAATCGGTAAACCACGCACGTTTGCCGGTAAACCAATCTTGATAATACAGCTGTCCTGAGTGTGAGCTGTGCCAATGGCAAATGTAATTCTTTGAAGCACTTAAATGTGTGTAAATCAAGTTGGGTAATCATGCAAAAATCTCCGTCATTAGTGTGTGTATGCGTGTAAAGCGATAGGTGACTTTTTTGGTGTCGTTGGTACTAATGGTAATCGCACTATTGAATTCGCTTTCTTGGAATAGATCGCGCACGGCAGTAAAGATTTGGTCATGCTTGGCGTCGATATCATGATCGAAATACGGAATGAATGCCGTCGATAGCACATCCCATAGTGACGCATTCAACACACTGCGATTTTGCTCCATTTGAATAAATTTGCGAAATGAATGCTGCCCAAACAACTTGTAGTTTATACGCAAGCTTTTGGCGAAAATATTCCCTAACTGTGCTAATTCAGCAGCGCTTAATTGGTTCATTTTTTTGAGTGCGCTTGCCAAAAAATCATCCATATCGCCGCGATACGCTTTGTAGCCGAGTAGATGGAATGCACAAAAACGGTTGACAAACTCGCGGTCGCGCATTTGGGCGACATTTAAACTGCCACCGGTGACCAACACGAATAAGTTGCTATTGGCCTGATCTTTGAGGAACTGGGTGGCGCCGCCGTTAAACAGACAGTTACGCATTTGCTGGCGTGTAAGTGACACCCCACCGTTGACGCGCTCAAATATATCGAGTCGGATGCGCTCACCCACTTTGGCATCGATGAGGTAGAGGGTGAGGTTACAGTCTTCGATGCGATTCTTCAGCTTGACGGGTAAATCCGCAAAGCGTTTGCCATTTAATTCTGGTGATTCGCGTAAACGTAACTTGAATTCATTATTGACGAAACGCTCAAATGTGGTGATGCGTTGTAGACCATCAACCACCACATGTTTGCCGTCTTCGTTTTCGGCAAAATAAAAGACGGGTAATGGAATGCGCATCAACACTGATTCGATCAGTTTGCTCTGCTTTTCTTCGTTCCAAACAAAATCGCGCTGGAAGTCGGGATCCATGATGTAATCTTCGCGCGTAATGCGTCGCAAGACATCATGCACCGTGCGTGCCTCGGTGCGAATCATCAAGGTGTCGACATTGACGAAAAGGTCGGCATTCTTAGGATTGTCAAGGCCTTCTATGTCATCGATATTGGTCGGTTTGGCATCTTCTGTTGCCATAGCGTGTGTTCCTGTGAGTCATGCAAGTAGTTTTATTTATTGTACTATTTTCAGCCGTATTAAGAGAGATAGATTGCCCACTATGCTCCCTAAGATGAT
>JBBAWW010000090.1:0-13662 GCA_040397035.1 Roseiflexaceae bacterium | reverse complement strand
GTATACAAAGGAGTAGCGTAATGGGAACGACTTCAATTCATACCCACGGCTGTCGGATTTCGGACGAATGGACGTTGCGGGGCATGCGCGCCGCCGTGCTCGAAAACGAGCTCATCAAAATCACCGTGCTGCTCGATCGGGGTGCCGAAATCGTCGAAATGCGCCATAAGCCCAGCGACATCGATCCCCTGCTCCGCTTGCCTGTCACCATCCATGACCCGGCCCGCGCCAATGGCTCGATTGCGGGCAGCGGCGGCAACTTCATGGACATGTACCTCGGTGGCTGGCAAGAAATCGCCCCTTCCGGCGGTCCCACCAACGTCCACCGTGGCGTCGAATACGGCCAACACGGTGAAGTGTCGTTGTTGCCGTGGGATGCCATGGTCATCGAAGACACTCCCGAGCGGGTCACCTTGCGCTGTAGCGTGCGCGGTGTGCGTACGCCCATCCGAATTGTGCGTGATATGACCATCACCCGTGGTCATGCCGCCGTGATGCTCAACGAAACCTTTACCAATGAAGCCTCCGAACCACTTGACATCATGTGGGGCCACCATATCGCCTACGGGCTGCCTTTTTTGAGTCATGGTGCCAAAATCTATACATCGGCCCAATCAATCGAAGCCCACCAAGCACAGGTCGATGGCCCCAATCGCTTGACCCGCAACGGTGCCAGTGGTACCTGGCCGATGATTGCCGGCCCCGATGGCACGCCATTTGATGCCAGCATCATCCCCGCCCACGCCGACGCCCACGGCAGCGACGTGATGTACCTCAGCGATTATCAACACGATGACGCCTGGTACTGTTTGTACAGCAGTCACCACGATGTGGGTGTGGCGGTGATGTGGGATGCCAGCGTGTTTAAGCACATTTGGTTGTGGGAAGAATTTAGCCGCACCAAAGGGTTTCCGTGGTGGGGACGCAGTCACGCCTTGGCGCTCGAGCCGTGGTGTGGTTACCCCACCGACGGGTTGGCCGAGGTTGTCACGCAAGGCAAGCAGTTGGTGATTCCCGCTGGCGCCACGATTAGCACCTTTTTGACGGCAGGGTTGTATCAAGGTGACCGGGTACCTCGGTGCGTAACCCGTGATGGCGAGGTGTTGTAGGTTTTTGTTTTTGATAAAAAATGTACTGGGCGGCGTGTTATTGTGACGTGCCGCCTATTTTTGTGGCCAAAACGGCACCGCGGTGGCATCTATCTGGGCCCGGAATGTAGCGTTGGCGATGATGTCGTAGTGCACCAAATCAATCACGAACGCCAATGGTAACTCGTCGATGGTGTTCCACAACGTACTCCACTCCTGTGTGGGCATATGAGGTGCATCGACTACCAAATCAATGTCAGCCGCTGGGTGGTAGTGGGCGGTGGCCCGTGATCCAAACAACCGGACTTGCTGGATGTGCGGGTATTGGGCAAATACGGCGTGTAAATCGGCGATGATACGGGGCGATAAGCCAAATTGGAGCGTGGTTAGTGCCATGATTGCGCCGTTTGACATAATTGTGTGAATAGCGGCATAACGGTTGTACAGACAAAGGGATAGACTTCTGCCGCCATGGCTGCATCATAAGTGTGACTGGTCAGATTGCGCATGCGTTGGATTTCGCTGACATTGCCGTCGTCGATATATCCGGCTTGGAGTGCCATCTGGATGGTATGGCGGGGCGTTTGGGCTTCAATCCCGTCACGGGCAAGTTGGAGTTTGCGCATTTTCCAGGCTAATTCGTAACAGAATTCAAAGCGTTGGATGACTGCGTCACGAATGAATTCAGTATCTAGTTGATTCACC
The DNA here is from genome assembly GCA_040397035.1 of Roseiflexaceae bacterium. Classification (GTDB taxonomy): domain Bacteria; phylum Chloroflexota; class Chloroflexia; order Chloroflexales; family Roseiflexaceae; genus UBA965. Next base: position 11,869 of record JBBAWW010000090.1, on the reverse strand, counting down.
GCATCGTGCAGGCGCTGGACGGCTTGGGTAAATGTGGTAACTCGTTGGGCGAGGCGTTCGTCAGTCATATTAATGCTCCATGGTTGGGGCGGTCTGGCGTCGCGTTGTTGATGCTATTGTAATGCAAACCACCACCACAACCAATCGTTGTAGTGGTGGTTTGCTAGCGTGCCGCAGGCTTGGTGTTTAGCCGACGGTGAAGTGCTTGAATTGGGGCAAGTAGGCTTGGTTTTTGGCAAACATCTGATTGACCATATCGCGGATCTCGTTGGGGGCCAGTACGGCTGCCGTCAACGGGTCGTTGAGGATGGCTTGGTAGACTTTGCGGGGGTCGCCGCTGATGGCGCCGTCTACTGCCAGCTCTTCGATTTGGGCACTGAGGTTGGTGAGCATGGCACATTGGGGTGGCAATGCGCCGACGTGGACGGGGTGCAAGCCATCTTTGTCGACAAAAACGGGCACTTCCACACAGGCGTCTTGGGGCAAGTTGGTGATTAGGCCGGTGTTGCGCACATTGCCATTAAAGCGGAACGGCTCACCGCCCACCAAGGCATTGACGATATAGGCGGCGTATTCGTGGCCACGGTCTAGTTTGAGTTGGGCGCTGCCATCAAACCACGACCGGGCATCGTCGCGCCATTCGTTTTCGCGGCGCAAATATTCGTCGAGGATATAAGCGTGTTTGCCTGGATTCCAGCCGGTGCCATGGGTGCAGTATTTTTCGATCAAGTCAGGGCGCTTGCGGAACCAAGCGTTGTATTCCGAATTGTGGCCACTTGATTCGGTGACGTAGTAATCGAGGTGCAAGAACATCTCGTTGCGTACGATTTCTTGGTTGTAGATTTCGGGTTTGTCCATGGCGGCGCGAATCAAGGGGTAGACGCTTTGGTTTTTGTGGTCAAAGCGCAGGTACCAGGCCATGTGATTGATGCCGGCACAGAGGTAATCGATTTCTTCGTAGGGGACACCAATCCAGCCTGCCAACATTTCGGCAGTCCCTTGGACGCTATGGCACAACCCGGTGATGGCGATGTTGCTTTCGCGTTGCATGGCGCGGCAGAGCATGGCCATTGGGTTGGTGTAGTTCAGCATCATGGCGTTGGGGCAGTATTTTTCCATGTCTTTGGCAATCGCGAGCATTTCGGGAATGGTCCGCAAGGCCCGGAAAATGCCCGAGGGGCCGCGGGTATCACCGACATTGATATCGATGCCATATTGCTTGGGGATTTCGATGTCGTGGCGCCATACCTGCACGCCGCCGGCGAGGATGGTGACCATCACCACATCGGCGCCTTGGAGGGCTTCTGCACGTGAAAGAGTGGTTTTGACAGTAGCGGGGTAGTTGCCAAGTTCAATAATACGTTTGACGGAGCGTTCAGCGAATTCAAGCCGTTCGGCGTCGATGTCCATCAGCACCAATTCGGCGTCAGTCAGACGCGGGAAGGTGAGAATATCGCGTACCAGTGTGCGGGTAAATCCAATACTCCCCGCCCCAATAAATGTAATCCGCGTCATGTGAGCTCCTTTTGTGTGTCTCGTCCGTTAAAAATCATACCATACTCAGACCCGTGGAACCGGTGTATCTACTGCGTGGGGTAAGACCACGTGTGTTCCCATAATTCATCACCGAGGCGTTGGGCAATGGCCAGCGACTCGACATACCCATCAATAATCAAGGCACTGACAAAGGCATCACGGTCGTGATGGACTGCCGCCGCCACGATCGCTTCGACCCAGGCATAGCGACTGGCCAGCATACCGGCGAGGGTGGGTCCCAGCGCTGGTTGGGGGATGGGTTCGAGGGTGTTGTGGCGGGCAATTGCTGGCGATTCGACAATCGCACCAAGCGGCAAATCGGGAACTTGGCCACGATTGGGCAAATTGACGGCATAGCTAGCACCCGAGCCAGCCCGCAGGGCAGCGATGATTTCGACCACTTGTTCGTGCTCACCCGATTCACGCACAAACAAACTCGCCGGCAACGGTTGGTCGCTGAGGGCATCGGTATGCATGGCCGCGAATTCGGCATCGCCACCGGCAATCGTCCCCTCAAAGCTAAAGGCATCAACCCCAAGACGCATGCCGTAATAATAGCCGTGGCGAAAGAATTGCGGGTAGAATTCGGTTATATGGCGGTCGAGGACTGCCGGGAATGCGCCTACTTGATCAAATAATTGCCACGCAAAGGCGTTGTCGTCGGGTGTGATTTGGGGGGCGGTGCTGATCTTGGCGCCAATAGTGCGCATGGCTGGGAACATATCGACGGCACGGTGCTGTACACTCGTTAACCAGGTCAGGTGATTGTAGCCGGCACAGGTTACCGCTAATTCGTCTGCGGGTACGCCCAGATGCTGTGCCAAATAGTGCGTCACGTGTAATACGCCGTGGCATAGCCCAATCACTGGTGCGCCGATTTGGGTATGAATGGCGCGACAAATCGGTGCCATGGGGTTGGAATAATTGAAAAAAAGTGCATCCGGTGCCAAGTCGACCACATCACGGGCGATTGCGAGCATGGCGGGAATCATCCGTACGGCCCGGGCGCTCCCCCCTGGTCCCACGGTATCGCCAACCGGCACATAGATGCCGTATTTGCGTGGGATAAACACATCTTGTTCCCAGGCCCGCCGCCCGCCTACGCCGACAGTGCAAATCACGACGGTGGCACCAGGTAAGGCGTCACGGCGGTCGGTATGGGCGCTGACAGTCAGCGGTGCCCCGGTTTGGGCCAGCATTTTGCGGGCTAGGCCATAGGCGGTCTGCAAGGCAGTGGCGTTGATGTCGACCAAACGCACTTCGGCGGGTTGGCCGGCAGCTATTAGGTCTGCGAGCAGTCCGCGAGTAAATGACGCGCTCCCTGCCCCAATCATGACGTAGCGTTCCATCGGTATCATCCTTTGTGGTAGCGTAAAAAATACGCTGGCGCCTACTTGAATCCGCTGGTGGCGGCGTTGGCGACAATTCGGCGTTGGAACAAGATATAGATCAATACAATTGGTACGAGCACAATCACCGACGCCGCCATGGTGAGGCTAGGGCGCGAACCGTGACTACTGCTATACCAGGTCAAGAGCAACGGCAAGGTGCGGCGTTCGTGGGTGGTAATCACGATGAGTGGCCACAGGTAATCGTTCCAGGTAGCCATAAAGGTGAAAATCCCTAGTGATGCTAGGGGTGCGCTGAGTTGTGGCAAAATCAAGTTCCAGTAGATTTGGAATTCACTCGCACCATCAATCCGTCCCGCATCAATCAGCTCGCGGGGGATGCCTTCGATGAATTGGCGCATCATAAAAATCCCAAAGGCGTCAATCATGGCCGGGATGATCAGCCCCCACAAGGTATCGATGAGTTGTAATTTGACGAGGATCAAATAGAGTGGAATCATAATCATCTGGAAGGGAATCATGATTTGCGCCATAATGACGGCAAACATCACCCCTTTGCCGCCGAATTCGTAGCGTGCAAAAATATACCCGGCTAGGGAACTGGTAAACAAGGTTACCCCCACCCGTGCCACCGCCACGAAGCTCGAATTAAAGAAAAACAACTCGAGCGGTACTTTGGGGTCGTTGAAAATCGTGGTGAAGTTTTGCCATGTGGGTACTTTGGGAAAAAAAGTGGGTGGGAGCTGAATAATCTCACTGGGAGTTTTGAGAGACGACAAAATTACATACACGAACGGCAGTAATGTGACACTCAAACCTATTCCGAGCACGGTATACCGCAGGACTGCACCAATCAGATGTGAGAAGTTCGTACGTGATTGTGTGGCCATATTTAGTACTCCCAATCACTACGCAAAAAACGAAACTGCAGGATGGTGAACAGCATAATGATGCCAAACAATACCATCGACATGGCGGCCGCCCAGCCCATGTTTTGATAGCGAAAGGCATTGGAATAAATACTCATCAGCATGGTGGTCGTTTGTTCACGCGGGCCACCAGCAGTCATGACTTGCGCCAATATAAACATCTGGAGCGACGACAAAATCGTCATCACACAGACAAATAGCAAGGTTGGTTGTAATAACGGTAAGGTGACATACCAAAACATTTGTTGTTCGTTGGCACCATCAACCATCGCCGCATCACGTAAATTTTGCGGGATGCCTTGTAGTGCCGCAATGAAAATAACCAAATTATAGCCAAAATCTTGCCATAAATGGGCTGCAATCAAGGCTATCATTGCCAAGGGAATTCCCATCACAAAGGCTTGAGGATCACTCAACCACGCTTTGGGTGGGGTCAATCCAATGGTGCGAATCATACTATTGAGCAATCCTGCTTGGGGATTGTAGATAGCACCCCAAATCAACGCAACGGCTACTGCCGATGTAACGGTGGGTAAAAAATAAACTGCCCGGAAAAAACCTTTGACCCGCGCATGACTGCGTTCGATGATAATCGCGAGAGGGAGGGTGATGGCGAGGTTGAGCGGCAAGATTAAAAACGTAAATAAAAAAGTATTTGAAACTGATTTGCGAAATACTGTTGCAGGTTGACTATCGCTAAACATATCCAAATAATTTCTGATGCCGATAAAAGGATTTGATTCCCCTAATCCAAATATTGTGCCCCCCACCCGTGCTGGTGAATAATCAAAGAAGCCCAGAATAACCGCCCAAATCATCGGCAGTAAACTGAAAATCATCAGATAGATCATGATGGGGGTCATGACACTAAAGGCAAATCGGCGTTGTGATCGTCGAACTGAGCCAGGTGAGGCCATGGCAATGCCTCCTTTATTGAGCATGCGCGTCACCGTAACCGGTGACGCGCATGCTTTGAAGAGTTACTTGCTTGCTTTACTGTCAACCATGGCATTGGCTTCAGCATTCATTTTTGCTGCTGCTTGCTCTGGCGTCATCGTTCCATTTAGGGCGTCTGTCAAGTTTTTTGCGATAATCTCATAAAAAAGTTGATCGCGGTCCGTGACATTCCCCAAATATTGGCCATGTGGCAATAACTTCAGGATGGGTTGCATGTACGGTGCAACGGCCAGAATTTCGGCTGGATTTTCAACCAATTCTTTCAGCGCTGGTACCGTTCCTGAAATTTGATTGAATTTCAAGGCATTGGCTCGATTCATGGTCAAGTAGTTCTGTAACATCCACGCTTCTTTGCTATGCTTGGTGTTCGTAGAAACCACTTTACCCCAACCAGCGTCGGCAGCGAAATTATATTCGCTCCCAAACATTGGTGGTAGCGCAATGTATTCGAATTTCACATCAGGGTAATCGACTAATCCAACTCCGGCTGCCCATGGTCCGATATAGGCGATGCCGACTTGACCTTTGAAAAACGCGCCTGGGAGCCCATTGTCCCCTGAAAAGAGGGTTGGGTCGATTACTTTGTCTTCACGAGCATAGCGAGTCAATGTGCTAATCACGTTGAGGGCTTCTTTGCTTTCGAAGTTAAAGTGCTTGCCATCGTCGGCAAAATAGTTCCCACCTTGTTCGAGAATACCGCCCAGCATGATAAACCCTAATGCATCACCGCCGGTGAAGTGGAACCCTGCGGTTGTCATCGTTTCGCCACTAAATGCAGTCATTTTCTTGGCATCTGCGATGAGGGCGTTGTAGTCCTTGTATTCGGGTGGGAATGCGATTCCGGCAGCCCTATACAATTCAGGATTTACGAGTGCACCACTATACTCTAAGTTGTATTCGTTGGGCATGCCATACAACTTGCCATCGCAATAGTAGCCGTCGAGGGGTGCTTTATAAAAAATTTCTTGGGCTTTGGTGTAACTCATCACTTCAGCCGGAGTTTCTTGGAGGCGACCACCAGTGGCATAATTGCAGACCCACGAACCGAACATTTCGATGACATCGGCTTCGGTACCGGCGGGCATCGAGGTTTGCAAGGTTTGGATGAATTGGTCGTACGGGAAGGTCTCGTACTTGACGATGATGTTGGGGTTTTCCTTCATGAATTGGTCAATCAGTTCTTGGTTGACCTTGTTGAAGGCCGAGTTTTGGTGTGACCACATGCGAATGGTGACTTGTTCGGCTACGGGTGCGGCTGGGGCTGCGGCACTACAGCTTGCCAAAATCAGTGCCATGATAAGTACGAGCCAGCGAACGGGTGAATAAGAACGCATACAACCTCCTCATGTACATACGCGACATTGCGACTCACGATATCGGTTCACGAATCATCCCCGATGATTCGTGCCGCTACAGCACGACCACCGCATTGAGATTGTGCGGATTGTCCGGGTCAAGTCCCCGTGAGGTAGCCCGTGCATAGGCGATAGTTTGTAACAGCGGCAACGCAATAATGCCTTGCAGGGCATCATCGATTGTTGATTCCCAGTGCATGTCGCAATCGCTGGTCGGCCCAATCGCCAAGGTCTGACCACCCAGTTTGCGCATATCAGCCAAGACCGCTTGTTCTGTGGCTTGCATCCCGTTGGATCCAATCCCAATCACCAATGAATGGGCATCGACCATTGATTGTGGTCCATGGCGGAACTCCATATGGTGAAATGGTTCGCTAATAGTAAGCGACATTTCTTTCATCTTGAGGCTGGCTTCACTGGCAAGGCCATAGCGATAGCCGCTCCCCAAGAAATAAAAGCTGTGATAGTGGGGGTTTTTGCCAATTTCGAGGCATTGGGTTTGGTAACGTTGCATCACATCTGCTGCAATCACGGGTAAGCTACTTAATTCGGTCAATGACCGGCCACTCAGTAGCCAAATCACTCCTAACGCGCCCATTTGCATCACCGTAAAGGCCCGGGTTTGCGCCAAACTTTGCTCTTGGCCTGACGGCAAGATGATGTTGATGTCACCCACGCTCGCCAACGGGCGGTCGGGGTAGCAGGTGATGGTGATGATATGCCCATTGGGGGCACGCTGGCGGAATTGCGCCGCTGCCCGTAGTACTTCGGTGGTGCTGCCGGAGCGGCTGAGCAGAATCAATGTTGGCGTGGCATCACGGGGGATACTCACACTGGGATTCAACCATAATTCTGAGGCAGGTACGGCATAACTGGGGCGTGAGTCATATTGTTGGGTAATGCGGGCAGCCGCCACGGCGAGGTAATAGGGTGAGCCACAGCCACTCCAGATGATGTGACTTGCGTGGGTCAAGGCAGGATGACTGGCAATAATCGGCGCATGACCAATCACGACATCAAGCGCCGCCCGCCACGCATCTGGTTGCGAACAGAGTTCATTCCATGTGTGCATCCCTAGTTGTGTCATGGGGAATCCTTTGATATACAAAATATGATTACTACGCTTGAATGACACGTACCCCAATCGAGGAAATCGCATGACACAGCGTACTATCGGCATTACTATCTGTCACCAAGGTATCGACAGCACTGAGTGGTGCCACAAAGGCTGGTGCACTCCGGCCGAGCTTGGTATGGTCAGCCACGACGATGACATGCTTACCGGCACTCAGGATGGCGCGATCGGTCATGGTTTCGGGTAAATAATCGTTGGTTAACCCTTGCACCACATCTATCCCGCGAATCCCAAAAATAATCTTGGTCATGCGTAGCTCGGCTAGACTTTGTACTGCCAAATGCCCAATAAACGATGATTCACTTTGGCGAAACATCCCACCCAAGGCGATGACATCGAGATTACTATCGGCCAAACAATTGAGTACGGGCAATGAATTGGTGACTACGGTGATGTCGCTCCGGTTGCGAATTAGTTGCGCGACAGCCAAGGCAGTCGTGCCACTACTAATAAACACCGTGTCACCTGCGTCGATGAGATTAGCAGCTGCTTGGGCAATCCGTTGCTTTTCGACTTGTTGCCATTGACTGCGTTGCAACACGGGCGGCTCGGGTGGTGCCGCACTGACGGCGACAGCGCCGCCATGAATCCGCATGATACTTCCTAGGGTTGCAAGCTGATCGAGGTCACGCCGCGCTGTGGCTTCGCTAATGTCAAACGTGGTACATAACATGTTCGTGCTGACTTGGCGGTGCTCACCAATGTAGCGTTCGATTTGTTGTAAGCGGGGATGGAAAATCGACTTTGTCATGGGGGATTGATACTCGCTATAGTACACCGGGATTATTGTACGTAACCACCCGAGTTGCTGACTGCTTGCATCTCGACCCGTTGATTCCCATCCTGTTCGACCCATACGCCACATTCACTGCCATCTTGACTTGCGTCGAGGGTGACTTCACTGCCATTAAACCGTAACGCAGGATTGTAAAAATGCGATACTTGTTGGGCATCACCAACGATGTAATGGGTAATCAATGAACGCCGGAAGCGGGTCTGACTACTATTTGGTAAGCTGCCGTGGATTAATTGCCCATTGAAAAACAATACGTCGCCGGCCTGCATAATCACTGACGCTGCAGACATATCATCAGGAATTGGTACCATCACATTGGTGAAGCTTTTGCTCGTATCTGCAGGAATCGTGCAGAGCACTGGCAAGTCATGGCTACCCGGTACAACCTGCAAACAGCCGTTCTCTTCGTCACAATCATCTAGGGCCACCCAGGCTGCACAACACGTGCCTGGGTTGACACGCAAATAATACTGATCTTGGTGGAGTGCTTGTCCACGTGCTCCTGCTGCCTTGAAATAAATCATTGTACTCACGGCAAATGGCTCGATACCTAATATTTCAACCATTACATCACGGAAGCGTGGGTCGAGTAAATGGTTTTTGCTTCGTGTATCGATGCGATGCAAATTCAAAATACGGGGGTAGCGTTTGAGTGGGTCTTGGGTGTCTGCAATGATGTCGGGGTCGTATACCTCTTTGGCACGTTCGGCCGCATTCATTTCCATGTAATGGGCGACTAACTCGCGTACTTCGGCTACTGGTATGAGTCCCCGTACCAGCGTATACCCGTTCTGTGCGTATTCCTTGGTCTGTTGCTCGTACATACTTTCTCCTTTTGGAAATTGCATAATTAATAGTGAGGAATTGCGTGTATATGATGATTATATGATGGAATGTGATTGTTTGCAAGTCGCAAAAACGGTGTTTTGCGAGAAATGCGCAAAACACCGTAGGATTTAATTATACGAGTGATACATCTTGGCCACAATGGTGCTGCAGTGCCGCCTGATATGCGATACTTGCCACGGCTACATCTTGGGCCGCGTTACCGACCGATTTGAAAAAAGTGATTTGCTGGTCGTCGCGCCTCCCCGGTACAGTACCATTGGCGATATCACCGATTTGGACGACGGTGGTGGGGTCGAGGAGCCCACTATCGCGGGCGGCGATGAGTTCACCTGCCTCGCTCCAGGCTGGCGCAAACTGGTCGACGGCCACATAGGCGCGTCCGAGCGTTTGCGGATCGGCTTCGATCATGGTGTGGGTAAACGAGCCGATGCCATTGATATGGGTGCCTAGGCGGATTTCGCTGTCGGCAAATACAGGGGTATGCGACGAGGTGGCGAGGCAGACCACATCTGCCGCGGCGAGTGCGTCAGCGCGATTATTGGCGATGGTGATGGTGCAATTGGGGTGTTGTTGTTGCAATGTGGTTTGGAATTGTTGGGCGCGTGCGACTGAACGATTGACAATAGTGACGTGGGTGATAGGGCGTACGGCACAGACGGCCGCCACTTGGGCCCATGACTGGGCGCCGGCACCAATGATGACCAAATGTGATGCATCGGCGCGTGCCAAGAGTCGTGTGGCAACCCCTGCCGATGCGCCCGTCCGAAGCACCGTGAGGTAGGTACCGTCCATCATGGCGAGCGGGCGACCAGTGGCGGCTTCGATAAGCATGACGATGGCATGAATGGTGGGGAGGTTGTGTTGTTCGCGGTTATGCGGGTAGACCGAGACGATTTTCATGCCCAAGTGTTGATTATCGACGAGTGCTGGCATAAAAAAGGTATGCGATTGATGGGTGGGTTGATCGACATCGATGCGGAGGGGGACGGTGGTGGTGCCAGCGGCAATACTTGCGTAGGCGCGGTGTACGGCTTCGATGGCAATTGGCATCGAAACGAGCGCTTGGATGTCGCTGGCAGTAAGGATTTTGAGATTGCTCATAAATTGCTCCAAATTCGCTTTGAAATTCATCGCGAATAATGATATACTACCAGAGGTTTCTGCCTCCATCGTCTAGCGGCCTAGGACGTCACCCTTTCAAGGTGAAGGTCGCGGGTTCGAATCCCGCTGGGGGTACCACCATCACACGGCGTAGCCGCAATGCTACGTCGTGGTCGTTTTTGATACTTGGGCTGGTATCAAAAATTTCTGCCTCCATCGTCTAGCGGCCTAGGACGTCACCCTTTCAAGGTGAAGGTCGCGGGTTCGAATCCCGCTGGGGGTACCATGCACACACGCTGTAACAACGTTGTTATGGCGTGTGTTGTTTTCGTAGTAACATATCAAGCACAGTGCGATTTTTGTTAATATTCAATACCTACGCCAAAACACCTCACCCCTAGCGTCATTCCATGCCGGTTGCGATGGCAACCGTAGCGTGGAATCTCCGTGCGTGCCATCGGATATTCGTCGGGGCGCATGGATCATCGGGGGTGCGAGGACATGCCTCGCACGTGCGATTGTTGGGGGCGCAGAGGGCGCAGGGGTGGGCGATGAATGTTGTTGATTGCGCGATGTGCTGTGACTCACGCGGAGACGCGGAGGCTTTCTGCATTTTCAATTTTCACTTCACGCTTCCTACTTCATCGTGATGGGGGTGGAAACGCTTATTGCAGATGTCTGATACTCATTGGACCCCACGCCGATGCCAGGTATTCGAGCACGAGTCGCCGGTGACAATGGGTGGGGGTATCTTCGCTACACAACAAACAGCCATCAGCAATAATGGATTTATCTATGACACTAGCGATATCACGTTGCCGCATGAGTTGCATAAATTGTCGCTCATATACCGACCAATCGCCTTTATTCTTTTTATAGGCATCAAGAATGTCTTGTGTCGGCGCAAGTATGGGTACATGCACATACTCTATTTGGCAGATTGCGCGCAAAAAGTATGCCAGATCGTCACGTTTGGAGAAGCCGGCCAACTGAGACACGTTATTGAGACGTACATCAACAATCCGCTTTGCACCCGACGATTTAAGCGTTTCAAAGAAATACTTGGCGTTCTTTTTCGTAAATCCTATCGTATAGACATTCATGGAATGTGCTCCTCTTGATATTTATTGAACACAGGATTCACGTACGCAATTTGTTGTTCAATCATTTGTAGGGCTTGTTCACGTTGTTTGGTCTTATCTACATCTGTTCCAGCTGAGAACATATCTTTCATCTCGGCTGGTGCTGGAGTGCGCTGTTTATGCGTATACGCAATTAAGCGTTGCAGCATTTGTTCATGTGGCTCAACACGACCGTCATGCAGAATATGACGCACATCCACATCTTTTGTAGCTAACGCTTGACCGATCAAAATGCTACGGTGGCAGGTAAATGGTTCTTTTTCGGCACAGACCAATGCCAAGCGGAATTTCTGGGCACCATTAATCACACGTTCTATACCAGCTTGAAACAGCGTTGTTTGCTGTAATTTGCTATAGATGACTTGACCGTTATCGTTATAGCACGTGGCATCTTCGCTACGGGCACCGAGCTCTTTACCAACGAATACGTAGGTGATACCAATTGCACGTAGACTCTTTTGCAGTGCTTCGCGATTGAAATGAGGCGTAAATTTGCTATACGGTGTGGAACGGACATCAGCGATTGCCGTAATGTCATGTGTTTGTAGTAGCGTACTGAATTTGTCGAACGAAATATTCGAATGACCAATTGTATATACGGTATAGTCACTCATGATGAAAACTCCATAGACGTCAACGGTTCAATATGTGCTGCTAATTTATATCAATACCTACGCCAAAACACCTCATCCCTAGCGTCATTCCATGCCGGTTGCGATG
>JBBAWW010000089.1:0-13806 GCA_040397035.1 Roseiflexaceae bacterium | reverse complement strand
TTATCAATGCACCGCCGAACAACCAACGAGCCGCCTAGATTGGCGTAGGTATTGTTAGTAATATTGACTAAACTACACTCTAATGGTAAGATTACACTAGTTTGATATATTTCGTACAAAGTAGAAGTCTATGAATCGTCAAATAATGACTATCCGTCAACTCGCAGACCGTGCCGGCGTAACTCAGCGTACCATTCGTTACTATACGGACGAAGGATTGATTGACGCACCTGTTGACAAAGTACGCATGCCACGGTACACCGAGCGACATCTGTTGCAACTGCAAGCTGCAGCACACCTTAAGGCTGGATATTTGCCACTGCGTGTCATTCGCGCCCGTTTGGCAGGACTTGGGGATGAGGAACTCCGCGAGATCGTGTCTAGTGTCCCGCAACCAGTGGCAGTGATTGTGGCCAACACCAGCATCCAAGAAATCGAAGCTAGCCATAGGGTCGGCAACGTCATCAGTGGCAGTAATGTGGCACTCTATGATGGCACTGACAGCGAAGAATCCATCCAACCCGAAGCAAGTGAACGGCGCTGGCATCGTGTGGTCATCGATGATGGCATCGAAATCCACTTCCGCGATGATCGCCACCTCGATAGTGGCGACTTCCGCCGCCTCAGTGCCATGGTGCGGCGCCGCCCGTAATTCATACGCTAGTTGCATAACCCCCTCTGCACGCTATATGCAGAGGGGGTTGTTGTTATATGCTCCCAGGCACGTTGTAATCGGGGTCGGGGTTGGGGTACGTATCGTTGGTCGAATCAGCATGCGACGGCGTGGTTGAATTGGCGGGCAATGGCAGCGGGTTCCCAAAGATATCCCACATCAGCGGTGTAGCGGACTCTGTAGCCGCTAATGGTGGCTGCACTAACCCAAACAACAAGGCAAACTCATGATCGGTCAAAGAATTATCAGTTACTGGTAGATTATCTTGGGCAAATGACAACGGCAATACATAACCATCGCATTCGTCTTGCGTATATTCGCGCTGTTTGTCTTCGGGGTCACGATAAAAATCGTCATCATTGAGATCCAATAAATCATCATCGTCGTCATCATCGTCATCGAGATCCAGCGCATCATTATTGAGATTTAGCACATCATCATCATTGATCGACACCCAATCCCCATCATCAGATGTCAAATGATCGGAAGTAACCGTACCTGTATGATTGGGGTAGATTTTTTTCCAGGCCTCAATGCGCACATGGGTACGGTCTAAGCTAGCGAGGGTTGTTTCGCACATCACCAAGATTTGCTCGAGTGCAACAACATTGGTTCCATCAACGGGCATTTGCGCACAGACTTGCATGATTTCGTTGCGTACCGCAATCAATGACTGTTGCGCGAAACCCATCCGAAGCAGTAGGTATTCTACGGGTAATTGCATTGTTTTTCCTCCTCGTTGTTGCACGTATGTAGCATCAAAACCAACAAAATGTGACCAGCCAATGTGGGTATTTGGTTTACATTTGTTGCGGCATGATCCTTTCTTTTATCCGATTAGATAAAATATCACGGTCACTTTCATGTGCCGCATTACGTTATAAATACTATACCACAACGACGTTATAAACGCAATAGGGCATTTATGTGCTTTTTTGATTTGACAATCACATTGATTACTGTTATATTTACGTTGTGATGTAATACATGACGATGAAATCAACGAAAAGTCCAGTGATTTCACAAAATGTCATGTGTACAGAGAATTATCAGTAAATTTTTTCAAAAGGAGTCATGTCGTATGCCAAAGATGACAGTGAACATCAATCGAAGCCATGTGGAATTGGGACGTGACGAGCAGGGGCTTGCCAACGAAATCATCATGCGGCTGACTTTACTCGCCCCAGAATTAACCCAAACGCAAAATCCCCGGATGCCCCTCAATATCGGGTTAGTGATTGACCGCAGTGGCTCGATGAGTGGCCAAAAGTTAACCGACGCCGTGGCTGCCTGCCAGCGGATTGTCGGTCGCTTGACGAACGAGGATCGGTGTACGATTGTAACATTTGATGATCAAGCAAGTTTGCTCGCAGACGGGAATTATGTCACGACAGCCCAACGCACGCTGATTAGCACCGCGTTAGGAGTGGTGCGGGCTGGCGGGAGCACCAATCTGTCGGGGGGGTGGCAACTAGCGGCCGACACCTTGCTCACCCATCATGCCCACAACGGCTATGTGAGCCGAACGGTATTACTCACCGATGGGCAAGCCAATTCAGGCATGACGAGCGAAGTAGAGCTCAGTGCCCTCGCCAGCAATTACCATAGTCGGGGCATCAGCACCAGCACCTACGGGCTGGGCGGTGGCTACAACGAAGATTTGCTGACGAGTATTGCGACCCAAGGGCGTGGTAATCATCAATTTATCGAGCAATCGGTCGACATTGATCGCTACTTCAGTGACGAATTGCAAGAATTATTCGCGGTATCACTGCGCAATACAACTATCACAATTCCCATCCCCACTGGATTTAGCGTCGAGGTGGTCGGTCAATTGCCCCATCGCCGGGACGACACGCAACTCATCATCGAAGTAGGGGCGATGGTGGTACTCGAGCAACGCAACGTCTATTTGCGCTTCATCCCTGTGGCTGATGCCGCCCTCGGTACTCGGCATATCACTGCCACAATGAGCGGGATTGATAGTAACGGAAAGACGCTGACAACTACTTGTGATATCGATCTGCACATTGCCACTGCCGACGTCGTTGCCCAATACCCTGTCGATAGCGCACTCGAACAAGAAGCCATGTTGATTGATTTGGCGTGGGTACGGGGTGAAGCCAATCGGCTCAAACGCGAACGGCGCTATGACGAAGCGAGTACGTTTGTACGCCAGATGCGCCATCGGAGCCGGATTTATGCCAAATTCGACATCTACGAGGAACTCGCTGACGAGATGCATCACCATAGTAGCAACGAAGACTTCAAAAATAGTTCGAAACGCAATTTCATGTCATCACGGGCATCAGCCAAAGATTTGCATCGCTTGCGGGCTGAATTAGCCGAGATGAAGCAACGTGGTGAAACTGGTACACTAATGCTTCAGCTCGAACGGTTGATTACCCAACTCGAAGAACAGCTCCGCAACAACAATCGCTAATCATACTCATGCCGAATCGTCCCCTTTGCAGATGGCACGCAAAGGGGACGATTTATGGTTTAATAGGCACAGCAATCAACGTGCAAAGGAGTCACGCAATGGCCAACATCCGCATTGTCGCCTATGATCCATTATGGTCGCGCATATTTGGGTACCTACAGGCCCGCATCTGGCGCCAAGTGGCACCACACATCACTGCCATCGTGCATGTAGGCAGTACGTCGGTACCGGGAATGGCGGCCAAACCCATCATTGATATGGATATCGTGGTGGCCGACCAATCACAGCTTGCCCCGGTGATTGCGCTGTTGGCGCCACTGGGGTATCACCACTTGGGGGATTTGGGGATTACCGGGCGGGAGGCCTTTCGCCGACCTGCGGGCTTTGCCAACCACAATGTGTACCTCTGCCCGCACGGGAGCCTCGGGCTGCGTAATCACCTCGCCGTGCGCGATTATTTGCGGGTGACACCGGCTGCGGTAAGTGAATATAATGCGCTCAAACAACGCTTGGCAGCAGATGTGGGGCACGATATCGATGCCTACGTGGCCGGCAAAAGTGATTTTATCAGCGCCATATTAACCACCCAAGGACTCAATACAGACGATATCGCCACGATTCATCAAAGTAACCAGGCGCCGAGATAATTATTTACACTACCTATTCACCACGCGCCCATATATTTTTCATCACAAAAAACGGACCCGCATGACGCGAGCCCGTCGTAACCAATCAAGATTAATCCATGCACAAGGCGGCCCCACCCATGATGCCGATGGCATCGCCGAGGGCGGCGGGTTTGAGCACCACCTGTTTGGACAAGGCGCGGTAAGCCATGATGGTGCGTAGTGGCGCAAACAACTGCTCGCCGGCCCCCGTCAACCCACCACCAATCACGATGATACCTGGGTTGAGCAGATTGCTCGCAGACGAAATCCCTACACCCAGCCAGCCCACTGCATGATCCCAAATCTGCATCGCCACGACATCACCGGCAGCGGCGGCCATCGCCACGTCGCGAGCACTAATGGTGGCGACATCGCGGTCACGCAGACTAGGGGGCAGGTTGGCGCGGGCGTCGCGGGCAATCGACAAGCCCGACGACAATGATTCGAGGCAACCATTGCCGCCACAGGCACAAGCCGGACCATCGGGTTTGAGAATCATGTGGCCTACTTCGCCGGCCCAAGCGTGCTCGCCGCGGTGGAGTTTGCCGTTGATGATGACGCCGCCGCCGATACCGGTGCTGACGGTCAAATAGAGCATGTGCTGACAACCTTGGCCGGCGCCAAAGCGGTATTCGGCTAGCCCGGCAGCGTCGGCGTCGTTGGCGATGATGGTGGGTACGCCGAAATGGGATTCACAGCGGGCGGCGAGGGGGAATTCTTCCCAGCCGGGGAGGTGCATCGACAAACGCACGGTGCGGCCATCGGCTTCGACGGGGCCGCCAAACGATACGCCCACGGCGTGAATCGGCGTGGCGACTTGGGCGCGCAAGGCATCGCCCAGCGCCAGCATGGCAGCAAAGCCGGTAGCGGCGCCGCCGGCAGGGGTGGGGCAGCGTTGCGAAGCGACCACGGTGCCGCTGACCGTATCGACAATGCCGGCGGCCAGTTTGGTGCCACCAAAATCCAAGCCTAGCACGTAGCTCATAGGGCGCGGATCCGGTCGGCGAGGTTCACCGCCAAGGCGTGACACAGCGCCATATGAATGTCTTCGACTTCGGGCATAAATGAGCTCGGCGCCACAAACGAGATGTCGGCGAGGCTGGCAATCTTGCCGCCACCAAAGCCACTCAAGCCAACTACTTGGCCTCCTTGGGCCTGCACCCACTCGCTGACGCGCAACACGTTGGGGGAATTACCACTCCCCGAGATGGTTACCAGCAAATCGCCAGGGCGATAGATCATCGGGATTTGTTCGACAAACACCCGCTCGTAGGCGGTGTCGTTGCCCCAGGCGGTCACGAGTGGCATATTGTCAGTGAGGGCGGCAGCCCGGAAGCGGCGTTGGCCCGCGACTACGGTCCATTTGCCCAAATCACAAACCAAATGTGAGGCGGTGGCAGCCGAGCCGCCATTGCCACAGACAATCACGGTACCATCACGCAGGTAGGTCTGCCACAAGGCCTCGAGTACCGCTTCAGCGCAGTCACTGGGGACTTGGGCCAGGGTGCGGGCGAGGTTTTCAAAGTAGTGTTGCATCATCGCAAAATGACTCCTTGAGTATGAATTAGACGGTGGCAAAAAAGCGGTATTTGAATAATGCCCAAATCGCCCAAAACCCTTGCGAAGGCTTCATTTTTTTGCCTTCTTCATAGGTGCGGCCGATATAACTGACGGGCACTTCAAAAATACGCTCTTTACGGAGCAGAATTTTGGCAGTGATTTCGGGTTCGATGCGAAAGTCGTTGCTTTCGAGCGGGATATTTTTGATGATATCTGCCCGGAAGGCCTTGTAGCAGGTTTCCATGTCAGAAATCCAGCAATTAAACAAAAAATTGGTGAGAAAGGTGAGGAATTTATTGCCTAACGCATTCCAGAAATACATGCCGGTATGACTACCCATGAAGCGTGAGCCATAGACGACACCGACCCGTCCGTCAAAGATGGGTTTGAGGACCGCATAGAAGTCGTTGGGATCGTATTCGAGGTCGGCGTCTTGGACGATGATAACATCGCCGGTGGCGGCGGCAATCCCCGTCCGCACGGCGGCACCTTTGCCGCGGTTGCGTTCGTGGCGTACGACGCGCAGATTGGGGTCATTGCGTTGTTCGTTGGCGAGGACATTGGGGGTGTCGTCTGAAGAGCAATCATCGATGACGATGATTTCTTTGTCGATAGTAATCGCCCGGACTTTGTTCAAAATATCGGGCAGACTTTCGGCTTCGTTATAGCAGGGCATAATCACAGAAAGACGCATGCGAGTCCTCACCTATACAACACGACGAATAAACCGTTCAATCCGTTCGAGGGCGATTTCGATGTTGTTCATCGAGGCGGCGTAGCACAACCGCACAAATCCAGCGCCGCTCGGACCAAACACATCGCCCGGAATCACAGCAACGTGTTCTTCATTGAGTAACTGTTCACAAAAATCGGCACTACTCAAGCCGAGATGATCAACTTGGGGAAAGAGATAAAAAGCCCCTTTCGCCTCGAACGTGGGCAAGCCAATCCGGCGTAAGCCTGCCAGCAATACTTGGCGGCGGCGGTCGTATTCGGCCACCATCATCTGCGTCGCAGCTGCGCCATGGCGCAAGGCTTCGAGGCCGGCGTATTGGGCGGCGGTAGGCGCCGACATGATGCCGTATTGGTGGATTTTGCGCACTGCACCACAAATATCCGCCGGCGCAGCCAACCAGCCGAGGCGCCAGCCGGTCATGGCATATGCTTTGGAAAAACCACCCATCAGCACGGTACAATCACGTGCTCCCTGTGCCGTCACCGCACTCACGTGCGGCAAGCCATACACGAGGCGATCGTAGATTTCGTCAGAAATCAGGGTCAAATTATGAGCTACCGCCAAATCGACAATGGCTTGCATGGTAGCGGCATCGATGACCGCTCCGGTGGGGTTGTTGGGGTAGCCAATCAAAATCGCTTTGGTGCGGGGGGTAATCGCGGCGGCAATGGCCGCTGGGTCTACCGCAAAATCATTGGCGACCGTCGTGGCCACCGTGACGGGCACCCCACCCGCAAAAATCACACAGGCAGTATAAGCCACAAAACAGGGTTCAGGGACGATGACTTCATCACCCGGGTTAATCAGGGCCAGCATTGTTTGTTGCATGGCTTCGCTGACCCCTACCGTGACCAAGATTTCCTCTTCGGGGTCATAGCGCACCCCCGTCTGGGCGTAGATACTATCGGCAATCGCCACCCGTAGCTCGAGCAATCCTGAATTCGATGTATAGGCGGTTTTGCCGGCCTGAATCGAATCAATGGCTGCTTGGCGAATATGATCGGGGGTGACAAAATCGGGCTCACCAATCCCCAACGACACCACATCGTGCATTTGGGCTGCAATATCAAAAAAACGCCGGATGCCAGAGGGGGGGACGTCATGAATCCGTTGGGCCAAACGATTCCGTTGCATGCCGATGCCTCACCACAACTAAAAAATTATACGTGTATCGTACCATACCCACATCAATTGATTGACGTGAAAAAATCAGCCAATCAGATTCATAATTGCCCGAGCCACCCCTGGGAATGCCGCGCTAAAGCGCGCAAGAATGACGCTTTGCCACGGCACAATCACTTCGCCATTGGTACGACGGCGCATGGCATCAATCACCGCACTAGCGACTTGGGCGCTGGTGCAGGTGCTGAGCGCGGCGGCGCGGGGGTATTTTTCATTGGGGGAATTATGTTGAAAACCTGTTTGGGCCACGCCGGGGCAGACGATGGTACAGACCACACCGGTTTTGGCGAGCTCTTGTTGCATACTGCGCCCAATCGCCACCAAGGCGAATTTGCTGGCGCTGTAGTATGACATGTTGCGGGCAGCCACCAAGCCAGCCATCGAGGCGAGCATGATGATTTGACCTTGGCCGCGGTGGATGAGTCCGGGCAGGAAGGCTTTGGTGCAGCGCACGGCACCATAGACGTTGACGTCCATGATGCGTTGCAAATCACTGAGGGGGGCATCGACAAGCGGATCGATAAAGCCAAATCCGGCATTGTTGATGAGGGTATCAACGGTCCCAAAGGCGTTAGCTGCCGCCACTAAATGGGCGATATCACTATCGCTAATGACGTCTGCCGTGACGGCGATGGCATGATCGGCGCCGCCCAGTTCGGCCACCAAAGCATTGAGCTTGTCGGTCGAACGAGCGGCTAATACGACCCGTGCCCCTTGGGCGACGGCTTGGCGGGCGATATCGGCGCCAAATCCACTCGACGCACCGGTAATCACGACGACACGTTGTGCAAATCCCATCATCCACCTCTTATTCATTGACACTACTTCCTTCTATTGTAGTATCAATTGGATAATGCGTTGCATGGGGGCGGGCATTGGCGTTACAATAAGCAAGGTAGTGTATATACAAAGGAGATAGCTCATGACTCGCACCATTGTCAGCACCGATCAAGCCGCTCCGGCCATTGGCCCCTACTCACAAGCAGTGATGACCGATACTATGGTCTATTGCTCAGGCCAGATTCCCTTGACCCCCGCCGGCGTCATGATTGACGGCGATGTGACGGCCCAAACCATCCAAGTATTCGAAAACATCAAGGCACTTTTGGCGGCTTCGGGTAGCTCATTCGAAAAAGTAGTCAAAGTCACGGTATTTTTGGCCGACATGGGCGATTTCGCAGCCATGAACGCCGTCTACAGCCAGCACTTCACCAGCAATCCACCGGCACGCTCCACGGTGCAAGTTGCCCGCTTGCCCCGTGATGCCAAAGTCGAAATCGAAGTCACGGCGTTGCGCTAATCCCCCATTGGTAACGGCAGCGTAATGCCCAGCTGTCATGCTTTCCTCATGTTTCGATAGCAGGAGGATACGCATGACAGCGCGATTTTGGCAGATTATTGGCGTATGTATGGTACTCATCGTGATGGCATTACCGTGGTGGCTGGCCCCAGTCGATGACCAAATCTTTATCCCAGCGTTGGTTGGGGATGCGATTTATGTACGCACCCAACATGGTCAGCGGATTTTGATTGATACCGGCAATGACGCACCTCGCTTACTTGAGTTTATTGGACGTTACACTCCCTTTTGGCAAAAAAACGTGGTAGACAACGTGATATTGACACAACCAGGTGCGAGTTGGCAAGGTGGTCTGGCAGCAGTCCTCGCACGCGGTGTCACCAATCAATTGATTTGGTTACCTGCCACGCATGAAGTCGCTCCCCACGTATGCAACACCACCACCACACCCTGTCAATTGGCGCACGTAGGGCAACGCTGGCAGTTTGATGATGTGACGATTCAGGTTGATTCAGACAATACGCTGTGGCTGAAGTGGCCAAATGGTGCGCTGTATGTCGCCCAAGGGGGCACCACTGCCCAACTCAATGCAATCACTCATTCACGACCGTGCCCAGTCGTTTTTTGTATGATGATATACCCATGGCGCATCACCCCGCCCTGGCAACTACAACGCACACTCCACCCCAGTGGTGTCATTTATAGTACGGGACAAGTCCAAGAGCCACCGGCGCTCTTGAGTATGGCCGATCGACGTGTGGCCCACGAATGGTTGCTCCATGAGCAATTGGATGGTGATCTATTTATCGACCTGCGCCACCCACCCCATATCACCCATACCGCACCAGAGGAGTAATCGTGCGCAACACGACAATTTTTATTATCGCCACGATTGCCTGTCTGCCGTTGCTATTGCTCATGCCACGCTGGTGGCGGCATTGGTGGAACGAGGATCAGGCCAGTCATACGCAGCGCTTCCTCAAAAACAGTAGCCTGCCTATTTTGGCGAACCTGTTTGGCAAAGTACTTGATTTGGGGTTTGCGGCGATTACGCTACGGGCGCTAGGTCCCACGGCGAGTGGCGCCTGGAGCTTTGTGGCGCTGATTACCAGCATGTACCTCGTCACCATCGTCAATTGGGGGCTCAACGATCTTGCCGTGCGTGAAGCAGCCATCAACCCCCAACAAGCTCCCACCATATTTGGGATGAGTGTCAGTATGCGTTGGCTGATCGCCGCCGTGGTGACGCCACTCACGCTATTGGGGATGTGGTTGTTGCGCGACATCATGCCACCGCTGAGTTGGGGGACACAATTAGCTTTAGTGCTCCTGCTGATCCATTTGTGGCCGGCGGGAGCGGCAGCGGCGGCGAGTGCCTCGTTCCAAGCAGCCCAACGGATGGAAATCCCCGCCTTGGTCGTCGTGGTCACCAGTCTGGTGCGCACCATCGTCGGCATCGGGGTGGTGTGGTGGTTGCCCGATAGTGATAGCCGCATCGCGGGCATGGCGGCGGTGGCGTTAGCCACCACCATCATGAATGCCGGTTTGTTGTGGGGGTTACAGCAACGGTTGTTGTTTAAAGCCTGGCCCCAATGGGATGTGGTGCTGATGCGGCGGTTGTGGGTGAATGGATTCCCGTTATTGTTAAATAGTTTGCTGTTGACGGTGTTTTTCCGTTTCGATGCCGTGATTTTGCGCTCGGTCGCGGGCGATGCGGTGCTGGGGTTGTACGACGCCGCCTACAAAGTCATCGCCATGACGCAAATCATCCCGCCGTATGTGGTAGGGGCGTTGTTCCCACTATTGGCGCAACGGGCGGCGCACCAACCTGAATTGTTGGCACCGCTGGTGGCCCGGGCGATTGGGGTGTTGCAATGGGTGGCGTGGTTTGGGGTGGTGATTGTCACGTTGATGGCCGATGAATTGATTTGGGTGCTGGGTGGCAACGCCTATTTGCCCGGGGCGGCCCAAGCCTTGCGGGTGCTGATTTGGTACTTACCGTTGTCATATACGACGGGAGTATTGCAGTATGCCTTAATTGCGATTCAACGCCAAAAAACCATCACCGTGGCGTTTGCAGTAGGTACGATTGTCAACATTGGCGGTAATTTGGCGTTGATTCCCGCCTATGGTGCATTAGCCGCAGCCGCAGTTACGATTGTCACTGAAGTGGCGTTGATGGCGGCGATATGGCCGACGCTGCGCGCGGCGGGATTGTTTCTGCCTTGGCGCACGCTAATCACGGCGAGTGGGGGAGCAATCGCAGTCATCGGGGCGGGATTTTTGGTGCGGCAATGGTTGCAAATACCGGCACTAGGGGTCACGATTGGGGCGGTTCTTGTGTTGACAATTTTTGCCTTTGCGAGTGGGACATTGGATAATTCGCTTGTGGGACAAGTGCAACGGCTGACCCAACGACTCAAAACTCGGTTCGCACGCTAAAGAGTGGTATACTAACGGTGGTTTCGCATCACTGCTCAAGGAGGAGTAGAGGGATGACCGTTCATCAAGAAAATGCGTATCACAACGCACAGCGCCAATTCGACATTGCCGCTGACATTCTCAATCTCGACCCCGGCTATCGCAAATTACTACGGGTACCCCACCGTGAGTTTGCGGTTAACTTCCCCGTCAAAATGGATGATGGGCGAATCGAAATGTTCATGGGGTATAGAATTCAGCATAATACCACGCGTGGACCAGCCAAAGGGGGCATCCGCTATCACCCTGACACCGACATTGACGAAGTACGCGCCTTGGCGATGCTGATGTCTTGGAAGTGTGCGGTGGTAAATATCCCCTACGGTGGCGCCAAAGGTGCCGTAGTGGTTGATCCCGCATTATTGTCACTCGGCGAAATCGAGCGTCTGACACGACGTTATGCCACCGAAATCAGCTTCTTGATCGGACCTGATATCGATATCCCGGCACCAGACATCGGCACCAATCCGCAAATCATGGCATGGATTATGGACACCTATTCGATGCATCGTGGCCATACCGTGCCCGCCGTGGTAACGGGCAAACCAATTAATATTGGTGGGTCACATGGGCGCAACGAAGCCACAGCCCGTGGATTGGTATATATATTGCGCAAAGCCTGCGAGCAAGCAAATATCAGTATTGCCGGCTCAAAGGTCGTCATCCAAGGCTTCGGGAATGTGGGTGGTACGTCGGCACGGTTGTTGAGCGAGATGGGCGCCAAAATCGTCGGCGTAGCAGATCGTGGCGGCGGTATCTACAATCCCAAGGGAATTGACTTGGTGGCGCTACAGGCACATTATGTCAAAACCGGGACTGTTGCTGGTGCATCGGGTGGCGATGCCGTCACCAATGCCGAATTACTGGAATTGCCGTGCGATATCCTCATCCCAGCCGCCATCGAGAACCAAATCACCAAGCGCAACGCTGATCGCATCAAAGCCCGGATTGTGGTCGAGGCGGCCAATGGTCCGACCACGCCCGATGCCGATGCGATTTTGTTTGACCGTGGCGTGTTGGTCATCCCCGATATTTTGGCCAATGCGGGTGGTGTCACGGTGAGTTATTTCGAGTGGGTGCAAGGCTTGCAAGAGTTCTTTTGGACGGAGCGTGAAGTCAACGCCCAACTCGAGCGCATCATGGTGAGTGCCTTTGAGTCGGTCAATACCATGGCCAAAGAACGGCACATGCAATTGCGGACTGCGGCGTATTTGCAAGCCGTCGATCGCACGGCCCAAGCCTATATCACGCGTGGTATTTACCCCTAATGTCGACGCGCCGCCAACAAGGTGCCGACGCCGAATCAGCAGCCGCGACGTTTTTACAACGTCGCGGCTTGGTTATCGTGGCCCAGAACTGGCAGTGTCGCACGGGTGAAATCGACATTGTGGCGCGTGACGGCGCCACCTGGGTATTTGTGGAAGTCCGCCAGCGCCGTAGTGGGCGCGCCGACGCGATCCAATCAATCGGACCGCGCAAAGTCGCGCGCTTAGTCACCACCGCACAATATTTTTTGGATGCACAATCAGCTGCCAATGCTGACTGGCGCTTTGACGTGATTGCCATCGGACCAGACGGCCTGACCCACCTCGTCAACGCCATCGAGTTGCATTAACCGTTGAGGGGTTCCCAAGCGTCAGCCAAGACACAATCCCACGGGAATTTGAATTCATCGGCGGCGTCATAGACGTGTGATTGCAAATTGACCACAATCACTTCGGGTTGTGTCAAGGCCTTCCAACCATGCATCACCATCGGGGGGATTTTGATGAGTTTGGGGCGGGCAGTACCCAAAATCACCGAATTGACGTGCCCAAAAGTAGGCGACCATGGGCGGATGTCGACGAGCACGACTTGGAGTTTGCCACGGGTCACGGTGAATTGGTCGGTATGGGTGTTATGGAGGTGCCAACATTTGGTTACGCCGTAATCGGTGGCACTTTGATAGACGTGATTGGGGACAACCAATCCTTCTTGTTCGACCCACGGACGGCTCCACAATTCAATCACATCGCCACGACCATCGAGGTGCGTGCGTAAGTCTTTGACGTAGAGGCCTGCGATGGTGGTGGGTCGTGAAGAAGGCACCAAGGTGTATTTGATGGTTTTGAGCCATTCCACCGTCACATTAGCAGCTTGTAACTGATTTGACGCGTCAGTCATGCAGGTATTGCTCCTCGATTACAAATCGTACATCGTTTTTTTACTCGTATGCGTATAGTATTATAAGCGAGAAGCTATCAGTGTGTACGACAACGCTTGTTTTTAGGAGAGAAATATGCCCACTACCCAACGTGTTCGTGATGCCATGCATATCGGCGTCATTTCGTGCCCCAGCGAAACACCCGTAGCCGCCGCACTGTCCCTCATCAGCAGTTACCGCATCCATGCGGTGGTCATCACCGAAGGTCCCGGCCATTTGGCAGGAATTTTGTCACAGACCGATTTGTTGCAGGCCTGGCAAGATGGCGCAACCTATGAACACGTCATGCAAGGTCCCGTACACGTCATCATGACCAAAAGTGTGATTACCTGTATGCCCGACATGGAACTTGATCGCGCCATCCGTTTGCTCAATCGCAACCACGTCCATCGCTTGGTGGTCGTCGAAGAGCGCAACGACGGGCGGGTCTGGCCGACGGGGATTTTGTCGATGAGCGACATCGTGCGCCATATTGACGAGCAGAGCTAATTTTCATTTCACCTTACAATACCTACGCCAATCTAGGCGGCTCGTTGGTGGTGGGGCGGTGCATTGATACG
>JBBAWW010000088.1:0-13889 GCA_040397035.1 Roseiflexaceae bacterium | reverse complement strand
GTCGAGTTGGGGGTTGGCGAGGAGGGGCAGCAGTGCGGCGAAATTGGGGATGACGAGGCTGCTGTAGAGCAGGGCAATCGGGATGACGAAGAGACTTGATGCCATGATGCGCCGGCTCCATGACCAATTGGGGAGGGCAATCATCAATACCCAGAAGGGCATGACGAGTAAGTTACTGATTTGAAAAATCTGACTCACAAGAGTTCCTTTCCGGCGCCGTGTGACGCATATCCCCGTTGCCAGGCATCGAGTGTGGCCCGGATAACGCTATAGTTGAGTGTTCCATGGCGTTGCATGGTGAGGGCGAGCATGGCAATCCCATGCACCATTTGCCATGCCGAGAGGGCGATTTGGAATGAGCCGTAGCTGGGCATGACGACACAATATCCGGCAGCAATCATTGCTTGAATGTGGGTGTGGATGACCATAAATGACGGACTATTTAACAATTGGGTGTCGAAGGATACTTTAGGATTACGGTAGACTTGGTTGCCCATATTCGAAAACATCAGTAAGAAATAATCTGGGTTGCTTACGGCAAATTGCACATATTGCACACCGCATTCACGAGCTGCTAGTCGTATGTCGCTCTGGGGTGGGTAGTCATTGAGTGCCACGGTTAATTTGGCGAAACCTTCCTCACAGACGGCCTGCAAAATCGCATCTTTGTTGGCATAGTATTCATAGATGCTGGCTGGGCTGTAGTCGATGGCATCGGCAATCCGCCGAATCGACAAGGCTGCTAACCCCTCCTGATGAATGATTTCTACCGCACTTTTGATAATCGCTTGCTTGATCCGCACGTTGCGGCGCGTACGGGGCTTTTCTGTGTCCATCAAATGCCTTTCTAAAAACGAACAATGTTCAATAAATATAACAAAGTTCAATTATTTTGTCAAACAAAAAAAGGAGCAATCATTGATTGCTCCTATGACAAGTCGTTTTTGGAATAATTAGGGGGTTGGAGTCGCAGAGGCTGCGGCGGTGGTAGCGGTGGCTGCGGCGGTGGTAGCGGTAGCAGTGGCGGTGGTAGCAGCGGCAGTGGCCGATGCGGCGGCAGTGGCCGATGCGGCGGCAGTGGCTGATGCGACGGCAGTGGCCGATGCGGCGGCAGTGGCAGTCGATCCGACGGTGCTGGTTGCCACGACGGTGCCACTCGTCGCTGACGTTGTCACCGTGCTCACGGGCACTAATGTGTCGGTTGCGACAGGGGCAGCGACGGTTTTGGTGGCTACAGGAGCTGCAGGCTTGGGATTACTTGGTTGGGCTGGGGGGACGTCAGTTGCAGTGGCTGGCATGCTGATAATCATGGCTGTTTGTGTAAGCATCGCATCTGCTTCGGCAGCAGCTGTTGCGGTGGCCGCAATGTCGGTGGGGACTTGGGCAGTCATTGTGGCCATCTGGGCAGTGGCTACGAGGGTGGCCAATCGTTGCTCGCCGGTGAGGCTGTCGCCACAGGCGACAAGTGATAATGCGAGTGCCGAAATGGCAATGACTTTGCTGAATGTGTGCACAATATTACTCCATGTAGTAAATTACAATAAGCTTACTATACTGTGAAGTAGGGGTTTTTGTCAATTGGGTTGAAAAGGGAATGTATTTGCGCGTTGCGAATAAAACAGCACGGAACAAATATTTGTTTTGAAAAAACATATCCCTCACCACACTGTTCCGAGTGGTGAGGGATATGTAATGTGGTGGAGATGGGGGGAGTCGAACCCCCGTCCAAAATAAGCGAACTGCTAGCGTCTACACGTGTAGTTACTTGTTTTGTCTAGTCATAGCACCACACCAGCAACAAAGCAGTGCTACAACGATCCCACTGTGCTTAATCTAGATACGCAGGCGGCTCTCTAGATGCGTCCCGGCGTTTGCGTTCACTCACTCGGCCGGGCGAAGAGTGGTAAACGTGCTACCTAAAACTAGGCAGCAAACGCGGTCGTTCGGGCGAACGACGGAGCGCTGATGTTTGTGGCAGTTATGCCTGTTGCCCCTTTAACGAGACTGGGCGGCTCGACGTGCAGCTAAACAGGAGCCTACCCTGTCAAGACCAAACATCCCCGTTTGGAATGCTTACTATAGCATGGATAATCGCCTCTGTCAATCATGAGTTTTTGTGTTTGCAGATGTACACGTGTGTTTTAACTGATATGCTACGACACACAACGGCACTTCATACATTCTCATGCAGTGGTGATGAAAATTGGAGCCATTGGATCGCGGTTATTGGTAACGTGCATGGATGTCAAGAAGTTCATGGACGCGTGCACTCCCCGTTGTGCCTAATTTGCGGATAGTCACTCCTGCCACTAGCATCGCGATTTGGGCTGCTTCGGCGAGGCTGGCACCACTCACGAGGCTCATGGTCAGGGCGGCCATCACGCTATCACCGGCACCGACGATGTCGATGGGGCAATCGACCGGCAGGGCTGCGATGGTTTCGCTGATATCGTTGGCATAGACCAGTACGCCATCGCCCCCGAGGGTGACGACCACGGGACGACCCGTGCGGGTGCTCAAGATTGCGGCCGCTTGGGCGGCATGATCGGGGGATTCGGCGATGGCGCAGGCACTACAGGCTTCGTGCAGGTTGGGTTTGACGATGACGTGGGCAAAATCGGCGATACGTTGGCGGGAATCAGCCAGCATGATTAATTGAGGGTGGCTATGCGCAATCTCTGCCATTGCTGCGTGGATGTGGGTGTCGATGACGCCACAGCCTGCTTCGGGCATTTGGTCTGCAAAAACCATGGCATCGCAGCTATCAGCGAGCGTCAGCAATGATTGGGCGATTTGTTGGCTAATCTGGGCAGGAAGTGGGTCACGACTGCGGATATCGAGGCGCTCGAGCTCACGCAAACCGCCGTCGTCGTTGCGTACGGTTGGTTTGGTGTAGGTGGGGGTGGGACGATCGGCCGTGGTAATCAGCAGACTGTCGTCGGCACCGAGGGCTTCGAGTCCTTGGCGAAGCATGAAGCCATCGCCGTCGTTGCCGACGACCCCCACACAAATCACTTGTGCACCGAGGGCCGCCAGATTGGCGACCACCGTGCCGGCTGCACCAGGGGCACAGGTTTGGGCAATGACTTGATTTGCCACCAGCCCGGTTTCGACCGAGATTTCGGCGCGACTCGGGTCAATCCACAGATAGCGATCAAGGAAAAAATCACCACAGACCACAATCCGTTTACCGGCAAAGGCACTGGTGATTTCGTGCAGGCGTTGCTGTTGCATAACATCCTCTCGGGATTATCGATAAATCAGGATTGCGTCAACAATTGCCACAATCCGGGGATGGTGATGCGATGGTCGCCACTGATATAGTAGCTTTGACCACCATCACGTACCGTCCGCACCAAAATCGTTTTGAACGGGCGGTAATAATAGGCGGGGTCACTTTTTTTGGCTTCTGTCGACAAATCATCGGGCAACGGCACCAAATCAAAGACCGCTGTGGTGAAATGGGCAATCTGTTGGCCATGCTGATGGGCTACATTGCGGGCCATTGCCAAGGCTTTGAGGTAGACTTCGGGACCCATGACCGCACTGCCTACGTTGAGCATTACGCCACCCTCGAGCTGGCTGACACTATGGGTCAAAATCAAGAAGTCGGTATAACTCGCTTTGCCCACGGCAGCCCCGTCACAATTGGGGTGCTCGTGGATGATGTCTTGGCCAATGCTGACGTGCACAGTCACCGGGATGCCCAGCCGCGCTCCCGCGGCCACAATCGACAACTCACGGTAGGGGAGTTGCTGGCGCTCGATTTCGCTGCCCACATATTCACCAATCCCCAGATCGTGCTGAGCGGCTTGGCTGATAAGGTCGTTGAGGTGCCCCGTTTCGTGCCACAAGCCGAACTGCCCTTGCGAAATATAAGCCGCCACACTTTCGGTGGTGGCACCAATCAAGGCCAATTCGTAATCGTGGATGAGTCCGGCGCCGTTCATTGCCACATGCGTAATCAGCCCCCGTTCCATCAAATCAATCACAAACCGCGAGGCACCTTGTTTGATGACATGCGCCCCCATAATGAAAATGACGGGGCGCTGATTGGCCCGCGCCGCCTGGATTGCACCGGCAACTGTGGGTAAATGGGGCTGCGGTGCAGGTTGGATGGGGTCATCGAGTGACATCACATAACTGAGCGGCATATCGTGAATGCGCTCGGCTAATGGCAATACATGTAGTTGGCTGCGGTCGAATCGTGGTAGTGGCATGGGATTATTCTTCACTAAATAAAAGGGTATTAAAGGCGTGGATATCGCGCAAATTGGCTACCACGGCGTCTGCACCAGCGGCAATCAAATGGCGGCGTTTGTCGTCATCGAGCCCACCACTTGCCTCGTGCGAGGCAACGGCTAGGCTATAGCCAGCCAACGATTTGCCGGCCATGATTTCGACCGGGCCATCTCCTACCGAAAGGAATCGTGCTGGGGCAACCTGATAGGTGTCGATGAGTGCAGCCATGGCGTCACCTTTGGTGAAACCGGGATTGTGGGGACCGGGGCCATGAATCCCGGCATCAAAAAAATGATCGATGCGCAAGGCAGCACTTTCGCGCAGTAAGTGGATGTGTTCGGTGCCACTCACCAAGGCGATGCGGACGTTATTGTAGGCCAGCAGTTGCAAGAATTCGCGTGCGCCAGGCACCATCAAGGCATCGGCGCTGGCGTCGTCATGGATACTCGCGATTTTTTGGTCGATGCGGTCGCGCATGGCGTGACTAAACAAATCGAGATAGGCTTGGGCGCCACGGGTTGGCCCACCATACAAAATAACTTGCTCGTCGACCCAGGCCATCTGGATGATGCTGGGTTGTCCAGTAGAGTGGGCAATATAGGTGTAAATCTCGCTATCGAGGCGGGCGCTGTCGGGGTAATGGGGCAATAGCGCCGCCTGCATTACTCCATGCATGACCTGTTGCCAGCCGATGCGGATTAGCGACATGGTGCCATCAAAATCAATGGCGGCCAGGTGGGGTGCTGCAGTGGGACTGTTGATGATTTCGATCATTGTGATAGTGCCTTGGCGTGTGTGGGGCTGGTATGCGTCCAGCCACCGTCGATGGTAATAGTTTGGCCGTTGACCATGGTGGCAATCGGTGAACAGAGGTAGAGCACGGTGTCGGCTACGTCTTCGGGCATACCTACTCGGCCTACCGGTGACAGTCGCGCCCAATTTTCGGCATAATCTGGGTCGCCGACCAGGTTGCGGTCGTTGAGGGTGGCGCCGATGGCCACGGCATTGACGTTGATGCCATCCCGGCCCAGCTCGACTCCCAAAATGGCGGCGAGGTGGCGGAGGGCAGCTTTGCTGGTGCCATAAATCGATGCGCCACCCATGGCAGCGACGCCCGTCACCGACGACGAGAGTACTACTTTGCCGCCCCGTCCTTGGGCAAGCATTTGTTTGACGGCGGCTTGGACCCCAAAGTAGGTGCCCTTCATGTTGAGGTCAAACACCTGATGCCAGTGATCTTCGGTCATTTCGACAATCGAGCCAAACACCGTCACCCCCGAATTCGCAACAAAAACATCGACACCGCCATAGGTGGCGGTGGCATGCGCGACGACGCGGTAATTTTCGGCGACAGCGCGCAAATCGGCCTCGATAGCGTCAATGGTGGGTGTGGCGGCGATGATGGCGGCGACGCGCTCGTATTCGCCGTAATAGACTCCGACCACGTGCGCGCCGGCATTGGCAAAGGCTACGGCAATGCTGGCACCGATTTCGCGGTTGATCCCGGTGACAATCGCGACTTTGCCGGCAAAATCAAAAGTGACCATAGTTTCACCTAGACAAACGGGGTGGCACCATCATAGTGCCACCCCGTCATAATAGTCGGATTAATCGCGTGAGAATGCGGCGTCAAAGGCCAAATGGGAAGGGGTAAAGTCGTTGCGATGGACAAATGCACAGGCATCGGTGGCACCGTATTCGCGATCCATACCGCTATCTTCCCACTCGACAGACAACGGGCCGCTGTAGTTGATGCGGTTGAGTGCCCGGAAAATGGGGCCCCATTGCATCTGCTCACCACGACCTGGCGAAATGAAATCCCAGCCGCGGCGGGGGTCACCGAAGTTGATGTGTGAGCCGAGGATGCTCGATTTGCCGTCGAGGTAGCGGGCGCTTTCTTTGACGTGCACGTGGTAGATGCGATCTTTGAAGGCATCAATGAAGGCCACCGAATCCACAAATTGATGGTAGAGGTGGCTGGGGTCAAAGTTGATACCGAAGCCGGGGCGATTGCCGATGGCGGCCAAAGCAGCTTGGGTGGTGTAGATGTCGTAGGCGATTTCGGTGGGGTGGACTTCGAGGGCGAATTTGACGCCCACTTCGTCAAATACATCGATGATGGGATTCCAGCGTTTGGCGAAATCAGCATAGCCGGCATCGATCATGGCTGGGCTATTGGGTGGGAATGAATAGATCAGGTGCCAAATCGAAGAGCCGGTGAATCCGTTGACCACTTTGACGCCAAACTTGGCGGCAGCGCGGGCGGTGTTTTTCATTTCTTCGGCGGCGCGCTGGCGCACACCCTCGGGGTTGCCGTCGCCCCAGATGTGGGGTGGCAAAATCGACTTGTGGCGCTCGTCGATGTTGTCACACACCGCTTGGCCAACCAAGTGGTTGCTGATGGCGTGGCAGACCAGCCCGTGCTTGGCCAAGGTCTCTTGCTTGCGGGGGATGTAGGTCGAATCGGTCAAGGCCTTGCCTACTTCGAAATGATCGCCCCAGCAGGCTAATTCGAGGCCGTCGTAGCCGAAGCTCTTGGCCTTTTTGCATAATTCTTCAAAGGGCATATCGGCCCATTGACCAGTAAACAACGTAACAGGACGTGCCATGGTGGTGATTCCTTTCATAAAAGGGGATAGTGGCATCAATCCACTATCCCCCAGCAGCGCCTAATAATCGGGGGTAATCCATTGTTTGTTGCTAGCAGACGTTTCGATGGCGTCGAGCACAGCTTGGCAGCGTACGCCGTCGTCAAAAGTGGGCTCGGGCGAGACGTTTTTGGCGATGCCGTTGATGAGGTCATAGACACCATGGGTGAAGGTGTGTTCCCAGCCGATAATATGACCGGCGGGCCACCAGGCACTCATGTAGGGGTGCACCCCTTCGGTGACGAGGATGGTGCGGAAGCCTTGTACGTCGGCGGCATCGTCGTTGAACAGCACTTGCAGTTCGTTCATCCGTTCGAGGTTAAACACGATGCTACCCTTGGAGCCGTTGATTTCGAACGAATTGTAGTTGCGGCGGCCATTGGCGAAGCGAGTGGCTTCAAAGGTGCCGACGGCGCCGTTTGCGAAGCGGGTCATAAACAAGGCTGCATCGTCGACGGTGACTTCACCCATTTCGGCGGTACCGACGGCGCCAAGACTGGTGGTGGTGCCACCGAGTTTGGGGCGTTGTTTGATGAAGGTCTCGGTCATGCCGGTGACTTCGCTGATTTCGCCTACCAACATGCGGGCCAAGTCGATGCTATGCGCACCGAGGTCTCCCAAGGTGCCGGCACCGGCGATGTCTTTTTGCAAGCGCCACACCAACGGAAAGTTGGGGTCCATAATCCAGTCTTGCAAGTATACGGAGCGCCAGTGATAGATTTTGCCGATGCGGCCTTCTTGGATGAGGCGCTTGGCGAGTTGCACGGCAGGCACACGGCGATAGTTGAAGTTGACCATACCCACCACGCCGTTTTTCTTGACGGCTTCGGCCATGGCACGGGCTTCAGTCAAGGTGTTGGCGAGAGGTTTTTCACAAAAGACATGCTTGCCTTCGTTGGCGGCGGCAATGGCGATGGCGGCATGTGAATCACCGGGCGTCGAGACGTCGACGAGGCCGATGTCTTTGCGGGTGACCAATTTCTTCCAATCGGTTTCGTAGCCATTCCAGCCCATATCAATGGCAGCTTGTTTGACGGCGGCTTCGTCGCGGCCACACAAGGCAGTCATTTCGGGGGTAAAGGCACAATCGGGGAAGAAGTGTTTGACTTGGCGGTAGGCATTGGAATGGGATTTACCCATGAATTTGTAGCCGACCAGACCGACACCAATCGATTTGCTCATCTGATAACCTCCTTGTTATTGGTTGGTAAAAGTCGTAATTTCGATGCTATTGCCAAACGGGTCGGTGGTGAAAAACCGTGGCCGCCCCGGAATGGGTATGGTATCGCCACAGGGATAACCGGCGTCGATTAATTGCTCGCGCAACGTCGCCTGGTTATCGACGTGCAAACAAAAATGGCGCCCGTGGCCGATGCTGGCTGGTTCGGAGTAGAGGTGTAATTCCGCTTCTCCCACCCTAAACCAGACCAAATCTGAGGCCGTGAGTGTGCTAGGCACGGGGATTTCGTGTAGGCCGATGATATCACAATAAAACAGGCGCGCGAGCTCGGCACTGGCGGCACCTGGCGGACGGGGCACACTTACATGATGGAAATAAGGGGGCATGGGGGTACTCCTCTGCGCATCGCCACAATGCGACGGCAACCATTGAGTGGGATGGCGTTAGTGTAATAGAGAGTCTGATTTGCGTCAAGTGAATGCAATAATCTGCACTCACAGCAATCGGCGCATGTACTGCATGGCGGTGTCGTCGTTGCGACGTGATTGCATATAATACACACAGCGAATTAAGCAATTATCAAGGAGTACTCATCATGAGTCATCCCCCCAGCTATCTCGATGTACTCGCCGCTGCTACGCGCATCAACGGCGTGGCCAATCGGACACCCGTATTTACTTCACGTATATTCAATGCCCAGCTCGGGATTGAGGTTTTTTTCAAAGGGGAACATTTGCAACGTACGGGTTCGTTCAAGTTTCGTGGCGCCTACAATGCCCTGAGTCGCCTCGATGCCGCAGCGCAACGCCGGGGCGTGATTGCCTTTTCGTCGGGGAATCATGCCCAAGGAGTGGCGTTAGCCGCCCGGCTCCTGGGGATTCCAGCAGTGATTTGTATGCCCACCGACGCCCCCCAAGTCAAAGTCGATGCCACGGCGGAGTACGGTGCCGAAATCGTGCGCTACGACCGTTTGACCCAAGATCGTGAAGCCGTGGCCCGCAGTATCGCCGACGCCCGGGGCTTGACCCTCATCCCACCCTACGACCACCCCGATATCATCGCAGGCCAAGGGACGGCGGCGTTGGAGTTGTGCCAAGAAATCCCCGATCTCGACGGCTTGTTGGTACCGGTGGGGGGTGGTGGTTTGATTTCGGGGTCTGCCTTGGCTGCCCACGGCCTCAACCCGGCGCTACGGGTGTTTGGCGTCGAGCCGGCCAATGCGGCCGACATGTACGAATCGTTGCGCCAAGGCACGCGAGTGACGATTGCGCCGCCCGATACCATGGCTGATGGCTTGCGGATTACTACGCCGGGGAAGATTACCTTCCCGTTGGTGCAACAGCACGTCGAGGCGATTATCACCGTCACTGAATCCGAAATCGCCGCCGGCACGCGCTACGTCATGGCTTATCTCAAACAAGTCATCGAGCCCAGTGCCGGCACCGGTCCAGGTGCACTCCTCGCTGGCAAACTTCCTAGTGGCGTGCGCAAACTTGGGGTGATTTTGTGTGGTGGCAACATCGAACCCCAAGTGTTGGCAGAATTGCACCGCTAGCTGATTAGCGTGGTGCAGCTTGGGTGGCGAGCACCTGCACGCCACCCACATAGACGTCGCGCACGATGGGTTGTGGGGTGCGCGCCACCACCACGAGATCGGCGCTCAGCCCCACGGCAATTTGGCCAATCTGATGTTCCATGCCGATGGCTTGGGCCGGGTTGGCGGTAATCAGGGCAATTGCACTGGACAAATCAAGCAGGCCTTGGTCGACGAGGGCAAATGCCGCCGGAATCATGGCAGCCGGGTAGTAGTCGGCACATAGCCAATCGACGTGCCCGGCCCGGATGGCGTCATTTGCACTGAGGTTGCCGCCACTCGAGCGGCCACGCAGGACGTTGGGCGCACCCATGCCTACCAACATGCCGTGCTGGTGGGCGGCGGCGGCGGCTTCCATGGTGGTAGGGAATTCACTGATGCCGATCCCCATTTCGACCCACATGGCGATTTTTTGGGTGGTATCGTCGTCGTGGGTGGCGATGGGGATGTGGGCGTTGCGGCAGAGTTGTACCACGTAGTCGATGCGCTCGGGGATGCCCGCTTTGAGTTGGGCTTTGGTGCGGATGATTTCGTCGATTTCGGCGTCATTGCGCCCCGTCGTTTTGGCCACATAGTAGCGAAATGACTCGTCGGTCACGTATTGGCCTTGGCCCGGACTATGGTTCATAATCGACACGAGTTTGACTGCCGGTTGGTCGATAATCTGACTGAGGGCATAGGCGCCGCGGGCGCTGCTGATTTCGACCCGCGCATGCACATAATGCCGGACGCTGGCGTGGTCGGCGCGCTTGATTTCGGTGATGAAGTTGTGAATGAAATCTTCGTTGCGCACGCCAAATTCGGCGTCGTCGAGTGACAGTGAATGGAATTCGCAGGTCACACCGCTATTGACGAGCAGACGGTCGGTGATGTGCAAGGCCACGGCGCCGTTGATTTCGACGCCGGGGCGGGGTTGGACCATTTTTTCAATGGTGTCGCAATGCAAATCAATCACGCCTGGGATGAGGAATGCCCCGCCCAAATCACGCACCGTGGTGCCGTGTATTGGTGATACATATGGCATGGCGCCCACGTCGGCGATGAGGTCTGCCTCGATCAACAGCCAGCCATTTGGGATAACGGAGTCGCGCAAAACGATAGTGGCATTGGTAAGTAATATCGACATGACTTCCTCTGGCTATAGGGCAAGCTGGCCATCAGCGAGCTTGGCGAGCGTATCGAGGTCGTGCGAAACGGTCAAGACGGCGGTACCGCGCTGTTGGGCGCGTTGAATCATCTCGACGACGATTTGCTTCGAGCCAGCGTCAAGGCTAGCCGTGGGCTCATCGAGCAACAACAAACGCGGTGAGGCAATAAATGCCCGCCCGAGGTTGATGCGTTGTTGTTCGCCACCGCTAAAGGTGACCGGGCTGGCATGCCACAAGCGTTGGGCGATGCCGAGCTGTGTCAGCCATTCGCGGCCGATGTCGTGGGCTTGGGCTTGGGGCATCCCTTGGCGTACAAGTGGCTCGGTGATGACGTCGAGGGCTGCGACGCGGGGTAATACTTTGAGGAATTGTGAGCAATAGCCGATTTCGCGGTGGCGCAATTTGAGCACCATGCTATCATCGGCCTGTACCATGTCGACACTGCCGAATTGGTCGGAATTGAACAAAATCTCGCCACTGCTGGCCAAATATGAGCGGTAAATGCACTTGAGAATACTAGTTTTGCCGATACCGCTACGGCCCCACAACAAAAAATGTTGATTGCTATCGACGGTGAAGCTGACGTCTTGGATGGGATCAATGGTGCGGCCATCGATGAGATGGAGCACAAATGATTTATGCAAATTTTTTACATTTAATAGTGGCACAGTCATGGTGTATGTCCTTATAGCGCCGAAGAAACGAGCAGTTGCGTATAGGGATGTTGCGGGTCTTCGAGGATTTGGTCAGTCAATCCACTTTCCACAATATGCCCGTTTTTCATGACAATGGTGCGGCGAGCGAGCTGTTTGATGACTCCCAAATCGTGGGACACCAGCAACATGGTCATCTGCTGCTCCCATTGAATGCGCCGGATTAGGTCGAGCACGCGGGCTTGCACCGACAAATCGAGGCCGCTGGTGACTTCGTCGAGCAATAGCAAGCTGGGGCTACTCGACAGCGCTTTGGCGATTTGGACGCGCTGGAGCATGCCACCACTAAAGGTGTGCGGGTCGTCGTCGATACGCTCGGGGGGGAGTTCGGTCTGTTCCATCAGCTCGCGGATGCGGGTGCGGATGTTACCCACGTGGCGCCAATTGGCGAGCAGTAGCTTTTCGGCGACATTGCCCCCCACCGTAAAGCGCATATTGAGGCCCAATTCGGGGCGTTGGTAGACGATGCCGAGGCGGTCGTTGCGGAAGTGGCGACTGCGGTAGGCGTCCATTTGCAACATGTCGACGGGTTCGGCGTCGGGCGTGCGTGGTTCGCGATACCAAATATGACCACTATCGGCGGCGGTGGCGAGGTTGACCATCTGGAGCAAGGTGCTTTTGCCGCTGCCGCTCTCGCCCACAATCCCCAATACTTCGCCTTGGTGCAGGGTAAATCCGGCATCGACACAGGCGTAGACGGTGTTGCAGACGGGGCATTGACTATTGTTGTGGGCGGGGCCAGTGAATTGTTGGCAGCGGGGGCAACCAGGACCGTACTGTTTGTTGAGCCCGCTGGCGTGCAAAATCCATGTGGGAGCGGTCATTGGGGCGCCTCCTGATTGGTTGCATTGACCAATACGCGTTTGTCACAAAAGCTCGTGTCAGAGCAACTAGTGCGCCAATGACCGCCATCGGCATGGTCACTGTCTACCACAAAATGTGAGGTCAAAAAGGTATCTTGGGCGCCACAGCGGGCACAGATTTGGCCAGCCACGAATTCGGTTTTGAAGCGGAAATCCTCGAATTGCAACGGCTCAATGGTGGTATAGGGTGGCACGGCATAGATGCGTTTTTCACGGCCAGCCCCAAACAAAAAGAGCGCTTCGGCGTTGTGCAGACGCATCACATCCCAACGGGGGATAGGAGTGGTATCCATCATGTAGCGTCCGGCTACAATTACCGGGTATTGGGTGGCGATGCGCAAATCGCCCGCTTTAACCACACTTTCGTACATGTAGACCCACATCCGACCGTAATCGGATTCGCCGTGCATGATGGTGGCGCGCTCGAGGTTCGGTTCCACCCAACGTAGCGGGTCTACCATGGGTACTTGGAGCACCAAAATCTGATCGCGGCGCATTGGTTCTTCGGGGATGCGGTGGCGGGTCTGGATAATCGAGGCTGCCGTGGTGTCGACCGTGGTCGTGACCCCGGTGGTGCGTTGCAACAGTCGGCGCAGATTGACCGCATTAACACTTTCGTCGTCGCCTTGGTCGATGACTTTGAGGGTGTCATCGGCAGCAATTATGGCCATGGTAATTTGCAGACCACCCGTACCCCAACCGCGGGCGATTGGTAAATCGCGGCTGGCAAAGGGGACTTGGTGGCCGGGTAGGGCAATCGCCTTGAGGATTTGGCGGCGCACTTCGCGTTTGGAGTCTTCGTCGATAAAGCCGAAATTGTAGAGTTGCTCAGGTGTCGTGCTCATGCAGAAGCCTCTTGGGTACGCGTGGCGATTTCTTGGAGGCGAGTTTGGCTCTGGGTGGTGGTATGTTCACGAGCCCGATCGAGGACTTTGAGGTCTGCTTCGAACGTGACATAATGCGGTAATTTGTAATGAGCCGTGAAGCCGCTGGCTTCGATGCCGTCGCTATGCAGCAACACAAATTCCTCGTTGGCGGCCGGTCCCGATTCGCCACTCAGTCCTTTGGCTTTGGCTTGGGTGAGCACGCTGTCGAGGATGGCCATGCTGATGGCCTTGACTTCGCCATGCCCAAAGGTAAATCCGTAGCCGAGGTTAAAGCGCGGCGTGTTTTGCTTGGCGGCGACGCTGTGGGCTTTCGAGACGATTTCGCATTCGGTGGCACTGATTTCGCCGATGGTGATGGCTTCACCAGTCAACGGATGTGCCACTTGGATGGGCAGGTAGCCAAAGCGTAGTTCGGCCAAGGTGGGGTGGGCGTCACCGTAGCCACGCACGCTACTATAGGCGTAGGTGAGCAAGCAGCCGGTATCGCCTTGGGCCAGGCTTTGCAAGCGGGCGCTGCGTGGGCAGGGGAAGCTAATCGCCGTGCGAGTGATGTCGTAGGGTTCGCTGGTATCGGGCTCAGCGGGGAGCTGGGCAATCATCTGTTGTTGGCGCAT
>JBBAWW010000087.1:9752-13909 GCA_040397035.1 Roseiflexaceae bacterium | reverse complement strand
ATGCGAATGGACTTTTACGCGAATTCTTCCCCAAAAAGACCGATTTTGCGACGATATCGGATGCACAACTCGCTGCCGCGCTACATGCGATAAATCAGCGCCCACGCAAATGTGTGCACTGGCAATCAGCACAGGATTCATTTACTCACACGTTGTCGCACTTGAATTGACAATCCGCCACATAAAAAACACCCAGTCGTATACCGTCAGGCCTGCCGCAACAATTGCACTACGGTCACTACCTGTGCCACGATGAATTCGACATCAGCCGGCGTCGTGCTACGCCCCAGCGTCACGCGTAACGCCGCCTGTAAATCGGAGTCGAGTACATCGAGTGCCGCCAACACGTGTGAGGGTTCGAGTGAGCCACTCGTACAGGCCGAGCCACTGGAGGCACAAATACCCCGTTGATCGAGCATGATGAGCAGACTGTCACCGTCGATGCCATCAATCACAAAACTGGCGTTATTGGCCAAACGGTGTGTGGGGTGACCCGTCAATCGCACACCGGCCAATTCGCCGGCAATGCCCGTAATCAAGGCATCACGCAGGGGTGTCAGCCGTGCGACTTCTGTTTCACGTTTGGCGTCGGCGATGGTCAAGGCGGTAGCTAAGCCCACAATCCCCGCCACGTTTTCGGTGCCAGCGCGGCGGCGACGCTCTTGGGAGCCACCATGAATCTGCGGGAAGAGTATCGCCCCGCGGCGCACATACATCACGCCCACCCCTTTGGGTCCATAAAACTTATGCGCCGTAATCGTCAATACATCGACCCCCAGCTCATGCACATCGAGTGGCAATAAGCCAGCAGCTTGGACCGCATCACAATGAAACAAAATGTGGCGTGATTGACACAACGCCGCGATTTCTTTGATGGGCTCGATGGTACCGATTTCGTTGTTGGCATACATCACCGACACCACGGCGGTATCGGGGCGCAAGGCCGCCACCACTGCCGCCACACTCACCACCCCATTGCCATCAACAGGCACCACGGTCATGGTGATGCCATGGCGTTGTAATGCCTCGGCAGCGTGGAGTACCGCATGATGTTCGATGGCACTCACTACCACGTGGGCCGTGCCATGCGCCTGCAAATACGCCAACGCCGCCCCTTTGATGGCGAGGTTGTCTCCCTCGGAGCCCCCACCCGTAAAAATTACTTCCGCCGATGTACACCCCAACACCTTGGCGATATCGTCACGGGCACGATCGACCGCAATTTGGCTGGCTTGCCCCATGGCATGGGGACTCGAGGCGTTGCCATAGTACTCCGTCAAATAGGGCATCATGGCCGCCAGTACCTCGGTGGCTAGTGGCGTGGTGGCAGCGTGGTCGGCATATATCATAGGGTGATTCATTATTACACTCCCAAAAGTATACTATTTCTGTAGGGTTATACTCACACAGAAATTATATGTCAAGATAATCATTATACCTATAGAAGTAAATACCTACGCCAATTGAAAGTGGCATAAAAATGGCTTTTACCGTATATTTTTGAAACATAACCGCCAAAAATTAAGAAAATGGCATTGATATCTTCGTACTTTTTCACCCCTTTTGTCAAGTCCACTCCGCCACTACACTCCGGCAGTTGAGCGCCGTCATTACCGGCACGCTTTATGCGCCCCACAACATCACTATGCGCAATATTGCGTGCTTGAGCACGTACGGCTACCGCACCATGCAACGTTTTTCTGCCACCGACATCCATTGGCTGTCGTTGCATACCGCCTTTGTTATGGCAACGCCTCCCGTATTGATTCCTCAATCAACACGGGAGGCGTGAGGGTGATTTAGCGAATTCGCAATACCACAGCGTATTTGCCGATTGGGTTGGCGGGCATTTCTACCACCAACGCATCGGCATGTTGTTGCCAATTGACCGCATAGTCGTGGCCAATTAGCTCGACGCTGGTGATGCCCGGGCGCCGGCCACGAGCACTGCCCAGTGCGGGGATGCGGACCTGTGGTCCTGGCCAGGCCATCACAATCGCATACAACGTATCGCCACGGGTGGTAAAGCGTACATCTTGGCCGGTAAAGTCACTACGATTGGTGTCACTAAAGGCGCCATCGGCGACTTGGGTAGGGCCTTCGCCATAGATTTGCCACGGGATAGTGGCATAGATGGCTTCGCCGTTGACCCGTAGCCAGGCGCCGATTTCGTGCAACAAATAGACTTCGTGGGCGGGAATCGTGCCGTCGGCTTTGGGTCCAATGTTGAGCAACAAGGCGCCGTTTTTGCTGACCACATCGATTAAATCACCGATCAGGTTGGCGGGTGTTTTGTAGTCTTGGGCGTCGGTATAGCCCCACGCATTTTTGGCGACGGAGGTGTCGTTTTGCCAGAAATGGGGGTAGATGTCGGTGACTTGGCCGCGCTCGATGTCAAACACCGCACTGCCTTGGGCAAACGCCTCATATTTGTAGTTGACGGCCACCCCTTTGTCCCATTGCGCTGCCCGATTGTAGTAGTAGGCGGCGAATTGTTGCAGGGCCGGCTCCCACGCCTTATGCTGAATCCACCAGTCAAACCAAAAGAGTTGCGGTTGGTATTTGTCGATTAGCTCGATGTTGCGCGCCAGCCAGTCGTCGATAAAGGCTTCGTCGGGGCGTTCGGGGGAATTGAGATTATGCCAATCGGCGGGTGATACTGCGGCGGGGCCGTACAAATCTGCGTACTCAGGATCGTTGACGTCGCTGTCAAACAATTTGCCTTTTTCAAAGAAAAAATAATGCTCGGCGCGGTGACTCGACAACCCAAAAACCATATTGTGCCGTCGGATGGCCTGGGCTAATTCGCCGATGATATCGCGCTTGGGTCCCATCTCGACGGCATTCCAGCGATTGAGCGCCGTTTCGTACATGGCAAAGCCGTCGTGATGCTCGGCAACCGGCACCACAAAGCGCGCACCGGCAATGGCGAATAATTCGGCCCATTGATTGGCATCAAACTGCTCGGCTTTGAACAGCGGGATGAAATCTTTGTAGCCGAATTGGCTTTGCGGGCCGTACGTA
Organism: Roseiflexaceae bacterium; assembly: GCA_040397035.1. Classification (GTDB taxonomy): domain Bacteria; phylum Chloroflexota; class Chloroflexia; order Chloroflexales; family Roseiflexaceae; genus UBA965. The sequence goes on along the minus strand of JBBAWW010000087.1, from coordinate 10,885 downwards.
GCCACATGATGGGCAAATTCGTTGCTGCCCGGGGTGTACATGTTGCGTGGGTACCACTCGCTACCAAAAGCGGGCACACAGTATGGTCCCCAGTGGATAAAGATGCCGAATTTGCCTTCGCGATACCAGGCAGGTACTTGGTACTGTTGCAATGATTTCCAATTGGGGGCAAATGGTCCAGTGGGGATTGTCATATGTGTCTCCTTGCACGCTATACCACGACGGTGTGGTAATTACTTGACGTCGAGCAAGATCCGTGAAGCCTTGAGGGCGCTGGCCACATCGCCACGGGGCAAATATTCGTGACCCACAAAGCCGTCGTAGCCGGTGGCGGCGATGACTTGCATCAGTGGTGGGTGGTGGATTTCTTGGCTATCGTCGGGGTCAAACCGGCCCGGATTGCCGGCAATATGGTAATGCCCGAAGTATAGATGGTTTTGTTGGACGGTGCGAATCAAATCGCCTTCCATGATTTGCATGTGGTAGGCGTCGTAGAGCAATTTGATACGTGGTGAATTGACCGGTGCCACACAGGCCACCCCAAACGGGGTGCGGTCGCATTGGTAGTCGTGGTGGTCGACTTTGCTATTGAGCAACTCGAGCACAATATTGACGCCCGCTTGTTCGGCGAGAGTGGCGATTTTGGCCAGCCCTTCGATGATGACGGGCAGGCTTTCGAGGTCGCTACGGCCGGCGCGATTGCCGCTAAAGCAGATCAGCGTAGGGATATTCCACTTGACCGCTTTTTCGAGTTGGCCGGTGGTTTCAGCGATGATGCGGGCATGTTGGCTACGATCGTTGAGCCCTGATTCGATCGAGGCGTGGGCTTGGGTCGAGACCATGGTGAGCCCCCGTTGTTTGACTTCGCCCCAATACTGCTCGGGCACCATTTCGACCCCTTCGAAGCCGGCGTTTTGGCCAGCATCGAGGATTTGCATGTCATTCAGTCCACGATTGGTGAGACACCACCATACAAATGCGTGCTTAACCATGGCTTCGTTGCCTTTCTGATGACTTGATTTGATTGCGTGATAAGGACACCCCTATCATAACGCAATTTGAAGGAGGAAGCGTGAAGGAGCGTAGGGGTGATTCCTCCACGGCCAGCCGTGGCCAAACGCCCGATGCGCGAT
>JBBAWW010000087.1:2013-9652 GCA_040397035.1 Roseiflexaceae bacterium | reverse complement strand
GGAATGATGTCGGTGGCGCCGTAGGGGCGATTCTCCCACGGCTCGCCGTGGCCAATCGCCTGATGCGCCGTGGCCAAACGCCCGATGCGCGATGGAATGATGTCGGTGGCGCCGTAGGGGCGATTCTCCCACGGCTCGCCGTGGCCAAACGCCCGATGCGCCGTGGAATGATGTCGGTGGCGCCGTAGGGGCGATTCTCCCACGGCTGCCGTGGCCAAACGCCCGATGCGCCGTGGCCAAACGCCCGATGCGCCGTGGCCAATCGCCCATGAAGGAGAAAGTGAAATTGGTATAATTGTACGATGATGACGCAGAAAAATTAGATTATTTATACAATGAGATAAACATCGTTTTTCTTGACTTTTCGAAAGTAATCCACTACAGTTAGTCTACCTTACTTGTTTGGCTGATAAATGAATGAAAATTATCTCCAAGCAGTGTGTACTCATTGGCAGATTGTCTGGTTGATTAAAAAGGAGCACAAAATGAAACGTGCAAGTCTACTCATCGTGTTAGTCATGCTGGCAAGCATGATGGCTGCCTGTGGCAGCTTGGCATCAGTTGGCGGTGGTGAAACCACCATCAAAATCGTGTCATCATTGCCCCGCACTGGTTCTTCCAAAGGGCAAACCGACTCGATCGTCAATGCCATCAAACAACGCCTCGAAGAAGCCCAATACAAAGCCTGTGACGGCAAAATCACCCTGAGCTACGAAGACATGGACGATGCCACTGCCGCCGCCGGTAAGTGGGATGCCGCCCAAGAAGCCTCGAACGCCAACAAAGCCGCCGGCGATGCTGACGTAATGGTATACTTGGGTACCTTCAATTCGGGCGCTGCCAAAATCAGCATTCCGATTTTGAACCAAGCCGGTTTGGTCATGATTAGCCCAGCCAACACCTACCCGGGCTTGACCAAGCCAGGCAAGGGCGAAGCTGACGAACCTGCCAAGTACTACCCCAATGGCACCCCCAACTATGCTCGCGTCGTCCCTGCAGACGATTTGCAGGGTGCTGCGGCTGCGCGCTGGGCTCAATCATTGGGTGCCACCAGCGTTTACGTCCTCGACGACACCGAACTCTACGGTAAGGGCGTCGCTGACGTGTTCGAAGCCACCGCCAAAGAATTAGGCATGGACGTCAAAGCCCACGACGGTATCGACGGTAAGGCTTCGGATTACCGCGCCTTGGCCGCCAAAATCGTGGCTGCCGCTCCTGACATGGTCTACTACGGTGGTATCACCCAAAACAACGCCGGTCAGTTAATCAAAGACATCCGCGCCGAAGGCTTCACCGGTAAGTTCATGGGTCCCGATGGTATCTATGAATCAGCCTTCATCGAAGCTGCTGGTGCCGATGCCGAAGGCGTCTATGCCACCTTTGGTGGCGTTCCCGCCGAAAAGCTCGAAGGCGATGCCGCCAAGTGGTATGCTGACTACAAAGCCAAGTACAACGCCGAACCCGAAGTATATGCCGTGTACGGTTACGAAGCTGCCAACGTGGCAGTGAACGCCATCAACACCGTATGTAAGAAGGATCGCGCTGCCATCCTCAGCGCCGTGATGGGCACCAAAGACTTCAAGGGTATCCTCGGTACCTGGAGCTTCGATGCCAACGGTGACACGTCGTTGACCGCCATGAGCGGCGCCGAAATCAAGGGTGGTAAGTTCGAGTTCGTGCAACCCATCAAGTAAGTGGTGATGGTCTGCAACAGGTCGGCGTGTTACACGCCGGCCTGTTGTTGCATTTATACTGTTCTAGATACGTGGGTTTTTGCTTATCGAGTCTGCAGATTTGATTGTTTTTTGAAAATCTCAGCTTAATGATATCGTTTTCCGCAGTTCGTTTATAGTGAAAATTCACAGTGGAGGTTTCATGGCAACAATGCGCCCCCGCGCAATCAGTACCGTGCCGTGGCGTTTGCTTGGCCAAATCGCCGTGGTAATCTTTTGTCTGCTCTTTTTGGCTATTCCATTTGTGGAAATGGTCAAAGCGATGATTGCAGACCCCCAGCTGCTTGCCCGTCAATTGTTGATTGGCGTGACCAATGGTGCCTACATTGCCTTGATTGCCCTCGGGTATACCTTGGTTTATGGCATCGTCGAACTGATTAACTTTGCCCATGGCGACCTCTACATGCTAGGGGCGTTTTTTTCGTTGTCACTGATTGGCACCTTTTCATTGACTACCGATACCCCATGGTCGATTCGGGCGCCTATTTTGATTGTGGTCTTGATTGCCACCATGGCATTTACTGCCGGCCTCAACATGCTGGTGGACCGTTGGGCCTACCGGCGCTTGCGCGGGGTTGGTTCACGCATGGCCTCGTTGATTAGTGCCATCGGTATTTCGTTTGTATTCCAAAACCTCGGCTTGCTGTGGGGGTATTTGCGCTTCCCATTCATGAATGGTGTGATGGGTAGCAATGCTGTCGCCCCCAAAAGCTTCCCGGCCTTGTTGCCCTCCGTCAATCTGTTCGCCGGCACTGGGGTGCGCTTTGGCGCCAAAGACCTGATTGTGGTGGGTGTTTCTGTGGTGCTGTTGATTGGACTCTATTTGTTTGTCAGCAAAACGCGGTTGGGCAAGGCCATGCGTGCCACCGCCCAAGACCGTGATGCGGCGGCCTTGATGGGCATCGACGTCAACCGCACCATTTCGTTGGCGTTTGTGTTGGGTGGCGCCTTGGCTGGTGCCTCCGGCATGTTGGTGGGCTTGTACAACGGCACCGCCGTGTTTGATATGGGCTTTACGGCCGGGTTGCGCTCGTTTACTGCCGCCGTCCTCGGTGGGATCGGCAATATAGTCGGCGCCATGCTCGGTGGTCTATTAATTGGCATTATCTCGGCATTGTCTGATCAATATATCAGCACCAAATGGACCAACGCCGTGGTGTTTGGGATTTTGGTGATTATTTTGGTATTTCGCCCTACCGGTTTGTTGGGTGATGATACCGTCCAAAAGGCTTAAGCCATGAATACACGCATACGCAGTAGCTTGATTGGCGGGGTATTTGGCTTCGCCATCGCCTTAATTAGTGGTGGATTCGCAGGGATTTTGGCAGGACTGGTCGCCGGCTTGATTAACGGCTTTAGCGTGCCCCAAGCCGAGCCACTCAACAACCGTGCTAGCGCCGTGCGCCAAGGGTTGGTGGCGAGCTTGATTGCAAGTGTGCTGACGATTTTGGGGATTGTGATTCGTAGTGTGCTGATTGACCCCGTTATCGGCACCCCCCTCAATATCACCTCGTTGTTGATTTCGATTATTGGGGCGCTGATTTTGGGCATCCCCGTGTGTGTGATTATGTGCGTCATCCGCACCGAGCCACCCGCCCGTGAACGCATCGGCTTGGCGATTGTGATTGGGATTGTGCTGGTGACCTACCCTTGGCTCGACCAATTCTTGAATCTACGCTTCATGAATGAAGTCATCCCGGTGTTGGTCTTTATTTTGATGGCCCTTGGCCTCAATATCGTGGTGGGCTACGCCGGCTTGCTCGACCTCGGCTATGCGGCGTTTTTTGCGATTGGCGCCTATGCGGCTGGCATGGTGTCGTCGCCCCACTTCGGTATTTCGTTGAGTTTCTGGGTGGCGATATGGGTGGCTGCCGCGGTGGCGGCGGTATTTGGATTAATCCTCGGCTCGCCCACGTTGCCGTTGCGTGGTGATTATCTGGCGATTGTGACGCTCGGGTTTGGCGAAATCGTGCCGATTGCCATCAAAAACCTCGACAAAGTCACCATCCATATCTGGAATTATCCCCTCCTCGTGGATTTAGACATTACTGGTGGTACCAAAGGGATTAACCCAATCAATCGGCCATGGTTACCGGTGATCGGAGAATTCAGTCCCAGTACGCCGATTCCGTGGTATTTTTTGATTTTGAGCATCATGCTCATCTCGATTTTTTTCATTTCGCGCTTGCGTAATTCACGTTTGGGTCGGGCTTGGACTGCCTTGCGTGAAGACGAATTGGCCGCCGGTGCCATGGGCATCAACACCGTCAATGTCAAATTGCTGGCGTTTGCGATTGGTGCGACCGTCAGCGGTTTGGCTGGGGCGTTTTATGGCTCGTATATCAGTGCCATCTTCCCCGAAAGCTTCCGCTTCGACGTATCGGTTATGTTGTTGTGCATGGTCATCCTCGGTGGCCTAGGTAACATGTCGGGGGTGATTTTGGGTGGGATCATCATCCAATTTGCCGACCGGCTCTTTTTGCCCCAATTTTCGACGGTGGTGCAAAAACTGATTGTGGCCTCGGGGAATGAGTCGCTGCGCGAAGTCAATTTCGCCTCCGACTTCCGTTTGTTGTTGTTTGGGTTGACACTGGTTTTGATGATGATTTTGCGGCCCCAAGGGTTGGTGCCTAGTGGGCGCACGGCCCGCGTGATGCCCCCCGTCGATGCAGAGGTGCCCCGTGCCTAATATCCTCGAAACCCGTGGTGTCACCAAGCAATTTGGTGGCTTGACCGCCGTCAACGACGTTAATTTCAATGTGCGCCAAGGCTCAATCACTAGCCTGATTGGTCCCAATGGCGCCGGCAAAACCACTTTTTTCAACATGATTACCGGCTTGTATGTGCCCACGGCGGGCAGTATCGTTTTTGCCGGCCAGTCGTTGGTAGGGCTCAAACCACACGATGTCACTGCCGCCGGAATTGGCCGTACCTTCCAAAACATCCGCTTGTTTGCCAATATGACCGCCGTCGAAAATGTGATGGTGGGTATGCATACGCGCATGCATGCCGGCGTGCTGGGGATTTTGGCCAATGTGGTGGGAGTGCGCCGTGAAGAAACGGACAGCCGCCAAAAAGCCCACGAGCTGCTCGATTATGTGGGGCTCGACGCCCAGCGCGCCGACGACGTGAGCAAAAACCTGCCCTATGGCGATCAACGGCGCCTCGAAATCGCCCGCGCCCTCGCTACCGACCCCCAATTGCTACTGCTCGATGAGCCCACCGCCGGGATGAATCCCCAAGAAACGGCCGAATTGACCCAGCTCATCCGTCGGATTCGCGATGAGCGCGGGATTACTATTTTGTTGATCGAACACGATATGAAGCTGGTTATGGATATCTCAGAGGCGATTACCGTGCTCGACCGGGGCAGCAAAATCGCCGAAGGGCTCCCGAGTGACATCCGGAGCAATGAACAAGTCATCGAAGCCTATTTAGGGCGTGGGGCTGCGGCAATGGCGCAAAAACAGACCCAACAAGGAGGCGCATAACCATGGCTACTCCTATTTTGACACTCCAAGACGTGCATACCTACTACGGGAATATCCACGCCCTCAAGGGGATCTCGCTGACCGTCAATGCCGGCGAAATCGTGACCCTGATTGGTTCGAACGGTGCTGGCAAATCGACTACCCTGCGTACGATTTCGGGGATTATCAATCCACGCCAAGGCCAAATCAGCTTCAACGATACTCGCATCGACCGCATGCCCGCCCACGAAATCGTGCGCTTGGGCGTGTTGCAGTCACCCGAGGGCCGGCGTATTTTTCCACGCCTCACGGTACTGGAAAACCTCGAGATGGGTGCCTTTACCCGCAATGATGCCGTCACCATGAAGGAAGACCTCGAGCGGGTTTACACCTTGTTCCCCCGTTTGCGCGAACGTATCAACCAAAAGGGCGGCACCTTGTCGGGGGGCGAACAACAGATGTTGGCTATCGGCCGGGCCTTGATGGGCCGTCCGACGTTGTTGCTCCTCGACGAACCGTCGATGGGCTTGGCACCGGTGCTAGTCGAACAAATCTTCCAGATTATCCAAGACATCAACAAGCAGGGGACGACGATTTTGCTGGTTGAACAAAACGCCTTGATGGCGCTGGCCGTGGCACACCGTGGCTACGTGCTCCAGACCGGCCAAATCGTGTTGAGCGATACGGCCGAGGCTCTGCAAACCAACGAAACGGTACAAAAAGCCTACCTAGGCGTCGAATAATTGTTGGGGATAGTAAAGGGCGGCACGTCATCACGACGTTCCACCCCTTTGATTTTTTAGATTTTGGCGATTTCTTCGACCAAGGCTGCTCCGGTACGAATGCCGTTGATGAAGCATTCGATGATGATGTTTTCGTTGGGAGCGTGGTTGCGTTCGTCGGCATTGGCATACGGCACCACAAAGGCCGGAATGCCGAGGATTTGGGTGTAGACATAGTCGGGCAAACTACCACCCAGCGATGGGATGTGGTACGGGATTACCCCTTGGGCAGCGATGATGGCGTTGTGGATGGGCTGGGCAAACGGCGAATCGAGGGGCGTGCGTGACGGCTCCATCCCGCCATCAAAAATCACCACCACACTGGAATCGACGCTAGCCACGTGAGCATTGATGGCCGCTTCGCAGGCTGCCAGGCTCATGCCCCCTACGAGGCGCATGTCGCACTTGACGATCCCTTCGTGGGGCAGGACGGTTTTGGAGCCGGGGCCGCCGTAGCCGCCATGGAAGCCATTGATGGTCAAGGTGGGCCGGCAGGCAATCCGGTCATAAAAGGGCACTTCGGGTGGTCCGTCCAGCTCGGTCATCCCCACACCCGCCATTACCCGTTCGAGTTCGAGGGGCAAGGCATCGAGGGCGGCCCGTTCGAGCGCCGTAATCGGCGCGACTTGTTCCATGATGCCTGGGATAGTGATGTCGCCACGGGCGTTTTTCATGGTTGCCAGCACCTGCACCAGCCGCCACAGCGGTTGTGGAGCTACACCGCCCCAATTGCCCGAATGCAAATCGGTGTTAGCCCCTTTGGCATACAACTCAAACGACAATACCCCCCGTACCCCGTATTCGATTTGGGGGGTGCCATCTTCGTGGATGGGACCATCCGCCGTAATCACCAAATCCGCGTTGAGCAATTCTTTGTGGTTGGTGACAAAGGCAGCCAAATTGGGGCTGCCTACTTCTTCTTCGCCTTCCAGCAAAAAGGTCACGTTGCAGGGCAAATCGCCGACTACTTTGAGCCACGCTTCGAGCCCCAATAGTTGTGCGAAATGTTGGCCTTTGTTGTCACCGGCGCCGCGCCCATAGATGCGGCCGGCGCGGATGGTAGGGGTAAAGGGTGGCGAAATCCATGCTTCGAGCGGGTCGGGTGGTTGCACGTCGTAGTGACCATAGAGTAGTACCGTCGGTTTGCCGGGATGTTTGTGGTAGCGTCCCACCACCATCGGCCAGCCTGCCGTGGGGTATGATTCGGTTTCGAAGCCCAGCTCGCGCAAATAAGCGGTGAGCCACTCGGCAGTTTCGCCGATGCCAATGCCATGGGCACTGATACTGGGGCGGCTGACATAATCCATCAGGCGCGCAATTGAGGCGTCGCGGTTGGCCTCGATATACGCAAAAATCTCGGGCAGGTGTGACATACAATGCTCCATTACTCACGTTGGTGCTTGTATTGTATACCAGCCACGTAGTAGGAAGTGTGAAGTCGGAAGTAGGAAGTGACGTAGGAAGTTAATGCGTAAGGACGATTATTCTACGGCGTCTATGTACTGATTATGGTTTCGAATGTATATGGGGGTGCCGTAGACAATCGTCCTTTTTCTCTGCGTCTTCTGTGTGCTCTGTGCGAGCCATAGGGCATATAGCAGCGGCAGACATTCATCGGCTACCACCACCAAAAAACTCTGCGTCCGCTGTGTGC
>JBBAWW010000087.1:0-1913 GCA_040397035.1 Roseiflexaceae bacterium | reverse complement strand
CACCACCAAAAAACTCTGCGTCCGCTGTGTGCTCCGTGCGAGACATAGGGCATATAGCATCGGCAGACATTCATCGGCTACCACCACCAAAAAACTCTGCGTCCGCTGTGTGCTCCGTGCGAGCCAACGACGTCGTGGGAACGAATTACTTCCGTTTAATCTGAATATCCCCCGATAGCGTGGTTAGTTCAAGCGTCACGGTCACGGGCTCATCACTTGGGTCGGTACCACCAAATTGGATGTCGCTCTTGATTTCCCCCGATAACGTACTCGCATTGACTTCGGTCACAAAACCCCGCGCAATGATGACTTCGATGTCGCCAGCGGTCGTTTTGGCGTGCACGGTGGCAGGTTGTCCCACCGCCACTTCGATGTCGCCGGCGGTGCTCTGGAGTTTGTTTTGGCGGGCGGCATGCGCCACCTCAATATCGCCGGCTGTGGTGGTAAGGGTTAATTCTTGTGCGGCTGCCCCGTGTACATCGATATCTCCAGCATTGGTATGGCAATGGATCGTTGTTGCCGTGGCATCGATATCAATATCGCCGGCTGCCGTGGTCGTGTTGATGGTCATATATGCCGGTGCGTTGATCGTCACATCCACTGACGTCGATAGCGTCCATTTTGCTTCGGGCGAGATAACTTCTAAACGATGTTGTCCACTATCATAGCGAACCTGTATATCGCCAAGTTGTTGCGTTGCATTCATGCCATGACAATCTAATATAACTTCGATGGAGGTGCCGGTCGAGGTGGTGATTTCGATGTCGCCACTATTCCCTTTGACCACTAGGGTAATCGGCTGGGTATAAGGGAATGTTTCGTGGCGGGTTTCGCTGGTACCGATATTAACCACTTTTCGCCAAAAACTCATGATATGCTCCTGTGTCGTGAGGGGTTTGTATGCCCCAATTCATGTCGACTAACTCTTACCTCGTCCCCGTATCGTGCTCCCAATCCCGAAACTCCCCCGTTGGCTGACCGCTGGCTGTGCCACCGCAGCGTTGAGCGTGCGGATAATCCACGTATTCGCCGAAATCCCTTCGTTGCTGGCGAATTGATCAATCCGATCCTTTAGCTCTGTGGGTAACCGCAACGCAAAGCGGGCATCCAAATCTCCAATTGGTTCGCTGACAGGCTGACTTGGTTGGGGTGCGACGAGTTGAAGCTCGTCGGGTGTCATTCGTAGCTCAAGCACGACCGCTCCCATATGCTGATTGTGTTCGGCCACCAACAACGCGAGTTGCTCGATGAAGCGTTGTTGCAGAATGGGTGACATGGCGGGCATCAGGCGCTCAGTCATCTGTGCCATCTCGGGGCCACCCAACTGCCCGAGACTAATCAAATCACTGTGAAGGCGCATCAGGTAATGTGATGTATTCATGATATTATTTTAATATCATTTTGAATTAAAGTCAATAGCGTATTGCAACAACGGTGTAATACAGCGGATTGTGTAAACCGATGTAGTCGCATGAAGTTGAAATGGAGAATTTTTGAATGGAACACGGTGAGAAGTGCATGGAAATATAAAATTGACATATATCAAAATGTGAACACATTTTTGTGATAAAATAGTATAATAGTTTAAAGACAATACCTGCGCCAATCTAGGCGGCTCGTTGGTTGTTCGGCGGTGCATTGATAAGCCAAAATGGGGAAATTATCCGATCAATCGGTGATTTTAATTCGTTGTGCAGTCTCGGCGGAAGTAATTTTAATATTAGGCAATACCTACGCCAATCTAGGCGGCTCGTTGGTTGTTCGGCGGTGCATTGATAAGCCCAAATGGGGAAATTATCCGATCAATCTGCGATTTTAATTCATTGTGCAGTCTCGGCGGAAGTAATTTTAATATTAGCAATACCTACGCCAATCTAGGCGGCTCGTTGGTGGTATGGCGGTGCATTGATACG
>JBBAWW010000086.1:9254-14699 GCA_040397035.1 Roseiflexaceae bacterium | reverse complement strand
TATCAATGCACCGCCGAACAACCAACGAGCCGCCTAGATTGGCGCAGGTATTGTAACAGCGCACCAGCCGGTGAGATGTATACGTTGAAATCAGGTCCGCCGGGCGATATGTCCGTCTGGCAAGAATTAAAACGGTTTGACGATACCTGGGCGATTTATAAATCTACTGATATTAATCAACAATACGCATTACATACAAGTGCACTTAACGAAGTAACACCGTGTGCGGCAAGTGGTACGGGTGGGGATATTGACGTATGGTGTAAGGTTCCCTCAACAGGCATATTACGCATTTATGAAAATAATCTGGGCAGCTGGCAAGTGTGGGTTGATGATGTTCCGACGCAAGTGACAGACGTAAATAAATTCGTCGCCGTCAATGTCGCTGGGGGCAAGCACCACATCGCCTTCCGTTATCGGCCATGGTATACGATCCTCGGACTGGCTATATCGTGGGGGACATGGTTTGTGCTGATTGGATATGCATGTATCGCTGTCGGACGGAGGATTTATTCCCCACGCACGATTCCTGTAGGAGGAATTTCGTAGAGACGCGGTAGGTTGCGTCTGTACTTAGTACATAGCCCGCAGGAGAGACGTAGTAGGCTGCGTCTCTCCTTTGATTGCCTCTGCGCCCTCTGCGACTCCGCGTGAGCCAAATGACGGACATATCGCATTGGTCGACATCAATCGACGTTACTCAAACAAAAAATCACCTCCGCGCCCTCCGCGACTCCGCGTGAGCCAATTGGTCAGTAGTGCACCGTAGGAGATTGCACGTTCGCTGCCGCGCCCATGCAATGACGCTGGGGGTCCTCTGCGCCCTCTGTGTGCCCTGTGCGAGATAACGACAATCCTACCGCCGTAACACATCCACCAAGCGATCGACATCCGTGCGGGTATTATAAAACCCGGTGCCAGCGCGGATATAGCGATTGTTTTCGCGGAAGAGCACCGATACATTGGCTTGTTCGAGGCGCTTACTCAGGGCTGCGGCGTCTTGGCCATGGGCAAACGAGACAATCGCCGATTGGCAATTGGGCGGGGTAAACAATTCATAGCCCATGGCATCGAGTTCATGCCACAAGTAATGTGCCAAGGCAATACCATGGCTACCGACGTCGGCGAGGCCCACTTGGGTAATTAAATCGAGCGCCCCTTCGAGCTGGGCCACCGAGGTATGCGCAATGGCGGCGTATTCGTATTTGCTGGCGTCGGCTTTGACGGTGAAGTGCAGGTCGTCACTGGCGCTGGCCACATGGGTATGCCCAAAGCGGTCGCTGGGCACCAGGGGTAACAGGGCTGCTTTGATATAAAAAAACGATACACCAAAATTGGCATACAGCCATTTATAGCCGCCACAGGTCAAAAAATCGATGTCGAGGGCATGAAAATCGGCGGGGAAGGTAAACAGCGCTTGGATGGCGTCCACATACAAGTAGGCGCCATGGCTATGCGCCAAATCGGCCACTGCTTTGATGTCGTGGCGGAAGCCGTTGCGGTTGGAGACCCACGACACCGACACCAGTTTAGTCGAGGCGTCACAGGCAGCCGCCAGGTCTTCGATATCGACCACACCATTGCGGCTGGGTACGATGCGCAAAGAGATGCCACGGCTTGCTTCGAGCTGGCGATACAACAAAAAACTCGACTCGAAGTGCAGATCGTCGACCACCACGATGTCGCCGGGTTGGAGCAATGCTTGGGCCACCATGTTTTCGCCGGCGCTGGTTGATTCCACCAGGCCTACTTCGTGGGGGTGGGCGCCATAGAGCTGGGCAAATTTGCTACGCACGCGGTTTTTGCGGTCACGCAGGCGCAACAGCCCACTAGGGGCGGGGTCGGGCCAGGGTGAATGCATGCGCTCGTCGAGGAAGGCCACGGCGGCGGCGTGGGCGGTGCGACTGAGCGGCCCAATCGCCGGGTTGTTGAGGTAGGCGTGGGTCTGGGTGATGGGGAAGAGCGCACGGATCTGGCTGATGTCGTACATTGTATACTCCGTTGTGTGGGGAAAAGCTATGCCAAGCATAGCATGGAATGGAGACTACCCTATGCGTGGCATATCGTTATTTTCGGAAGCTGCGGTGATACAGATGGGGTGGTACCACCGGTCATGTGAGTAAACAAAATTGCCTAGTATGGTATTTTGTGTGTATATTGTGAGCAGTAATTGTGTATATGACAGGCGATATCGTTTGTCGCCAATACTGAGGAGCTATGATGAGCCTGAAAGAGCAATTCGAAGCCGCTGTGGCAGATTCCAAAAACCTGCCCGAACGCCCGGACAATATGACCCTGCTGAAACTCTATGCACTCTACAAACAAGGCAATATCGGTGATGTAGAAGGCTCGCGCCCTAGTTTCACCGATATGGTGGGTCGCGCCAAGTTTGACGCATGGGCCGAGGTCAAGGGTACTCAGAAGGATGACGCCATGCAGCAGTATATCGATCTGGTCGAGAGCCTTAAGTAGCGCGTGAGGGTGCTGCATGCAATGACGCCCCTACTTCCAACTTTCACTTTATACGTCCGACTTCACGCTTCCTACTTCGTCTACCCCACAGGCGTGGGGTACATTGCCACCAGCGAAATTCACTGCGATCCGCATGAAGCGGCGCCCCTAGAATTTATCTTTTGTACTGCATTGTCAAACCCGTCCAATTACGTTAGTATATGCAATACAGGATTAAAATGTATCGCGTAACAATTATTTTTTGTGCGTGCGAATTAGGTGTGCAATGCAAAATAGTCTCTTTTCATTGTGTGTGCCACGCGATAGTGTGAGTGATGCGAGCCGGCGTGACACTGTGCTCGATTTGACCGATTTGGTGAATAATAAAATTGATGCCGCACAGTTTTTTGCGGAAAATTATGTGACTGATGGCATGCGGACGCTGATTGTCCAAACCTTTGCGCGACTAGCAGGGCAATCAAATCAAGCCATCTTTCGATTGCGTCAAGCAATGGGTGGTGGCAAAACCCACAATATGTTGGCGGTCGGGTTGCTCGCCAAACATCCTAACCATATCCCGCAGATTGCCAAAGAGATCAACGGCGCCGTGGTTACTGATCCGGGTATGGTTGATGTGGTGTCGTTTAGTGGCCGTGAATCCGACGAAAAATATGGCATCTGGGGAGCGATTGCCGCCCAATTGGGCCGGCTTGACCACTTCAAAGATAATTACACCCCGCTCCAGGCTCCTGGCCAACAAGCATGGGTGAATTTGTTTCGTGGGCGCCGGGTACTCATCTTGATTGATGAACTCGCACCGTATCTCGATAGCACCCGGGCAGTTACCGTGGGCAACTCTGATTTGGCGGCGGTGACGGTTACCGCGATGGCCAACCTTTTTAATGCATTGCAACACGACGATTGCCGCCATGTCTGCCTCGTGATGGGCGAATTGGTGGGCGTCTACGAACATGCCTCACAACACCTCGATTTGGTGCTCCGTACCATCGATGCCGAATCTTCACGCCTTTCGCAAAGCATTACCCCGGTGCAACTCAATACCAATGAGCTCTACTATATTTTGCGCAAACGCTTGTTTCAGACACTTCCCGACGCCGCAACGGTGCAAGCAGTGGCGATGAGTTATGCCACAGCATTGACCCATGCGCGTCAAATGGATGTTGCGGTGGAATCCCCCGATCAATTCCAAGTCAATGTCATGCAAAGCTACCCCTTTCATCCCATGATTCGTGACTTGTATGCCCGCTTCCGCGAAAACCAAGGCTTTCAACAGACCCGTGGCCTGATCCGGTTGATGCGCTTGATGGTGGCCGATTTGTGGAGTAGTGGCGCTGCAGATAGCGAGTTTTTGTTGTCGGCACATCACCTCAACTTTAATAATCCGGCTATTTTGACCGAAATCGAACAAATCAACAATACCCTCGCCAATGCGGTCGCCCATGATATTGCCTCAAACGGCACCGCAGTGGCCGAAGAAATCGATACCGAATTGCGTTCGACCGATGCCCGCGATGCCACCCGCTTGATTTTTATGGCGTCACTCTCGACTGCGGCCAACCCGGTGCTTGGGCTTGGGCTCCACGAAGTGATTGGTGCACTCGCTACCCCTGGCCGTGACATTTCGCAACTCAAAAGCGTGATTGTCGAACGTCTGATGGGCAAAGCATGGTACCTGCATGGCACTGATACCGGCGCTCTCTATTTTCGTAATGTCGAAAACGTGACGGCGCAACTCGAGGCGATGGTGCGAACCTTTGCCAATGAACAGGCCATCGAAGAAATCAAACAGCGCCTGCATCAGATGTTTGAACCGACCAATACCAAACCGTGCTACCAACGCCTGTATGTTATGCCTGCCCTCAATGAGGTCGAAATCAGCCTGCATCACGTCACTCTGGTGATTTTGCAACCCATCCATGGCACGCCGACGGGTGTGGGGGGACTCCCCAAAGCGGTTGAGGATTTTTATCAACAACTGCAATACAAAAACCGGGTCATGTTTTTGACGGGATCATATAACACCTACCAACAACTCATCGAAAACGGCAAGCGCTTGCGCGCGATTCGTGCCATCAAATCGAATCTGGCATTGATGTCTGCGGGTAATAACCAGGTGCAGCTCCAACAAGCCCAACAACTCGAAGAAAACATCACCCAGCATTTTTATTCGGCAGTGCGCGAAACCTTTACCCGCCTGATTTGGCCGATCCGCCAGCAGTCGGATTCGACACAATCGTTGTTTCCCCAAGAGTTTTATATGAAGTTTGAAGGCAACAACTACCGCGGTGAGCAACAAATCATCCAGTTGTTGCGGGAAAAACAAAAATATACTGAGGATATTACCACCGACAACTTCCGTCAAAAAATCGAATTGCGTTTGTTTACCCAACCACAAATGGAGTGGAATGAAATCGAACGCCGGGCCGCTGCGCAAACGGTGTGGCAATGGCATCTCAATGGCGCCCTCGCTGATTTTCGCCAACGTATGGTTCGTGAAGGGCAATGGCGGGAGTACGGCGCGGTAGTGGCGAAAGGCCCCTTCCCCAAGGAAAAAACGGGTGTTTCGGTGCGATTGATGCACCGTCACCCCGATGGTACTGTCGACCTCGAAATCACGCGGCGCTATGGCGATCTCATTTACTGGGATGTGGGTGGTACGCCGACCACAGCATCACGATTACATGAAGGCGAAACCTTCAAGACCAATGAATTGCAAGTGGCTTTTTTGTGCGTGGATAGTCGCAACGAACACGAAACGGGTGAGGTGTTTGTTTGGAAAAACGAAATCCAAGTCAAGTTTGCTGACTTGCCTGTTGCCAACGATAAACGTCAACTTATCTTGACGGCTACGCCCAAAGGTCAGGTTTTTTATACTAGCGACGAAAGTAACCCGCTGACACATGGCGCGCGCTATGATGAGCCCCTGCTCCTGTCTCGCCCGCCGCACAACAATAGTGTCGTGATTCAGGCTGC
>JBBAWW010000086.1:0-9154 GCA_040397035.1 Roseiflexaceae bacterium | reverse complement strand
TTAACTCCCCAACAAATCCGTGACACGCTCAATCTGTTGCGCGATTTGGTGCCATCAGGCGAGGTGCTGATTCAAGTGCGCAAATCTATTTCGTTTGGGATGGGTATCGATTTGCAACGCTTCGCCGAAAGTCAAGTTATTGCCTTGAAGCCAACTGAGGTTGTGCAATGACGGCCAACACTTCCATCACCCAATTGCTCAAAAGTACCTTTGGCTTTGAACCCGCCGATAGTCAACACCATTTCCAAGTAATCATCCCGGCAGGGAGCAAAGGCGAGGTGTTGGTCTATGAACATTTCATGTGGGATAGCGAACGTGGCTCATCGGCCACCCACATGTACCCTTCGCAACAAGATGGCCAGCTCCGCATCCAGTTGAAACACGTGCAATGGCAAAAAATCGCCGAACCGGTGCGTTCGCATTTTAATTTGCGGCTCCGTCGTGTCAATCTCCGTGCTGGGAGCTGGAAAACAGGCGCCAATCTGCTCCGGCGTGACCTCGGTAAAGAATTGTTGGTGTTGATGTGGGCCATCGAAGATGCCGAAATAAAGGTCGTCGATGTGGCCATTGCCAATTGGCAAGGATTGTTGCCCGAAGAACGTTGGTGGCTCTATACCCAAACCGCGGCGGCAACTGGTCATGGCCTCGACGGACGGGGGCGGGGCTGGCGCCGTGCGCTCCGCTATGCTTTGACCGAAAACCCTGCCCACGATCCGTTTGGCGATACGCGGGCTCGTTTGGTGCTTCGCCAACAATTTGTGCCCACACAGACTAGTCAAGACGATGTCAACGACAACAATACATAATGCTACTGCGCTTGATTTGTGCTTCCCCGTAGGCCATATCAGTGCCGAGTGTATACGTGAACGGAGCGCCAATCGCAAAGGTGATATCCAAGAATACGGCACCTGGATGGGGCGCAAACCGCTCGCACTCATCAATGCCCTACTGCTTGCGATGCATTTGCCACAGACGACGTCGTTGCCGGCGCTCCGTCAGCATTTGTTGGCGTTGCTCGACTGCAATCAGGCGGCACTCGATCTGCGTGACCCCGCCGGGCGCGTGACCCAAACCAGCATGTTCCTTGATGACACACCCACGAGTGATACGTATGCCACGCGCATCCAGCGTAGTGCCCCATTTGATGTGCATACGCCACTACCGCATGTGGCTGCCCAGCACGTGGCAGCCGCATATGGGTGTGATGCAGTACAGACGTTGCCCGAATTGCTGTCGCAGTTGGCGGTGCGCCGCCTCGGCCGGGCAATGGTGGTGGCAGATCCGCTATGTGGCAATGGCACGACGGGGGTGGCGGCCACGCGGCTGGGCATCGTAGTCAGGCAATCTGACATCCATCCTATTGCCGCCATGCAAAGTTGGGGGATTTTGCATATTGGTGGGCGTAGCGATGATGCCGATCCCAGCAACCATCCCCAGTCTGATGTGTTGCGGGCGGTGCGTGATTTTTTGCAGACCAATCAGATTGACGAAACGCACTTCGGCCATACCGTCGCCGCGTGGCAATGGAGCCACGAAGTGATTGACCCCGAAAGTGGCTGGCGGGTGCCGTTGTTTGAATCGTTGGTGCTCCACCAGGCATCGGCGACAGTCATCGACTTGATTCCCGACGAGGCGACGCGTAGTTTTGGCATTACGGTGCGGTCGGGGGTGTCGCAACGCGAGCTCGAATTCAAGGCGACGCAGTCTACCAAACGCCATCAGATGCTCTATCCGCCCCATCACGACACTCCGTCGCAGCTGGCGCGTCTGTTGGCGCACCAACCTGCCTGGCATCCTAGCGCGTGGCACGCGCCGGCGGGGCAAGTGTTGAAACCGCGCTTGGTTGCAGTGCGTACGCACGCTACCGCCACGCACCCCCGTCAATATTTGGCTGCCACTGCCGCAGATGATGCCCAACAGGCACAGATAGTGGCGTTGTTGGTACAATTGTGGCCACAATGGACGAGTACGGCCGTGCTGCCCTTGGCTGATTTGCCCACGATTACGGGGCTTGATGATTGGGGGTGGCGCTCATGGGTGCAGCTGTTTACCCCGCGCCAACTGTTGACATTGGGCGTGATGCGGTCGTATATCGTGCAGCATGCGCCTGCCTGGTCGGAGCGTGCGCGGGTGAGTGTGGGGTTGGCGTTGCGCCGCTGGATGCTCAGCAATAATCGCCTCGGGACGTGGAATGCCGCCAATACCTTTGCGCATCAGGGTTTGCTCTATGACCGCATGGCGCCGGCGGTGCAGCTGGTCGAACGTGGTGTGGTGCGGTGGCGCGATGATTGGGTGCGTCCATTCCCGCGGTTGCCGGTGCGCCCTGCCCCCGTTTATCGGCGTGATGTGCGCGATTGGCGCGAGCCTGCGGATTTGATCGTTGTCGATGCGCTCCCCAATCATCGCGATGAAAGTAGCGATGTCCCCATTCAGTGGTTGTCGCCACTGGCTGATGGCGTCCCCAGTCACATGGTCAAGGTGCACCCACCATTACCTGCCGACGTTGGTGCACTCTATACGACGATTTTGCCACCACTAGTGGCACAACTCTCGCCCGCTGGTCGGATGGTGTTGTTGCTCCAAAGCCGCGATGAATCGTTGCTGGCGGATTTGGTGTTGGTGGCCTGGTTGACGGCGGTGCAGGTCACGGCGGTCTGGCCATTAACCACGGATGTGTCACGGGGGCAGCAAATCAATGGCGAACAGGTGCTGGTGGTGGTGCTGGCGCATGCCCCGCCGCCCGCACGACCGTGGCATAGCGACGAACTCATCCCCCTGCTGACCCACGCAATTCGCACCACCATCGCAGATTTGCGGGCCAGTGACGATCCCCAGCAGCCTAGTTTTCGCGAGTATGATTTGGTGACGTGTGGCATGGGGGCGGCCATGCGGGTGTTGACCGCCCAGCAACCGGCCGACATCGATGCGCGCCGCCAATACCACGACCCACAGATGCCCCGCCAGCAAAAGGGGCTGCTTCAGCACGCCAGCGAAGTCGCCCATGCCCAGATGATCCCCGCCCATGTCCCGCCGTTGTTGTGGGCGCAACTGCCCGCCATCGATCAATGTGCCGTGGCGTTGCTGGCCGGTGAAGCAAATGCCGATGTGGTGCCAGTGCGCCAGTTGGCATTGACACTGGGGGTAAAGGATGTGGCGGTGCTGTGTGCCCCGCAACGCACGGTGCTGTTGGTGCCGGCCAAATTGCCCAATCACGCCAATGAATTTACGCGCAGCAATTGTGGTCTGTTGTGGAAGCTACTGGCCCAACTGACACATCCTTCCCAACCCGCAGTCGAAACGTTGCTCCGCAATATGCCCACCATCCCGGCCCTATTGTTGCCCCTGTTGACGACCATTCACACGCTGACTGCGCCCATTCCGCGCTGGCAACCATGGCAAGCGGCCATGCAGATTCTCAAGGGCGGTTTGTATGCGGCACAGCGCCATACCGGAGGACCCGACCATGACGCATGATATGCCCGCCTTGATCGAACGCTTTTTTCCTGTGTTGCCCTTGTCTGCCGAAAGTTACAAAGAACGGATGGCGGGGGCCTCGCAAACCTTGACTGGCCTCGGCAAATGGTGGGGGCGCAAGCCGCTGGTGTTGGTGCGGGCGGTGGTGTTGGGGGTGCTGTTGCCGGTCAGTGATGATCCGCTCCGCGACCGCGAAGTGTTTTTGCAGTTGATGACCATGGATGAGGCGGGGCTGGCCCGCCGCCGCACCAAACCAATCCCCCGGGCGGTGCAACAGGCACTGTGGCTACAATTGCCTGCGCCCCAACGTGCACTGTTTGGTGGCGGCGATGAGCTGCCCCCCACCCTCGCCAAACCGCTCCAGCAAGAGCTTTTGACGTTGTTGCTACGGCAGATGCCCTATGCCCAATATCTCGAATACTGCCTCCGCCCCGAAGAAATCAGCGGCCCCGATGCCGCCACGTGGCAGGCGATTAATGCGCACCTCGGCACCCAGGCGCAGTCGTTGGTGGAACTCGTGCAAGAATTGGGCGAACGGCGCTTTGGGCATCGCCCTGTGATTGGCGATGCGTTTTGTGGTGGTGGCTCGATTCCCTTTGAAGCTGCCCGCCTCGGCTGCGATGTGCGTGCCAGTGACCTCAACCCCATCGCCACCTTGCTGACCTGGGCCGCCTTGCATGTGGTGGGTGGTGGCGATGCGCTGGGCGTGCAGGTACGCGCTACGCTCGAATCTATCATGGCAAGTGTGCAACAACAAATCGACGCTTGGGGCATCGAACGCAACGCCCAAGGCTGGTGTGCCGATGCGTTTATTTATTGCACCGAAGTGCGTGACCCCGAAAGTGGCTGGACGGTGCCACTCGCCCCCAGCTGGGTGATTGCCGAAAAATACGGCGTGGTGGCGCAACTCGTACCCGATGCTGCCCACCAACGCTATGATATCGCCATCATCAGTGCGGCCGATGCTCCCCAGATCGCTGCCGCCAAAGCCGCCGGTACCGTGCGTGAGAGCCGGTTGTACCCGCCCCATGGCGGCCTCGATAGCCCGATTGCCAGCCTGCGCCGTGACCTGCGTATGTGGGAAGCCCACGACATCGTGCCCCGCCCCGATGACGTCTTCCAAGAGCGGCTCTACTGCATCCGCTGGATCGAAACCTATCGCGACGAGGCTGGGCGTACCCGTACCCGCTACCACTTTACGGCTCCCGATGCGACTGATTTGGCCCGCGAAGCCCAGGTGCTGGCGTTGCTCAATGAGCGCATCAGCGCTTGGCAAACCCAGGGGATTGTGCCATCGTCACGCATTGAGCCCGGTCAAAAAACAGATGAACCTATTCGTACTCGTGGTTGGACGCATTGGCATCACCTCTATACGCCCCGCCAACTCCTCTATCATGGCTTGATTGGTGCACAAGTGGCAACGATTGGCGATGATGTGCTCCAGACTGCGGTGAGTGTGGTGGGGATGAATAAATTACTCGACTATAATTCAAAATTGTGTCGCTGGGATAATAGTCCGCAAAAAAGTGGAGGAGGTGGTGCTATTAGTAACACATTTGCCAACCAAGCCCTCAATACCAACTACAACTACCCGAGCCGCGGTACTTCGTTGCTCTCAGATATTTTTGTGCGGTATCAGCCAACGGCCTTTGCGCATATCACCACCGATACCCAAGTCCGGAATGGTGATGCCCGCACGATACCGTTTGTGGCAGACATCTGGATTACCGACCCACCCTATGCGGACGCCGTGAATTACGAAGAAATCACTGAATACTTTGTGGCTTGGGCGCAACCCGTATTGCAGGCGCGGGGCTGGGCCCGCGACACGCAACGCACCCGGGCCGTCAAAGGCAACGACGACGGCTTCCGCCGTGCCATGGTCGAATGCTATCAGCGCTTGGCACAGCAGATGCCGGCCAACGGCTTGCAAGTGGTGATGTTTACCCACAAAGATGCCGCCGTCTGGGCCGATTTGGCCTTGATTTTGTGGTCGGCCGGGTTGCGGGTGACTGCCGCCTGGACCATCGCCACCGAAACCAATTCGGCCCTCAAGGTGGGGAATTACGTCCAAGGCACCGTGATTTTGGTGTTGCGCAAGCGCATCGACGACGATGACAACGTCATGTTCCTCGACGAAATCCCCCCGCTCATCGATGCCGAAGTGCGCCACCAGCTCGATGCCATGACGCAGCTCGACGGGACCGCCCACAGCATGTTTAACGACACCGATTACCAATTAGCCGCATATGCGGCCGCCTTGCGGGTATTGACCGCCCAGCGCCTCGCCGACCTCGACCCCCAACGTGAATTGTTGCGCCCGCGCCAACGGGGTGTGCAAGGCAAAGTAGAGCAGGTCATCGCCAACGCCATCGCCATCGCCTGCGACCACCTCGTGCCACTCGGCTTGCCTGCCGAAGAATGGCGTCGCTTGAGCATGATCGAACGCTTTTATCTCAAGGCGCTGAGCTACGATGCCCACGGCGAACGGCGCATCGGCATGATGCAAGAGCTGGCCAGGGGCTTTGGGATAAGTGATTACGAGCAATTACTGGCTAGTGGTCGTGCCAACGAAGCACGGGTAGCCACCCCCAGTGAACAACGCGATGGGAATCTGCGCAATGGTGAATTTGCGGCGTCGCTGTTGCGGCAGGTGTTGATGGCCATCTATGTCACCACCAAATACGATGATGCCGCGCGCGGCCTGCTGTGGATTAGTACCGAAGTGCCCAATTATTGGGATATGCGCGACCGCATCATTGTGTTGCTCGATTACATGCAAGCCTTGGTCTATCAAGACCAAATGCCTCATTGGCAACGTGACGGCCAAGGTGCGGCTATTTTGTTGGGTGCCGTCCGCAATCATCATCTGTAGGCGCTGTTTTGCTCACGGTGGTGGGTGCGAACCTGGTTGCCCAGCACCCGCAAGCCCTGACGGTCGGGTACTGTTTTGCCAACAAAGGAACCAGCCATGATTCAACGTTTTAGTTCCCGGAATGCCAGTTTGGTCACATATCTGACGGCGCGCCTGCAAGGGGCCAGCCACTACGACCGCATCGCCGGCTATTTTTGTTCGTCGTTGTTGCACGTAGCGGGTGAGGCGTACCACCAAGTCAATGGTCAGATTCGCGTGGTGTGTAATGGTCGCCTCAATGACGATGATGCCCGCAACGGTTATGCCGCCCAAATGGCCTTGCGCCAGCAATGGAATGAATTCGTCCCTGCCCACATCATTGCGCCCGCTGCCGCCGTGACCGCGCAACACCTTGAGCAACTCTACGAATTATTGGTGCACGAGCGCCTGGTGGTGCGGATTGTGCCTGACCGCGCCTTTGGGATGATGCACGGCAAAGCGGGGGTGATTCGCTACCCGCACCAGCCAGCGTGTACTTTTTTGGGGAGTGTCAACGAAACCTTGGCTGGCTGGAGCCAAAACTACGAAATGTTGTGGGAAGACCAGAGCGAAGCCGGGGTGGCCTGGGTCCAACAAGAGTTTGAGGCGTTGTGGCTGGCCGGCCAAGAGTTCCCCCTGCCGCCCGAAATCATTGTTGACATTGGGCGCTTGGCCACGCGCCGCGTCATCAGCGTACAAGACTGGCGTGACAACCCGCAACGCGACCCTGCCAGTGTGATCGTTGAATCTCCGATTCAGCGTATTGATGTCGGCTTGTGGGAGCACCAGAAGTTTTTCATCAAAAAAGTCTACGAAGACCACATCGGGCCGCATCGGCAAGCCCGCTACATCCTCGCTGACCAAGTAGGATTGGGCAAAACGCTGCAATTGGGGTTGGCGGCCAAATTAATCGCCTTGCTCGACGATGCCCCCATCTTGATTATCTGCCCACGCACCTTGACCAAACAATGGCAAAACGAGCTCAGCGAAAAAATGGGCATGCCCTCGGCCATCTGGGAAGCAAATTGTTGGTACGACGAACAAGACCGGGCGTTGCGGGTGCCGATTACGCAGTGCCCGCGGCGGGTAGGGATTGTGTCGCAAGGGCTGATTACCAACACCACCACTAACGCCGTGGTCGCGCAATTGTTGACGCTCCGCTATGCCTGTGTAATTGTCGACGAGTCACATCGGGCTCGTCGGCGCGACATCACCGATGGACGTAGACTTGCCGATGCCCTCCCCAACAAGCTACTCGAATTTGTGCAAAAAATTGCTGCGCGCACCACCACCATGTTGCTGGCGACTGCCACTCCCGTCCAAATCGACCCCATCGAAGCCTGGGATTTGTTGCATGCCCTCGCCCAAAACGCCCCCCAAGTGCTGGGGAGTGAGTATAGTCGCTGGCAACGCGACATCAGCACGGCGCTAAATCTGGTGATGCAACGGAGCGACATCCCCCACGATCTAGGCACGCAATGGGAATGGTTGCGTGACCCCTTGCCGGCGGCGGCCGTGAGCCACGATGCGCGCCAATTGCGGCGTGAGCTGGGGATTGGCGATAGCGTGGTACACGTCGCCGGCAGTGCCATCGAGCAACTGTCGCGGGGCGAGCAACAACGCATCCGCGATTGGTTCCCCGAATACATTTCGCAACACAATCCGATTATCAGGCACATTGTGCGGCGCAGTCGTGACCAACTCGAGCGCGAAATTAACCCGCAGACGGGTCAACCCTACCTCAAGCGCATCGAAGTGCGCTTGCTGGGCGAGCGCGACAGCGAAGCCATCCCTTTGCCGATCCACCTCAAAAAAGCCTATGAATGCGCCGAAACATACACCCACCATTTGGGCAAGCGGGTACGTGGTGCCGGCTTCATCAAAACCTTGTTGTTGCGGCGCATGGGGAGCAGTATTGCGGCCGGCAGACAAACCGTCGAGCGCTTGCTGGCGCGTGATGACCAGGCATTGCTCGACGACGATGACGATTTCGAGCGTGGTGATTATTCGACCTTGGTGGGGATGAGTCGTGAAGAACGGCAGGCCTTGGAAGCCTGTCATGCCCATTTGCTGGCCAATCACGACCAAGATCCCAAAGCGGCACGGGTGGTCGAATTATTGCGTGGGCAGCGGTGGTTGGCGCAAGGGGTGATTATTTTTAGTCAATACTACGACAGTGTGGCCTGGTTGGCCGACTACCTCAAAGAGGTGTTTCCGGCAGAGCGAGTGGCAGTCTATGCGGGTGGTGGGCGCTCAGGGGTATGGCAGGCGGGGGTGTGGCAGAGCCTCGGCCGTGACGACGTCAAACGCATGGTGCAACGGGGCGAAATCGGCATGTTGGTGGGCACCGATGCGGCATCCGAAGGGTTGAATTTGCAGCGCATGGGGTGCCTCATCAATCTCGACCTGCCGTGGAATCCGACGCGGCTCGAGCAACGCAAAGGGCGCATCCAGCGCATCGGTCAATTGCGTGACGTGGTCGAAATCTACAACATGCGCTACCGAGATTCGGTCGAAGACCGGGTGCACACGCTTTTGTCGGAGCGGCTCAAGCACATTTATGACCTGTTTGGGCAGATCCCCGATGTGCTTAGTGATGTGTGGATTGATATGGCCTTGGGTGCGCAATCAGACGCCGAGGCGTTGTTGTCGCGTCTACCCCAGTATCACCCCTTTGTGCGCAAATACACGGCAGTCACCCCCATCGATTGGGACGCGTGCGCGGTGGTGGTCGACGACGACGATGCCCGGCGCGTGTTGGGGCGGGGGTGGTGAGGGGTGCTGGCG
>JBBAWW010000085.1:0-14823 GCA_040397035.1 Roseiflexaceae bacterium | reverse complement strand
ATTGCCGCATCACTTTGTGCGTTGAGTGTGTCAAATCACCGCTAGACTAGCAATCGGGGTTAATTATAGATTTATTCTATCACATATTGATATTACAAAAAAACCGCCGGCGTAAGCCGAACGGTTTAGGTGGCGGGGAGGGAGAGATTCGAACTCTCGATAGAATTGCTTCTATAGCGGTTTAGCAAACCGCCGCACTAGGCCGACTATGCGACCTCCCCATGTCAAAACGTGGATGGAGGAGAGAGAGGGATTCGAACCCTCGGAACGTTAGTTCTCTCGTTTTCAAGACGAGCGCGATCGACCACTCCGCCATCTCTCCAACTAGGATGTACATACGTGGTCGGTTTTGACACCGACCACGTTGTTGTTGGCAGGCGGGGCAGGAATCGAACCTGTAACCTGCGGATTTGGAGGCCGCTGCTCTGCCTAATTGAGCTACCCGCCTTCACACCGTGTCTAGTATACTCTAAAAAAATTGCCATTGCAAATCCAAATTGCTCGGTATGCCAATTTCCTCCCCACACAGCGTTTCCATACCAATCTGACACACGAGCATTGCAATGCAATACCCGTGTGCTATAGTCGCATGAACGGGCAATGTGTCGTGAAACGCACGGCTTATTCACCGCTACGACCGTGAACTTTTTTCACCCAGAAACGTCACAGGCATATGAAATCAGCATCATGGCTACCACAACTCATTATCAGCCTAATCGTGGTGACAATCATCATCGTCACTCGCCTCCCCGTGCGCGCCGATAGTGATGCGCGGTTTTATGATATGGGCAGCCCCACCCTGCAAACGATTTGGGTCGATGCCACTGCCGGCAACGATGCCAACAACGGTGCGAGTCGCGCCAGTGCCAAACGGAGCGTGAGCGCCGTCTGGAACAGCATCCCCGCCAATACCACCCTCACCACCGGCTATCAAATCATGCTGGTACGTGGCGTGTATGACACGACGCGGATGCCGAATTATTGGGAAAACCGGCGTGGTACCGCCCAATTCCCGATCATCATCCGTAGCGCCGATGGCGCGGGTGCTGCCACTATCACCCGCGACCTCAATATATACAATGTGTCCTATCTGTACCTGATTGATCTAGCCATCATCCCGGCTGGTGGCGGTGATGTGGTGCATTGCGAGCAGTGTAATCACCTGTTGATCAAAAACAGCACCTTGAACGGCGGTCCGAGTCGTGAAGCCCACGAAACGCTCAAGGTCAACCAATCACAATATGTGTATCTCGAAAACAACAATATCAGTAGTGCCGCCGACAACAATATCGACTTTGTGGCGGTGCAATATGGTCACATCCAGAGCAACGTCATCCACAATGCCGGTGATTGGTGCATGTACACCAAAGGGGGCTCGGCCAACATCCGCATCGAAGGTAACGAAATCTACAACTGTGATGTGGGGGGCTATGTTGCTGGTCAAGGCACCGGGTTTGAATACATGGTCACGCCCTGGCTACATTATGAAGCCTACGACATCAAATTCATCAACAACGTCGTCCACGATACACTCGGGGCGGGCATGGGCGTCAATGGGGGCTACAATATTTTGTTGGCGTACAACACGCTCTACCGCGTGGGGACCATTAGCCACGCCATCGAAGTAGTGTTTGGGTTGCGCTCGTGTGATGGTGACGCCACTAGTTGTGGCACAAATTTGGCACGCAACGGCTGGGGCACTACGACAATCGGTAGCGATGGCGAGCCGATTCCCGACCGCAACGTGTTTATTTACAACAACATCATCTACAACCCGCCGGGGGTGCAGAGCCAATGGCAACATTTCGCGATTTATGGGCCGCGCACGCCAAATGGCGGGACGAACATTGCCAACCCCAGCACCACCGACACCAACCTGCAAATCAAAGGCAATATCATCTGGAACGGCTCGGCAGGTTTAGCCCTCGGGGTTGGCGGTGACGACGGTTGCGCCGATAGCAATCCCACCTGCAATGCAGCCCAACTCGTGCGTGACAATTACATCAACACGGTGCAACCAGAGCTCGCCGACCCAAGTGTGGGGAATTTTCGGCCGCTGGCGGCGGGGAATCTGGCCAGCATCACCAGTGTGGTGATTCCTGACTTCCCCGATAATCGGCCTAGCTTACCCCAGGCCCCGTTGGGTGATTTACACAACCAGATCCTGCGCGATATCAGTAATACTGCCCGGCAACCGGGCATACCGGGTGCGTATGCGAGTAGCGATAATACCCTAGCAACCAATACCCCACTGGCCACGCCGACGTTTAGTCGCACCCGTACATTCACCCATACCGCAACCAACACCCATACCGCAACCAACACCCGTACCGCCACCAACACCCGTACCGCCACCAACACCCGTACCGCCACCAACACCCGTACCAATACCCAGACGCGCACCGACACGGCCACCCCTACCATCAGCAAAACGCCCACCGTATCGCGCACGCCTACCAATACCCCCACCGCGAGCAATACTCGCACCTATACCAATACCCGAACCTCCACCAAAACACCCACCAACAGCAATACACCTACCATGTCGCGAACACCCACCATGTCGCGAACACCCACCTATACCCCCACCCCCAGCAATACGCGGACGCCGACCAACACCCGCACGGCAACCAAAACACCCACCAACAGCAACACACCGACGAATAGCAAAACGCCCACCATGTCACGCACCCTCACCATGTCACGCACCTCCACCTATACCCCCACCCCCAGCAATACCCGCACCTATACCAATACACGCACACACACGAGTACGCGCACGAATACCCGCACGAATACCGCTAGCAAAACACTAACCGCCAGTCGTACCCCCACCATCAGTGTCACGCCGGGCAGTGTCGCCCAAATGCCCATCGTGCCGGTGATTGATAGTGCCAGCAAGGCGACCCTGCGGGCGATTTATCTGAGTGGCCAGACATTGGGGAATCGTGCCGGCGTATTTGCCAAAGTAGGCGATAGCATCACGGCCTCGGGTTCTTTTTTGACGGACATCGGTTGCCAGAGTGAAGATTTGGGAGATTATAGTAGCCTGGCAAGTACGATTAGTTTCTTTCGCACCACCGCCTTCCCAACGGGATACGGCAGTGCCTGGTGCAGTGATTCAAATTCATTTAATGCCTATAGTGTCAGCGCCGACAGTGGTTGGAGCGCCGATTATGCCCTAGCCGTCCTCAATCCACTCCCCAGCGGATGTACTGCGCCCAACAATACGGCGTTGTTATGTGAACTCAAACGCAAAAAGCCCAGCATTGTGCTGATTATGTACGGCACCAACGATTTGGAGCGCTACAACGACGTAAACGCCTTTCGCACGCAATTGACGTCGATTGTGCAAAAAAGTGTGGCCGCGGGGGTGATTCCAGTACTGAGTACCATTCCCGGGCGGACAGACAGTTATGCGGGGCGGGTGGCCAGCTACAACGCGGCGATTATTGCCGTCGCACAAAGCACCGGTAGCCCACTCTGGAATTATTGGTTGGCACTCCAAGACCCAAGTGTGATTAACCAGGGGATTAGTGCTGACGGCATCCACCCTAGTATTTATTTGGGTGACCAAGAAGCTAATTTTACGACCACCGGTTTGCGTTATGGCTACAACCAACGCAATTTGACGGCGGTGCAGATGCTCGCGGTGATTAAACGGATCGTGATTGATGATGGGATGCCGGATTCATGATGGGACTCCAATAATCGAAGGTTCGAGGCATGTCCTCGAACAACGCTAATCATCCCATATCCCCCCCGTCATGGCATGCCGAGTGCCACGGCAACACCCCCACCGTCATTCCATGCCGGGTGCCACGGCACCCGTAGCGTGAAATCTCCGCGGGTGGCGTATACGACGTCGGAAGCATGAAGTGATGTCGCACCACCAATAATTGTAGGTTCGAGGCATGTCCTCGAACAACGCTAATCATCCCATATCCCCCCCGTCATTCCATGCCGAGTGCCACGGCAACACCCCCACCGTCATTCCATGCCGGGTGCCACGGCACCCGTAGCGTGAAATCTCCGCGGCGTGCTATTCGGAAAGATACCGTACAACCGCAGCCTGCTGCCACTTCTGTTATGATACGTGCAGTATTTTAACGTCATACGTTAAAAATAGTAATACGTAATGATTAGAGATTAGAGCCTACGACATGCGCCGAATAATACACCCTATTTGGATTATTGTCTGTGTGCTGGCAATGTCGCTTTATGCCCACCCATATCTGTTTGCCCAACCAACCAACCAACCAACCAACCAACCAACCAACCAACCAATCAACCAACCAACCAACCAACCAATAATGCATCTACATTAGGCATAAGTCAACCACAGATTGTGGGGGGTGGAGCTGCATCTCCGGGTAAATTCCCATGGCAAGTCATGATAGGGTATGGTTATGGATCTGGCCTCATATGCGGTGGGTCATTACTTACTTCTGAATGGGTGGTGACTGCCGCCCATTGTATAGATGGCCTATCAGCGAGTAACATTATCGTCGTAATGGGCCAACATTATTTATATACGCCCGGTGCCAATATTCAACTCCGCTACGCCTCACAAATCATTATTCATCCGAGTTATAACGACACAACCCTTGATTCCGATATCGGACTAATTCGTTTAGCCACACCTGTAACACTAAACACCTATGTCAACATCATTCGCCCGGCAACCAGTACGGACAATACCCTCTATACCTCGGGGTCAATCACTGTCAGCGGGTGGGGCCTTACCTCTGCTGGTGGGAATTCTTCAAATTTTTTAAAAAAAGTCACGATTCCCATTGTTTCAAGCATTACATGTAACAACTTATGGGGTGGTATTATCACTAGTAATATGTTTTGTGCCGGCGATACCACAAACGGCGGGATTGACTCGTGCCAAGGCGATAGTGGTGGGCCGGCTATTAAGCTCGATAGCAACTTTAATCCAGTCCTGCTAGGAATTGTCAGTTGGGGGGTTTGTGGGGACAAAAATTACCCCGGAGTCTACACTCGTGTATCAGCGTTTACTTCATTCATTAACCAGCATGTCGATCAGAGTACTCCTACACCCACAATCTCCAAGACACCGTCTCTCACCCTCACGCCCTCGTTAACCCTCACGCCCTCGTTAACCCTCACGCCCTCGTTAACACCCTCGCCCTTACCGCTCGTCGCACAGACCAACCGCCTCGGGGCTGGATATGCGAATTCGCAGGTACTGGATTTTGCTGGTGCAGTCATTAATTGGGGCAGCGACAATAATTCGACTACAGCAGCGGCAGGACTCACCAATGTCGCCGCCATTGCCACCGGGAGGTGGCATACGCTGGTACGGCGCACCGATAACTCGATTACTGCGTGGGGACAGTACAACGATAATTCAATCGTCATTCCAGGTAGCGTCAGGGGCGTGTTGGCGGTTGCCGCCGGGCGCTATCATAGCCTGGCCTTGCGTGCCGATGGCACCGTCGCTGCCTGGGGGCGCAACATGGAAGGGCAATGTACCGTTCCCACCGGGCTCACCAATGTGGTCGCCATTGCTGCTGGAAGCTGGCATTCACTGGCACTCAAATCCAACGGCAGAATCGAAGCGTGGGGATCCAATGCCTACGGACAAGGGAATGTCGCCGACCTCGACCAAGTGATTGCCATCGCCGCAGGAGGTTGGCATTCCCTGGCGCTCCGGACTGGAGGTACCGTGGTAGCCTTTGGGGATAATTCATATGGCCAATCCAGTGTTCCTGCTGGGTTAACCAATGTGGTGGCCATTGCCGCGGGGGTCTGGCATTCACTCGCCCTCAAATCTGATGGTACGATTGTTGCCTGGGG
Organism: Roseiflexaceae bacterium; assembly: GCA_040397035.1. Taxonomy (GTDB): domain Bacteria; phylum Chloroflexota; class Chloroflexia; order Chloroflexales; family Roseiflexaceae; genus UBA965. The sequence goes on along the minus strand of JBBAWW010000085.1, from coordinate 8,997 downwards.
CAAAAATTGGGAAAAACAAATTAACGTTCCCGCTGGGCTCACCAATGTCACGGCAATCGCTGCCGGTGGCATGCATTCGCTAGCACTCAAATCAGATGGAAGCATCGTTGCCTGGGGCGATAACACGTACAGACAAATAGGTATCCCCGCGTGTTTCACCCTCTCAATGCCGTGTACACCTACGATTACGGCAACAAGCACACTCACCCGCACCCCTACCGCGACGCACACCCGTACCCCCACAGTCACGTCTACCCCATCTAATAGCCGCACATCCACCCGTACGCGCACTCCCACTCGGACGCTCACGCCTTCCCGTACCCGCACTCCCACCCGGACCCGTACTGCAAATCCAACAATCACTCCTCCATAAACCACAACGCACATCACCCCATAGCGCCCGCCACCCGTGTCGTCATCAATGATGGCACACCGGATTCATGATGGGGCACGTACAGTCGCAGCCTACTGCGGCTCTACGTGAGACACCGCGCATCTCGCATGGGGTGGGTATCAATCGGTCGCCACTATAGAACACTTCTCTGCGCCCTCTGTGTGCCCTGTGCGAGACAATAGCATATCGCTCAAACAGACGTTCATCGGTGCACAGCAATCAACAAAACGCCTCTGAGCCCTCTGTGTGCCCTGTGCGAGACAATAGCATATCGCACAAACAGGTATTCATCGGCGCACCACAATTAACAAAACATCTCTGCGCCCTCTGCGTGCCCTGTGCGAGACAATAGCATATCGTTCAAACAGCCGTGCATCGGCGCACCGCAATCAATAGAACGCCTCTGCACCCTCTGTGTGCCCTGTGCGAGACAATAGCATATCGCTCAAACAGACGTTCATCGGTGCACAGCAATTAACAAAACGCCTCTGCGCCCTCTGCGTGCCCTGCGCGAGACAATAGCATATCGCTCAAACAGACGTTCATCGGTGCACCGCAATCAATAGAACGTCTCTGCGCCCTCTGTGTGCCCTGTGCGAGACAATAGCATATCGCTCAAACAGACGTTCATCGGTGCACAGCAATCAACAAAACGCCTCTGAGCCCTCTGTGTGCCCTGTGCGAGACAATAGCATATCGCACAAACAGGTATTCATCGGCGCACCACAATTAACAAAACATCTCTGCGCCCTCTGCGTGCCCTGTGCGAGACAATAGCATATCGTTCAAACAGCCGTGCATCGGCGCACCGCAATCAACAAAACACCTCTCTGCACCCTCTGTGTGCCCTGCGCCCTCTGCGCGAGATAAAGAGTACAGTCGCAGCCTGCTGCAGCTCTCAGCTGCCCGCAATTCGCCCCAACAATTCCGCCACCACACCGTGCAATACCGCCGCTGCCGGCAATTGGACGGTCTCGCCACGCCGCAACGCCAGCACCTGCGTCACCACTTGGGCGGCATCGCCGGCGAGCTGTGGCAACACCAGCACGCCACCAGCACTTTTCGAGACGACCTGTCCGGTCTGGCGCCACCACAACGTCCGACACAAATTCAAAATGACAGAGCTGGGGTTTGCATCCACTTGCTCCGCAGCATCTTTGATGTCGTACCACACCGCCGCCCAGGCATCAGCCACCGTCGGTGCCGGGATGGTCACCGCCCCCGCCATCACTATCCCGCGGGCGTACGCCACCGCCAAATGGGCACTCAGGTCAGGGTCGTGGCGCACCGTCAGCCAATCATGCTGGGGATCGGCGAGGGCAGTGGTCATCGCCGCCCGCCACGATTCGCCATAGTGGAGCAAATACGGCGCCGGATGCACCCAGGCCGTCAACACCCGACGATCAAGTAACGAAAACTCAATCGGGGCCGGTTGCAGTGAATTGGTCACGAGCACCTGCATCACCCCGCGCAATTGCGCCGCCGTCAGTGGGGTGTCGACAAACCCCAAGATGTCGATATCACTTTGCCCCAAATGAAAATCATCCAGCGCAATCGATCCATGCACCACCAACGCACATGATGTGCCCAGTATCAGGCGCATCTCAGCCACACATTGGTTAATTTGGGTCTGCACAGACAGCGGAACATGCGATAATAACATTGGTGGTCCTTTCGATTTAGCTTTTTCTATCACCAAAACATCTTTTTACACCCCACTCAAGGAAACAACTGCTCCATGTTACGGTTTTTACGCACATTGATCCTCGCCATGACACTCGGCGTGATTCCCTATTTCACATTGCTGACGCACACCACCAGCGCTAACCGTTATTACCCAATAGGCACCCCCACCCTACAATCCAGCTGGATTGTAGGGTGGCCGGCGATGACCAATTTAATAGAATTACTGGTTGGCGTTACAATCACCAACTATGCTTCATTTTGACATCAGTGACGACAACGTCCATCCGCCGCAGCCACCGGTCCGGATGCACAAGTTCATCCGCCGTCGGAATATGCACAACCGATTGCCACAATTGGGCCACCAAGGTATCGCCACCCTGAGCGGCAATCGCATTCACAAACGCTTCTCCGGTGCTGTATTGGGCCATTTTGACATGCATCCCGGTGGCATACATGATGAGATTGTCGAGGGTTGGGCGTTGCTGCTGGCGCGCTTCCATGCGGCGTTGTAATTGTGCAAATTGGGGAATTTGTTGGGCACCAATCCGATTCATCACATAATTGGAGTGCCCTTCGATGAGCGACATCACCGCCTGCATTTCATCGAAAATCTGCCGTTGTGCATCGCTCAGCACCCACTCAATCCAATTCCCTTGGCCACCACGCTGCACCGCCCGTTGCATCACTGCCGCAACGCCACTCGCCGGTTGTGTCATCTGGTCTGCCATCGTCGCAATAAACCGCGTCATCAAGTCGTGCATGTAAGGACGTAACCACGCCACTCCTTCAAATTGGAATACATGCGACACTTCATGGATGACAATCCATTCCCGCAATGCGGCCACATCGACCGCTTGTTCACGGGCAATCCGGGCTATATTGGGTTCGACCAACAACAATTCACCCGGCGTCTGATTATCTTGCAAAAAAGCAACATCGTACTGCCCCAGCACCCGCGTCGCCATCCAACTCAACAGCGCCCCGCTCTGCACCCCCGCCACGCGACCAGTGAGGTGACGCGCTGCCAGACCCCAATCACTGTCGTCGTCATGGAGCTGCGCAAAATAGACCGGTTCGAGTGGTTGCATCAGTTGCGCAAACGTCCGCACATTGGCACGCACCCACGCCTGCTGGTCAACCACTCGCACTACGAGTGCTCCAGCTGGCACCTGCAACCCTGTCAGCGCTGCCACGTGTGGCGCCGCCCGATCAACCAAGGCTTGGTAATTATATTCTGGCGGTTGGAACGATACCGGCAATAGTCGTTGGGCGGTACGCAATGCCGTCTGCCAATCAACCATCGCCGTAGGTGACTGCCGTTCGCGGGTCGCCATTATTTTGGCACCAGCACGGGCGATCAAGGCCGTCACACCCAACCACACCGCCAGATTCCAAGAGCGTGACCACGGCGTCCGTATCATTGGCATCGCAATTCCTCATTTCTCTGGCTCAAAACCGCACTCGCACATCGTCGCGACGCCGGGTTATCCGCTTATTATCCAAATATTCCATCATCGCCAAGGCATATTTACGCGTGGTATCAAAGCGGTCCCGCAGTTGCGCCACACTCACACTCCCGTGGGTATCAATCGTCGTCAACACCCACGTCACGATTTCGTGCCAGGCCTGGTAGTGAAACACAATTCCCTCGGCGACTTCCATCACCCAACCACTGGCCTGCATATACCCCAACAATTCACGCTCTACCGCCACTTCGGGGGGACTGTACGGCGCTGCCGCGAGCATTGCAATACTACCTGCCACCACCTGCTGTTGCGGCGCAGTCAACTGCACCTGATAGCCCTGTGGTCTGATTAGCCCATCACCGCACGCTTCATACGCCGGTTGCCAATGCGCCAGCACCACATCAAAGGCCGCCGCCCCCAAATCTAGGCGCCGGCGGAGTTCTTCACGAGGCATGCCAATCCGGAGCGGCGCCCGCGTCAAATAACTAGCCAGCGTTTTATCTGTTTTTTGGCGTAACAAATCGCGCATTGCGCCATCTGCTACCCAGTCATCAGCTACCCGCACCACCGTCGCCATGCTGGCGAGGGTTTGCTGTACCACAGCGGCACTCAAGTGGGTTTGGCTGATGACGTCACTCACCCGACACAATTGGCCACGTACCACCGCCCAACACAAATCTGCCGGCGTGGCCCGTTCCAAGGCGGTCAGGCTGGCAATTACTTCGGGGCGCAGGCGGCGATGGCGGGCCGGATGGGCATCAATTACTTTGCCGCCTCCCATGGTGATACTGGGCGAGGCCTGACGCACAATCAAGCGATCGCCCCGCCACAACGGCAAGGGCGAATCGAGGTGGAGCTGGACTAAACCACTTTCGCCCGGGGCAATCGCATCACCTTCAAGCGTCGTCACCCGACAGCGTGTTTCGGCAGCTCCTACAAACAAATCGAGGTGCATCCCTTGGATCACCGCTCGGGGCGCAATCCCCGCCACCTGCAGGCGCACGTCGATGCGTTGGGTGGCCACAATCGCTTGTGGCACAGTAATCAAATCACCTCGTTGGATGTCGTGGTGCGAGATTCCCGCCAGATTAATCGCCACCCGCGTGCCTGGCTGGGCCACGTCGATTTTGCTGCGGTGCATCTGCAAACCACGAATCCGGGCCCGTAAGCCGCGTGGTGCCACTTCGACTTCCATCCCCACTGCCAGCGTGTCGGCCAGCAATGTGCCCGTCACCACTGCGCCAAATCCATCCACACTAAATACCCGATCCACCCACAAGCGGGCTGGCTCGTCACGGCGTACCGGCACCACCAATTGCTGCACCATCTGGTCGAGGGCCTGACGCAACGTATCGATACCCTGCCCATGCCGTGCCGACACCACGATCAGCGGTGCCTGCGCCAAGGCACTAGTACTAATTTGGGTACGAATGTCGTCGAGTACCAACGGCAACCACGCCGGATCAACCATGTCGGCTTTGGTGACCACCACCAGCCCATGGCGTATGTCGAGCAAATCAATAATCGCTAAGTGTTCGCGGGTTTGCGGCATCACCGATTCATCGGCAGCAATCACGAGCATTGCGCCGTCAAAGCCCCCTACCCCCGCCAACATATGCTTGATAAAGCGCTCATGCCCCGGCACATCAACTAGACTCACCTCGCGCCCTGACGGCAACGTCAGCCATGCAAATCCCAGTTCGATGGTCATGCCCCGCCGTTGTTCTTCTTGTAAGCGGTCGGGGTTGATACCCGTCAGCGCCTGCACCAACGTCGTTTTGCCATGATCGACATGTCCTGCCGTCCCGATTACATACATATCCGTTATATTCCGTTATATAAAAACGCTACAACTGGTGCGGCTGTCCAATTATCGGGTACGCACTCGTCGCCAATTCGATGCCCCTACTCCACACCAATGTCGCCGTATCAGCACCGCACCACCAGGCAGGAATACACGATGACACAAATAATTTTCATGCGTTAAGCACAAAAGTTGTACTCATATGGTATCATACGCCAAGAATGCCTTTCGGGGAATGGTTAATGTGAGGAGAATTGCGATCATGAAGCAACGTCGCGTTGTTGTCACGGGCATGGGGGCGGTCAGCCCATTAGGCTTGGATATCCCCAGCCTATGGGAAGGAATCCGCACAGCCAAAAGCGGTGTCGGGCCAATCACCCAATGTGATGTGAGCAACCTCGAGACCCGGTTTGGGGGCGAAGTCAAAAATTTCGATCCAGCCAACTACATGGATCGCAAAGACGTCCGTCGCAACGACCGGTTCATTCACTTTGCCATCGCCGCCGCCAACGAAGCCATCCGCATGGCCGGTGTGGTTGCCACTCCCGAAACCGCCGAAGAAATCGGCGTCGTGATTGGTAGTGGCATGGGTGGACTGGCCACCCTCGCGGAGAACCTGTATATCCTACGCGACAAAGGCCCTAACCGCGTCAGTCCCTTCATGGTACCCGCCATGATTACCAATATGGCCTCTGGGCAAGTATCGATGATGCATGGCTTCAAAGGTCCCAATTTTTGTCCAACCTCTGCCTGTGCCACCTCGGCGCATGCCATCGGTGAAGCCGCTGAGCTGATCCGCCGCGGTGTTGCCACCATCATGATTGCCGGTGGCAGCGAAGCCGTCATCACTCCCATCGGTATTGCCGGCTTCAATGCCAACAAAGCGGTCTCGACCCGCAATGATTCCCCCGAAACTGCCTCGCGGCCCTTCGATGCAACCCGCGACGGCTTTGTGCTGGCCGAAGGAGGCGCCGTCGTAGTGCTCGAAGAGCTCGAGTCGGCCATCAGCCGCGGTGCCACCATCTATGCCGAGCTAATCGGCTATGGCTTGTCTGCCGACGCCTACCATATCACCTCACCCGCCCCCGGCGGCGAAGGCGCCGGCCGCGCCATCAAAATGGCCCTCAAAACCGCCGGCATTGCCCCTAATGATGTTGATTATGTCAATGCACACGGTACCAGCACCCATGCTGGTGACATCGCCGAAACCCAGGCCATCAAAAGTGTTTTTGGTGATTATGCCTACAAGTTGGCGGTGAGCTCTTCCAAATCACAAATAGGGCACCTCGTGGGTGCCGCTGGTGCCATCGAAGCGGTGATTTGTGTGCTGGCCATCAACAACCAACTCTTGCCACCGACCATCAATCTACACACCCCCGACCCCGCCTGTGATCTCGATTATGTGCCCAATCAGGCGCGACCAGCCAAAATCGACATCGCCGTCAGTAATTCGTTTGGCTTCGGTGGCCACAACGTGTCATTGGCGTTACGCCGTTGGGATGCCTAAACAATGCTACGTCCCCTCAGCGCATTGCCGCAACAACTCGGCATCACCATCACCGACATGGCGTTGTTGCGCAGTGCGCTGATGCATCAGTCGTACCGCTATGAACATGGCGAAGAAGCCCTGCTCCATGCCGACACCCAGCGCCTCGAATTCCTCGGTGATGCTATTGTGGCGATGGTAGCCACCCAGTTGGTCTACCACGCCTTCCCCACTGCCGATGAAGGCGCCATGACCCGCTTGCGGAGCGCGCTTATCCGCACCGAAAACCTCGCCACCATCGCTCGTCAATACGAGCTCGGCGATTATGCCATCCTCAGCAAAGGCGAAGAACACGCCGGTGCCCGCCAACGCACCACCTTCCTAGCCGATTTATTTGAATCAATTGTGGCTGTTATCTATCTCGACCAAGGGTTAACGGTGATTACCGAATTTCTGTTGCGCCACTTCCAACCCCACCTCGAAGTGCTCCGCGCCAGTGGGACGCCCACCGATGTGCGCAGTCACATCCAAGAGCTCAGTCAACAACGCTACAACATTACGCCGATCTACCGCACCGTATCGGTGAATGGTCCCGAGCACCAACGGGTGTTTGAAGTTGAAATAATGGTCGGCACCCACGTACTTGGCAGTGGTCAAGGTAATAGTCAGCCCGTGGCCCGTATCAAAGCAGCCCAACTCGCCGTTGATTTTTTGCTGGCTAACCCGCATTTCATGCCGTGATAACCGCTCTGGCATCAAAAACATGGTGGGTAGCGTATATTTTTAAAAAATCACACTGGATATGCAATTCCATCAGAAAGCGACCATCATGCGTCTCTACATCACCGGTATTTCGGGCTATTTAGGAGGGCATATCGCCCGTATCGCGACGAGCAATGGCTGGCAGGTGCGGGGATGTGTGCACCAAGCACGGGGGTATCGTGATGCCGATGTGATTGATTTACGCCAACGGGGGCAATTGTCTGCCGCCATTGCCGCATATCGACCTAATGCGGTGATTCATACCGCCTACGTCCAATCGGGTGCCGATCTGCACAATATCACCGTGCTCGGCGCCATCGAAGCCGGGGCAGCAGCTGCCAATGCCAATGCCCGTCATATCCATATCTCCAGTGACATGGTCTTTGCGGGTACCGCCAGCGAGTATGACGAAATCGACATGCCCGACCCTATCACCGCCTATGGCGCCGCCAAAGCAGTAGCAGAGGCCGGTGTGGCCCAATCACACCCCGAAGCCAGCATTGTACGCACCTCGTTGCTCTATAGTACTCCCACACAGTCCCCCAGTACCCATGAACAATTTGCCCTCGATGCAGCCAGTGGGCTCCGCGAGGTGACATTCTTTCGTGATGAATGGCGCTGTCCCGTACTAGTGGATGAATTAGCCCATGCCTTACTCGTGTTGATTGGCCAAAATCATCGTGGTCCCCTGCATTTGGCAGGAGCGACTGCCATCAATCGCTTTGCCTTTGCGTGTGCTGTGGTACGGGCTCGGGGTGGCTCGGTCAGTCGGCTCAAATCAGGAATTATTGCTGATTCACATTTAATCCGCCCGGCCCGCTTGATTTTGCGCAGTAGCTACCTCAATCCGATTTGGCACTTACGTGGTGTCGACGAAGTATTGTCAATCTCAAAATAGATTTTAATGCAATACAATCAAAAAAATTGTTGTTATTTGTCAATAATATCATTGTTACATTTTCTTTTTTTTGCGCACAATCAAAAATAGTCGCAAATTCCGTTTGACATCTCTCCTTTCGCCCCGTATAATACACCTCGTTGTCTGAAAAGACGCATGTGGGTCGGTACCGAAGTGGCCAACCGGGGCAGACTGTAAATCTGCTGGCTTACGCCTTCGCTGGTTCGAATCCAGCTCGGCCCACCACCATTCTCGTTACATACGTTTGGCCACGTATGTGATAGTTGGTAACAGGTGTGCCCAAGTGGCTCAGTGGTAGAGCACGTCTTTGGTAAAGACGAGGTCATGGGTTCAATCCCCATCTTGGGCTCCACCATCTTATTGGGATCTTGCGGCGGGGGCAACAGCGCCTTACGCTGCATTCGTGTTCATGGAGAATATACACATCATGGGTAAGCAGAAGTTTGAGCGTAACAAGCCACACATCAACGTCGGCACCAT
>JBBAWW010000084.1:0-14872 GCA_040397035.1 Roseiflexaceae bacterium | reverse complement strand
GGATGTCGGTGGCAAAAAACTGTTGCACGGTGTGGTAGCCGTACGTGCTCCAGCGCGCAATATTGCGCATGGTGATGGTGTGGGGTGCACAAAGTGCGCCGGCAATGATGTCGCTCAGCTGCCGGAGCATGGTGGCGGAATAGACTTGACAAAAGGAGTGAAAGAGTGCGAATATATCTATGGCTTTTCCTTTGTTTTTGGCGGTTAGATTCCAAAACTATAAGGCAAAAGCCATTTTTATGCCACGTTCAATTGGCGCAGGTATTGACTGTACAACAAATTAAAATCACCGATTGATTGCACAATTTTAGCACTTTTGCGTATCAATGCACCGCCCCACAACCAACGAGCCGCCTAGATTGGCGTAGGTATTAATGCAACAAAAATAGTTTTTAATACGTATTATTTTTTATGCATTATTATCATGGTGTGACAACAAAGTAGTATTACAAAAAGTAGAGGAATTATGGATACGACGTGGGTATGGATTGCATTTAATCTATTTGTGCTCGGCATGTTAGCAATTGATCTCGGGGTATTTCATCGTACTGCGCATGCGGTATCGATGCGTGAAGCGGTAACCTGGAGCGTGGTATGGATTGGGTTGGCGTTGGTATTTAATGCCGGGTTGTATTTTTATTGGGACACTATTATGCCGGCGAGTAGCTACACCAATAGCGAAGCGGCAATAGCGTTTTTGACCGGGTATTTAATCGAAAAATCACTCAGCGTTGATAATGTGTTTATTTTTGTGTTGTTATTTGGGAGCTTTGCTGTGCCTGCCGCCTATCAACACCGCGTCTTGTTTTGGGGGGTACTTGGGGCGTTGGTGATGCGTGGGGTAATGATTTTTGCAGGAGTAGCCCTTATCGCTCAATTCCATTGGGTGATTTGGATTTTCGGAGGCTTTTTGATTATCACCGGCTTGCGGATGCTCAAGAGTGACGATCATGCAGTTGACCCAGCCAATCATGTGGTGGTGCAGTGGTTGCGCCGTATCATGCCGATGACCGATGACTATGTGGGGCAACGGTTTATGGTTGTCCAAAACGGGATTCGCAAAGCGACGCCATTGTTTGCAGTGTTGTTGGTGGTTGAATTCACCGATTTGATTTTTGCGGTAGATTCGATTCCGGCGATTTTTGCCGTCACCCTCGATCCGTTTATTGTCTATACGTCCAATGTGTTTGCGATTTTGGGGTTGCGGTCCTTGTACTTTGTGTTGGCTGGTGCAATGGGCAAATTTGTCTACCTCAAGCCGGCTTTGGCGTTTATTTTGGCCTTTGTCGGTGTCAAGATGATCCTTCCCGATGCGTCATTGGCACTATTAGGCGAAAAAATCAAGCTGCCGGTGGAGATTTCGTTGGGGGTGGTGTTGGCAACACTGATTATTGCTATCATTGCGTCGTGGTGGCGTGGACGTCAACAGGAAACGAGTACCACAACCCACTAGCAACAAACAATAGTGATTAGAGAAGCCCACCATGGTAGTGTATTTATTACACTGCCATGGTGGGCTTAATGAAATATGAAGGAGGAAGTCGGAAGGAGGAAGTCAATACTTCAGACTTCATGCTTCCTACCTCGTTGTACGGTTGCCAGCGCAACCGGCATAGTCGCGTAGCGTGCCGGGTTATTTGTGCGTGCCAGCGTGTTGGGGGAGGGCCCGGATAATCAGGCGTTGACTAAAGCGATCAACACCTGTGGGAGGCCAGCAGGTAATCAAGGTGAGCATTTCGCTGGGGGTGCTGTCGATATAGCTGAGATTGGCGATTTGTTCACTGGGGCTGGCATGGAGTTCTTCAACAATAATTTGTTGTTGGACGATATAAGTAAATATCTGAGTACCACTCGTAAGCATAATTTGATCATTTGGTTTGAGTTGATCGAGATTGCGAAACACTTTGCCATAGCCGCCCACATGACCACTAAGCACGATGTTGTTGGGTTGGCCGGGGTTGGCTGAGGTGTAGTGATGGCCTACGGCGTATTGGGCAACTTGCCAGACCAAAATAGCTTTCCCATCTGTATCGGTAATACTATCCCAGCCCACCTCTACTACCGGACTATCGAGCTGAATCGCTGGAATTGCGATGTGGGTGATGGCTTGACTGCCAATGGTGGCTGTGATTTGTGGTGTCGGGGGTGGGGTGGCGATGGTACTTCCCGGTTGTGGGATCGCTGAAGGGAGCCGGTCTACTGGGGGAGTCATTTGGACGATTTTGAGCGGTGGGGTGAGGAATTCATTTACCTGGATTATTGCGGCTTGGAGTCCGAGGTAGATGGTTGCTACTATTGCCACTACAATGATTGGCGTGATGATAATCCGTGTGATTTGTTGTATACGTCGTCGTTGTGAGAGTTGCGCATCATGCCTGAGCCGACTCCGACGGTGACTACGGATGAACTGTAGCTGTTGTTTGACTTGGTGCAATTTTTTTCGTGTAGGCTGTTTTTTTTCAGTCATGGGTGTGTCATTATTGACTACTTTAATGCACGTCTGTTTTGCAAATAGAGTCCAATACTGAGCACTACACAAATCCCAATCAAGACCATAATGGGAGTATTATTCCAAATATCACTACTGTCGGCACTCCCGGTATCGGGGAGCAGGACTGGTTTCAGCATCGTTGGTTGTATCGTTTCCAGAACTTTGATGACGGCAGTTGCTGCGTGTGGTACTGCCATTACTGTTGCTTCATTGGCTATTGCGGTTTGCGTTGATTTCACACTTTGTAAATCAATAACAGCGTTCGTTAATGGTGTATAGGTCGTTGCAATAATAGGAGTATTTACGACCGTCGTAGTATCGCCAAACAGTCGTGGCTGTTGGATATATATTCCCACCATTAAAATGATACAAATGCTCAACAGCAGTAACACTAATATTGTACGCATACACAACCTTTTCACACGTGATTATAGTATATACGTTATCGTCTGGATAAATAGGATTTTTTATTACAAATTGAAAACTTTTAAGCGTGAAGTGAATTTGCGCTATATCCATGTCGTTTTTTGGCGGAAACGTGGATATTTGATTGCCTGTCGATGTTATTTTGAGGTGTACCTTCGGTATGCCATCCTTAGCAAAACTGTCTATTTACATTTATACGTTATAGTGTATAATTAAAACTAGGGAAAAAAGAAATAGGAGGTACCCCATGTCAGAAGCACAGTTACAAACCAAAAATGGCGTTGTTATTCCGTTACTAGGCGTTGACGCAGTTGGATCGCTGGTCGGGTTGTTTTTGCGGATGACGATTCAGCAACGTTACCACAACAATACGCATGACCCATTGGAAGTAATGTATACATTCCCCTTGCCTGCGGCAGCCGTATTGCTCCATGCCGAGATTCACGTGCGGGGCACCGTTTATCAATCACAGGTATTTGCCAAACCCAAAGCCAGCAAAAAATATACCGAAGCCGTTGACGCCGGCGACACGGCGATTTTGGTGACGCAGATTGCGGACCTCTACACCATCCAAATCGGCAATGTGCCTGCAGGCGAAGCAGTCGCCATCCATATCACCTATGGTGAGATGTTGGTCCCCAACGACGGTGTGGTGCGGGTGAGTTTGCCCACCACGATTGCCCCCCGCTATGGCACACCACCGGCATCGATGCGCCCCGAACAAGTGCCGTTTAGTGATTTATTTGTGCGTTATCCGTTCACCTATCAATTGACGGTATGGGGACGCGCAGCCAGTACATTTGAAGTGCCGAGTCACATCGCTACCATTGCGAGTGATGAAACCGTCACGACCATTGCGATTGATGGCGTGAGCATGGATCGTGATGTGGTGGTGTTGGCGCAAGGCTATGCCGATTATCGTGGCAGCTTGACCGCTAATCATGCCCGCCAACAATGGCTGGCCAACTACGTGACCATTCCCAAAATTGACGCCGCACCGGTCATTGCCCCCATGCATGTCAAATTGTTGATTGATTGCTCGGGGTCAATGGGGGGTACCTCAATCACCCAAGCCCGCCAAGCGGTGGTACGGTTGTTGCAGTTGCTCAAGGACGGCGACTCGATTGCGGTCACGCGTTTTGGTAGTGAGGTCCAAGACGTCACTGCCGGTTTGATGACGGTCGGCAATGCGGTGCGCAAACAGATGAATGCGTGGATCAAAACCGTCAATTCTGACCTCGGTGGCACTGAGACGGTAGCAGCCGTCGAGCATGTCCTTGATATGCCTACCAATGGCACTGACTGTGATGTGATTTTGATTACCGATGGTGAGACATACAATGTCGAGACCGTCGCCAATCGCGCAGTGCAATCTGGTCACCGGATTTACCCGCTGGTGATTGGCTTTGCCCCGGCCGATGGTCAGCTCCAAAAACTCGCCCAAATTACGGGTGGTTTTTGTGAAGTGATTACGCCCAACGAGCGCATCGATGATGCCATGGCGCGGATTGTGCGCCGGATCCAGGCAACACCGGTGCTTGATGTGGCAATCGAGTATGGTGAAGGCGTGGTGGCGTGGCAACAAGGCCGGCGCCTGCAATACGTCGGCGATACGGCATTGTTGACGGCAGTACTTGATCGTGTAGTCACCCCACAGTTGCGGGTTGGTACGGTACATATCCCGATTACCACCACAACGGTGCCTGATACGCTGACGAATGATTTTGTGCGTACGATTGCTGCCCTACACCTCGCTGATTTGGTAGGTGATGCCCAACAAGCGTGGGCCAAGCAGCATCAACTGCTGTCGGAGCAGACGGCGGTAGTGGCCGTGGCGACCCACGCCAGCGATGCCAAAGTAATTGGCACGGCAGTCAAGACCGTGGTCGCCCAAGAACTGGCCTATGATTGGCACGGCAGTGCGGGGGTGATGGAGAGTGTCCAGGTGTTTTCGGCACTACCAGAGTCCCGCATCATAGGCGCCAGTCTTTCGGGATCTGCGAGTAGTGCACGCAAGAGTAGTGCGCGTATGAGTAGTGCGCCGGCAGGCGATTCACTACGGGAGAATGTTGGTCGCAGTAGTGCGCCGCCTCGCGACATAGTGCATTCACAAAGCGTTAATCCGCTTGGACCGGCCACACGCAAACGTGGGAGCAGTGGCGTGTTGGCGAACATTGCGAAACTCATTCCCGGTTTTTCTAAGGGTGACTTCGAAGACGAAACGCCGGTGGTTCACATGAGCCGTTACGTACCTGCGGTGACCAAGGCTTTGGCAACGGTCAAGCGTGACATTACGGCGCTGACCTTGGCGCATTTGTTGGCGGCGGGGTTGCCAGCCGACATCATCGAGGCCTGTCAGGCAATTGCCGGCTATAGCGAGGCCCAAATCGTACAGGCTTTGGTGGCAATCATCCTTGGTGATGCCGAGGCCATGCGCTATCAGGGCGCTGCGCAAGACATCCCCGCTGCCTTACGGGGTGGCATCACGATTGTCTTGCAGACCGCAGATTAATCTGGGGTGATGCCAAAGCGGCGTAGGGTGTCATCCCACGCCATAATCCCACTGACGGCGTCGATTCCCTCGACACAACAAGCCGCCACGGCGCATGCTCCCTGTGCACAGATGTGTATGGGGAGCTTGTGAGTGATGCCATGAATCAGGCCAGCCATGCAAGCATCACCGGCACCCACCGTGCCCGCCACCGTGACGGGGTAGGCAGGTTGTGCGTGGCGTTGGTTGGCCCATTGGGCAGTATCGAGCCAGGGGAGATGGGTGAACGCAGTGGCTGGCCCGGTATGCAGATAGAGCCCACGGCTCCCCAGTTTGATACCGGCAACTGCCACGCCGAGTGCTATTAATTCCGTACATATACTGGTGATATCGGCGTGGCTCAATTGCTGGTCACAATCGTGCCCCCAGCGGGCATACAGGTTCGGACGGAGCATTGCACAGATTTCGCTGGCACTAGGCACAAACACGTCGGTATGAGGCAAGATGCGTGCCAGGATGTGTGGCCAGGGGTATTGGCCAGAGGCGGCGCGCGGGTCGGGTAACACCATGTCGAGGCTGGTGGTGACGCCGTGGGCATGGGCCTGTTGGAGCAATGCGACGAGTGGCGCGGCGTCATCACGCATCAAGGTGGCCAGCATGGGCGGATAGCCGATATGCAGCCAACCGGCGCCGCTCAGGTGTGGCATGATGTGTGCCACATCGAGCTGGGCGGTGGTGCCAGGGAAGTACCAAAACGAGCGATCGTGGCCACTGGGCGCCACCACCACCGAATACGACGTCGCTTGGTGGGGATCGATGGTCAAGCCATCCACGAGGCGCGGGTCGCGGGCAGCGAGCTGTTGCACGATGGCATTCCCCACGAAATCGTTGCCACACAACCCCACCAAGCCCACATCGCCCCCCAGTATGTGCAGGGCGAGCCCCGTATTGGCGACAGCGCCCCCTAGGGCGATGGTCAGTGGTCCCACTTCGTGGAGCCGGCCGGGGAGTCCCATGGCTGCCACGGGCAGGGTGTGCAGGTCGGGGATGATGTCGAGGCACAAGTGGCCGGCGACGACGATACGTGGCATAGTGCGCTCTTTTCTGGGTGCGAAATGTGCCGCTGATTTTGGATGTTGTTATTGAAAAAAACGTGGGGGTGCGGGGTGAATTGGCAATGATGTAGGGCTATTGTAGCACCGGTATCGGCGAAAATAAGCTCCCTCGGTTGTTGAGATACGGTATGATACCGAGTATCAAGTTTTGCCAAAGGACAATTGTGACCACACAACAACAGGCCAATGCCGGCATGGCATGGGGATTGGTGGGAGTTTTGATTTTTAGTGTATCGTTGCCGATGACACGCGTAGCGGTGGCCAGTTTTGATCCGGTGTTTGTGGGGGCGGCACGGGCTTTGCTGGCGGGAGTATTATCGGTGATTGCGCTGTTGATTACACGGACGCCATGGCCCACGCGGGATCAGCTCCGCCGTTTAGCGATTACTGCCAGCGGTGTCACCATCGGCTTCCCGATTTTTTCATCAATTGCCATGAAATATGTACCAGCCGGGCATGGTGCCGTCGTCAATGGCTTGTTACCACTTGCGACGGTGGCCTTGGGGGCGGTGGTGTTGCATTACCGTTTGCGCTGGCAGTTTTGGCTGGCGGCAGTCACGGGCAGTAGTATTGCGGTAGGTGTGGTGTTGTGGAACAGTGGTGCTGGGGTGACTATCGGTGATTCGGCCATGATTGCCGCGGTCTTGATTGCCGCCGTCGGGTATGTATTTGGCGGCAAATTGGCTGGTGAGCTCGGTGGCTGGCGCACGATTTGTTGGGCCAATGTCATCGCCGCCCCGGTGTTGATTTGGCCCACGATTGCGCTGGCGCCGACAGTGGCGGTGCCGATGGCGGCCTGGTTGGCCTTGAGTTATTTGGGTGTCTTTAGTATGTTTTTTGGGTTTTTTGCTTGGTATCACGGCTTGGCACTGGGGGGCATTCCCCGCGTCAGTCAAATCCAATTGTTGCAATCGTTTCTGACGATGATGTGGGCTTGGCCGATTGATGGCGAAGTGCCATCGCCGGTGCTGTTGCTGGCGTCGGTGGCGGTGATGGTGTGTATCTGGTTGGCCCGGCGCAACGCCACGCCCCAATAAATTGATCGCAGGTGCGAGGACATGCCGCGCACCTGCGATCAAGGAGCCGCAGCAGGCTGCGGCTCTACTTCAACGTGGGCATCATATCGCCGTGGGCGGCAATCAAGTCGTCGCACAAATTCCAAATCTGGTCGAGCGAGAGCTCGGCCGCGGTATGCGGATCAAATGCGGCGGCGTGGTAGACGTGTTCGCGCTTGCCGGTCAAGGCGGCTTCGACCGTCAATGACTGCACATTGATGTTGGTTTGCATCATGGCCGCCAAATGTGGTGGCAAAGCGCCGATTTTGGTCGGTTGCAAGCCGCTTTTGTCGACCAATACGGGTACTTCGACACAACAACCGGCGGGCAAATTGTCGATGAGGCCTTTGTTGGGGACGTTGCCATAGACCACGCGGGGCTGGCCTGTTTCCATGCTGTGGATGATGAGTGAGCCGTATTCGTGGCTCCGGCGCACTTCGATGGGGGCGTTGGAGGTCAGCAAATCACTGCGGAGCTGATGCCAGCCGGCGATTTGGTTTTCGCAACGGCGAATGTATTCATCGATGGGAATGTTGAAGTCTTCGAGGAGTTCGGGGCGGTCGCGCTTGATGAACCACGGCGTGTATTCGGCGAAATGTTCGCTTGATTCGGTGACAAAGTAGCCGAAGCGGTTGAAGATTTCGTAGCGTACGCGGTTCCAATCGGGAACACGTTTTTCGTTGTAGACTTTTTGGATGGCGGGGTAGAGGCTCTGACCATCTTTTTCGAATTTGAGATAAAAGGCCATGTGGTTGATGCCGGCGCTGACATAGTTGATGTCGTCGATGGGCACCCCGATGTCATCGGCCAATTGTTCGGCAGTGCCTTGGACTGAGTGGCACAACCCGACGGTGGTGATAGGGGTGGCGCGTGACATGGCCCAGCAGTTCATCGCCATCGGGTTGACGTAATTGAGGAAGGTAATATCGCCGGCGACTTGTTCCATATCGCGGCACATATCGAGCATCACGGGGATGGTGCGCAAGCCGCGCATGATACCACCGATGCCGAGGGTATCAGCAATGGTTTGGCGCAAGCCATAGCGCTTGGGGATGTCGAAGTCGATGACGGTGGAGGGTTTGTAGCCACCGACTTGGAACATGGCGATGGCATAATCGGCACCGTCGAGGGCTTTTTTGCGATCGGTGGTGGCGACAATGGTTGGTTTGGCGCCCAAGGCTTCGGCCACTTTGTGGGCGACGACTTCTGAGGTTTTGAGGCGTTCCGAGTCGATGTCAAACAAACGAATGGTGGCATTGGAGAGTTCGGGGAACGACAAAATGTCGACCAGCAAGTTTTTTGCAAAAACAGTGCTTCCCGCGCCGATAAAGGTAATAATAGCCATGAATTGTCGATTCCTTTCTGACCAAATGATCCTGAATAATAGAAACCATCGTCGTGGTACACCGCGAAAAGGACAATCGCGATTGTATCCATATCATAATACAGTGAAAACAAATTGGCATCACTGTGGGAATTACGCTGTCAAAACCGAGTGACTTGCACATAGTGGGGGATAAATGAAAAACGCTTGGTGGATGGGTTGCCCCAGCCACCAAGCGTCGGTGTAACCCGAAGTTACTGGAAGAGGGCGTTGACTTGGTCGTTGCCTTCTTTGAGGCCATCGACTGCGGTCTTTTCGCCGAGCATGATGCTATCCATCAAGGCATCCATGATCGGTCCGATTTCTGACGCATGGTCAGTCACGGGGAACAAGAATGTACCATTGGCTTCGGTGGCCTGAGCCGTGAAGGCTGAGACGTCGAGGCCCTTGGCCTTGTAGGCTGCCAAAGCGGCATCTACGCCTGATTGAACGGCTGGGAAGACGACGCCATAGCTACCGACGATGTTTTCACAAGCCGGTGATGAGGCGAACTTCAACCACTGCCAGGATTCTTCTTGGTGCTTGCTACCAACCCAGATTGAGTCGGCGAGACCGTTGAACATCGACTTGCGACCTTCTGGGCCCTTGGGCAAACGAGCGAATCCGACTTTGAACTTGGTGTCCTTGGTGTAGGCACCGATCATCCATGAACCATCGGTGGTCAAGGCACCCTTACCGCCGGTGAAGAGGGCGTTGGCGCCGAGGCTCTTGACGTCGGCCAAGGTGGGGGCTACGCCATCGACGAGGTTGAGGTTGGCGTACCATTGAATGGTTTCGGCCAACTTGGGGTCGTCGTAGTAGTACTTGGTGGCATAGAGACCGTCATTGAACTTGAAACCGTTCGAAACGGCCCAGTGGCTCCATTGGGTCTGGCCATAAGCACCGCCGCTACCGCCAGGAATAAAGCCGTATTGCACGACTGTGGTCTTGTCGAAATCTGCGTCAAGGGCGTTCTTGCCGTTGGCGTCGAGGGTCAACTTCTTGATGATTTGACCGAACGAACCGCCGTCTTTGGCATTCCAGTCAGCGTTGTTGAGTTCGTCAACGGTCACGCCAGCCTTGTCGAGCATGTCTTGGTTGTATACCACGGCAATGGTGTCCCAGTCCTTGGGCAAACCATAGGTCTTGCCGTCGCGGCCCCAGAGGTCGGCCAAGCCAGCCAAGTATTGCTTGGTGTCGACGCCATCACGGTCGATGAAGGGCTTGAGGTCGACGAGTTGCTCTTTTGACGCAAACTCGGGGTACTTGGCCAAGTGATTGGTGAAGACGTCAGGAGCGGTATCGCTGACCATACCGGTCTGCACGCCGTTCCAGTAGTCGCCCCAACCTGCTTGCTCCACCTTGACGGTGATGCCGGGGTTGTCCTTGGTGAAGGCAGCGGCACAGGCTTCGTAGGCGGGCTGTTGATTGCCGTCCCACAAGCCGTAGCGGATGGTGACTGCGTCAGCAGCCGGGTCTGCAGTGGCAGCGGGGGCTTCGGTGGCTGCGGCGGCTTCTGGTGCCGTGGTTGGCTCGGCGGCTGGGGCTGCGGCACCACCACATGCTACCAAAAGCATGCTTGCGGCGATTGACAGGGCCAGGGCCAGCGCGTTGATACGTGAACGCATGAGTCCTCCTAAAACGAAAAAATCTGTATGCAACTCGGTGCGAATGCACCGTTGATGCCAAATGAGTTAGCGGAAGCCGGTGAACTGAATCGCGTTCACTGCCCGGCGCCCAAAGACCAAGAAAATAACCAAGGTGGGCACCAGACTCAGTGCCGTACCCGCCATCAACCCACCCCAGTCCGGGGCCCCTTGGGGCGTCTGTGACTGGAAGATTGCTAGGGCTACCGTAAGTACCCGCACTGCTTCATTTTTGCCAACCAAAAACGGCCAGAGATAGTCGTTCCAGGTGGCAATAAATTGCAAAATCGCCAGTGTGCTCAAGGCGGGGATGCTCAACGGTAATGCCACCCGCCAAAATATCATTGGGATGCTGGCACCATCAAGCGTCGCCGCCTCCTCGAGTTCGTGATTGATCCCAAGGAAGAATTGGCGCAAAAAGAATACGGTGAATGGCGTCATCAAAAACCCTGGCGCCATAATCCCTTGGAAGGTGTCGAGCCATTTGAGGTCACGAATCAAAATGAAGTTGGGAATCAACGTCACCACCCCAGGAATCATCATGGCCGTCAAGTACAAGAAAAAGAGCTGATCGCGCCCAGGAAAACGTAAGCGGGCAAAGGCATAGGCGGACATGGCACTAAAAAACGTTTGCCCTGCCACCAAAAACGTCGAAACGATAATCGAATTGCGTAAATACAACCAGAAGTTGATACCCGTGGCAGTCCCACCCATGGCCACCGATTGCTCTGCCGTAAACATGCCGAGTACCCGTTTGAAGTTGTCAAGGGTAAATCCTACCGGCCAGAGCACGGCGGTTTGGACGTAGATTTCTTTGTGGTCCGAAAGGGCAGTGCGTAGTACCCAATAAACAGGAAACAACGTCACCAACATCACCAACGCAAAGGCAATCCATGCCAAAATAGTTGCTAGTGGTATCGTGGGGGCTGTGCGTGTGTGCGCGCGGCTCATAATCGTACTCCTCAGTATGCCTACTAATCTAAATCCGACGAATTGGCGTTGAAGTAGCGCATCTGGATGAAGGTAATCGTAATCAAAATAACAAACAGTGCCACCGAAATCGTCGTAGCATAGCCCATCTTGAAGCGCACAAAGGCGTATTCATAGATGTACCAGTACACCACCCGCGTCGCATCGACGGGGCCACCCTTGGTGGTAATTGCAATCGTGTCAAAAATCTGAAACGACCCGATAATCGTGGTCACCAACACAAACACCAGCACCGGTCGTAGCAACGGAATCGTTATCCCAAAAAACATTTGCCGTTCGTTGGCACCGTCAATTGCGGCTGCCTCGTAGATTTCTTTGGGGATGGTCTGCAACCCGGCATAAAGCAAAATCGCCGTGTAGCCTGCGTGCCGCCAAATATTAATGGCCGCAATCGTCGGCATCGCTTGATCTGTCGACCCCAAAAACGGCTGACGCTGGAAGCCTAACCCCATGATGATTTGATTGAGGAATCCCATGGTGGGGTCGAGCAACCACAACCAGATCAGTGCCACAACGATGTTGGGCAACAACCACGGCAACACCAAAATCCCACGGATAATCGTCGACTTCGAAAACTTGTCCATCATCACGGCTATCCCCAATGCCAACGTCGTTTGAATGGGGATATTCATCAGGACATAATATGCCGTGACTTTCAAGGCATGCCGAAAATCAGCATCGCCCAAAAGTCGCACATAATTGGCGACACCGACGAATTTGGCCGGCCGTAACAAATCCCAGTTGGTAAAACTCATCAACAATCCACGCACCGACGGCACCGCAAAAAAGACCAAAAAGCCAATCAAACTCGGTGCCACAAACGCCCATGCGTACAAGGCTTCACGCCGTGCTGCCAATCGTGGTTGGCGGTGTGTAGTCATCGTGACGCTCCCTCGCTGTCAAAACAGTGACCAACTATGGTCATAAAAAATAACAAACGATTATATCTGTACAATCAGCTGGCGTAATACATCAGGGGAAACGGGTTTCACCAAGTAGCGAAATATCCCGGCATCTTGGGCTGTCCGTTGCGCATTCAACACACTACACACGATAATCGGTATCTGGCGTGTACGTAATTGCTGTTGCAACACATCAAACAATTGCGCACCTAATCCATCTGGACGATGTGGTTCGATAATCACTGCCCGTAAATCCAAACGACCACAATGCGTTTCACATTGTTCAACGGTTTGCGCCGTCAATACCACATATTCGTGCTGGAGCGTCCGGGTATACAGTGACTGTATCAGTGGGTCGTGCTCGATAATAAGCACCGCGCTCGTATGCGCTGCCATCGCATCTACTCCCACCTTACCGAACTATATGCTTGTATGTACTTACAATACGGGGTTATCCCATGAATGGCTTGGATAAAACGACAAAATAATAGGAAAAAAAGCGAAAAGGTTTGCGGCATGCCGCCAACGAAGGGGCGAATCATGTCGGCGAATTTATTCGCCGCTATTCGCCCTGGATGGGGGTCGGTGTTGGTGTCGTAGGAGATGGGGGTCGGTGTCGTAGGGGCGAATTCATTCGCCGCTATTCGCCCTGACATCATGCTATGCCGGTGGGGTGACTGCGTCATCTACGTGCTCTGTGTGCCCTGTGCGAGACAACCGAGGCCGCAATTAATTTTTACTGTTACGGTATTCGCGGGGGGATAGGCCTATTTCATGACGAAACACTTTACTAAAATAACCAGGATCATCAAACCCGACCGCAATGGCAATAGCGGTGATGGTATCGCTACGTTCCCGCAATAATTGACAAGCACTAGCGATACGGTAGCGGGTGAGATAAACCCATGGCGTGACCCCTAATTCGTGCTGAAATACTTGCGTGAGGTAGCTTTCGCTGACGCCAGCCACACTCGCAATCTGTTCACGACTCACCCGCTGGGTATAGTGTTGTTGGATGTAGGCCATGGCGATGCGGGCCACGCTACTCAGGTGTGGTGGATTGATGGCATCGCCCCGCGTGATCACATCCAACAATTGATCGATATCGTCGATAGTGCCGCCTAGTTTGGGGCGCATGACAGTGTTGGGGTAATTGAGGCGCTGGATTTCACTACGGGTAAGCACTTTGCCACTAATGATGATGACGGGTACGGCATGCAGTCGTTCGTTGCTCCGAATCCAGGCCAGCAATTCAAATCCATCCCCTTCAGGCATGACCAAATCCAAAATAATCGCATTGGGAGTGGGGCTGTGGTGTAAAAGTTCGCGTGCCTGAATCCCGTCATAACACGACGTAAATGTCGCATTGGTAAAGGTGCGCTCGATGATGCTTCGGTACAATACGTGCATTTGGGGGTGATCATCGACAATCAAAAACCGTATTTCTGCTGTCTGTTGTTGGGTTACCAGCAAACGAATGGTCGCGATAAATGAATCATTGCTCATTGGTTTTTGCAAAATAGGCGTATTTCCTAGGGTGTTTTGGCTGTTATACACCAGAAACGGCACCCGTCCTAGCAATGCATGCGTTTGAATGTACTCGATGAGTTGCGTCTCTTCACGAAACGAGTCGGTACTATCCCAGCTGATTGCAACTGGATGAAATTGGTGAATCAAGTCATCTAATTGCGCAGTCGTCTGCGCGCGTTGGATGGTCAGTTGGTTTTTTTGGGCGATGTGTTGGATGGCGGGGCGGATTTGGTCGCTATTGCTGAGTACAATCAACACCGCCGGCAGTGTCGATGGTAGCGGCGGTAATGTGGTCGCATCAAGTCCCCGTAATGGTAAATAGACATGAAAGGTACTTCCTGCCCCAAATTGACTTTCTACCGTCAATATCCCGTGATGGAGTGCCACTAAGCGGCGCGTAATCGCAAGCCCTAACCCCACTCCATTGGGGTGTTGTTGGTGCTGGTCAATGGTTACAAATGGTTCAAATATGCGTGCTTGATGTGCGGGGTCAATCCCCGTACCCGTATCGTTGACCCAAATATGCAGGTAGGGCGGCTGTACCGCTGCCCCTAGTGTGATTGCCCCGTGGTGGGTGAATTTGGCGGCGTTGCTCAACAAATTGGTGATGATTTGCCGGATGCGAACCGGATCAACATACAGCATCGGTAATTCAGCGGGGATCTGCAATTCCCACGTCACCAGCGGATTGTGGAATGTGGTACGCAATTCGCCAAAAATCTGGGTAATCAGGGCGTGTGGAGGAATGGTCTCGGCAAATAACACCAGCTCGTCGATTTCGGCCCGTGACAAATCGAGCAAGTCATTACAATACCTGCGCCAATCTAGGCGGCTCGCTGGTTGTGGGGCGGTGGATTGATACG
>JBBAWW010000083.1:278-15116 GCA_040397035.1 Roseiflexaceae bacterium | reverse complement strand
TCGCAACCGGCATGGAATGACGCTAGGGGTGAGGTGTTTTGGCGTAGGTATTGTCCAATACGTAACCAAAATGAATTAATCCAGCGTTACTCGTGAGGTAGCGTGTTGTATACGTGATCTCTTTCACCGTCAATCCATGCCGGTTGCACGTGGTGGAAATTGGTATGCGAGGGTATGCATCGCACCTGCGATTGTGTCGTATCAATGCACTGCCACACAATCAATGTGCCGTCTAGATTGGCGTAGGTATTGTCAGTAGTATGTACTTTTTGCATAGAGACTAAGCGTAACAATTTGACTACATCATTATGCAATCCATGTATAATCAGCGCAGACGTTCTTTTTTGGGCAGTATCATGCATACACGTGACCAGATTCGCTTGACGGAATTAGCCGGTTGTGCGGGCTGAGCAGCCAAAATGGGGCCGGGTGCCCTGCACGACATGATTGCGCAACTACGCTTTCCCAGCCACCCCAACTTGTTAGTAGGGCTTGGCAAAGCGGATGATGCGGCGGTATACCAGATTAATGCCAGCCAGGCATTGGTCCAGACTGTCGATTTCTTTCCACCGATTGTCGATGACCCTTACGACTATGGCTATATTGCAGCCGCCAACGCCTTGTCAGACATCTATGCCATGGGTGGCACGCCCATGCTGGCACTGGCCATCGCCGCCTTCCCCGATAACTTGCCGGCCGCGATTACCAGCCAAATCTTGCAAGGGGGCATCGATGCCGTGGCGGCTGCGGGTGCGGTGGTGGCTGGTGGCCATACCATCGTCGACCCCGAACCCAAATACGGCTTGTGTGTGACGGGCATGATTGATCCGGCCCGCGTCGCCCGCAAAAGTGATCTCCATATCGGTGACATCATGGTACTCAGTAAACCCCTCGGCACGGGCATCATCACCACCGCCGCCAAACGCAACCAAGTCGACCCCCAAGCCTATGCCGCTGCGGTGGCCTCGATGAAGCAACTCAACGCCAGTGCCGCCCAGCTGGCCATGCGCCACGGGGTGGTCTGCATGACCGATATTACCGGGTTTGGGTTGCTCGGGCATGCCAGCGAAATGGTGCGCGATAGCGACGTGGCTATGCGCATTCATGCCAGCCAATTACCGTTGCTCCCGACGGTACGGGCGTTGGCGGATGCCGGCGTCGTCCCCGGCGGGCTAGCACGCAATCGCATGCATCTGCTGGCGGATGGTAGGTTGCAACTCGCCGCCGATGTGCCGCCCGGATTGCTGGATATCGCTGTCGACCCCCAGACATCGGGGGGACTGTTGTGTGCGGTGGCGCCAGCGGCGCTGGCAGGATTGCTGGCCGATGCGCAGGAAATTGGGCTGGTGTTGACAGTAGTGGGTGAAATTGTTGCTGGGCGCGGTGTGGCGCTAGTCATATAACAAAGACACGAAAGAGGATTGTGATGAGTCAAGTGCGCTTGAGTAATCGGCTGAGCCGGTTGACCCCTTCGGCAACCACGGCGTTAGGTGGCAAAATCGCCGCCCTCAAAGCCCAAGGAATTAACATCATTTCGTTTGGCGCCGGTGAGCCCGACTTTGCCACCCCTGATGCCCTTAAAGCGGCGGGGATAAAGGCTATCGAAACCAATCAAACCAAATACACGCCGATTGGTGGCCCAGCCGAATTACGCAAAGCCATCGCTGATCGCGTTAGTGGCGAAAGTAGCGTGCGCTATACCGCCAACCAAATTTCGGTGACCAACGGTGCCAAAGAAGCCTTGTTCCTGGCCTTTTTGGCGTTGTGTGACGAAGGCGACGAAGTCATCATCCCAGCCCCATATTGGGTGAGCTACGTCGACCAAGCCAAACTCTCGGGAGCCACCCCGGTGATTGTCGAAACCACCCAGGCTCAAGGATTCCGCATGACTGCCGCCCAACTCGCCGCCGCCATCACTCCGCGCACCCGCGTGCTGGTGCTCAATTCGCCATCCAATCCGACCGGGGCGGTCTATTCGGCCGACGATTTGGCGGCTATCGCTGCCGTGATTCGTCAGCACCCCCAGATTGTAGTGATGAGCGACGAAATCTACGACGCCATTATCTATACCGCATACGCCCGCTGGCTCCAAGTGGCACCCGATTTGGCACCACAGACGCTAGTCATCAACGGTGCGTCCAAAGCCTGGGCCATGACGGGATGGCGGATGGGGTTTGTGGCAGGGCCACAAGCCATCATCGACGCCATCAAAGGCATCCAGAGCCATTCGACGTCGCACACCTCGTCCATCACCCAAGCGGCAGTATTGCCGGCCTATGATGGCACGGTGGACATGGGCGCCGAGGTCTCCCGCATGGTGGCAGCCTTCCGTGAACGGCGTGATTTGATTGGTGAATTGCTAACCTCGATTCCGGGTGTATCATTGAACATGCCCGACGGCGCGTTTTATGTGTTCCCCGACATCAGCGGGTTGCTGGGCAAGCCGTTGGCATGTGGCGTAACTTGTCACAGCGACGAAGAATTCGCGGCGGCTATGCTCGACCACGCCCACATCGGCGTGGTAGGTGGATCAGCCTTTGGGGCACCAGGATTTATCCGCATGTCGTACGCCACCAGCAACGCCTTGATCCGCGAAGGGATGGCACGTTTTGCCAAGGCGGTAATCGGGTAAGCATGTCGTTTTGGGGCGCTGGTGTCTACCATCGCCCTCTAAGCAAAGAAGGTCTGCCATGTTGTATGAATTACGCACCTATTGGGCCAACCCCGGCAAAGCAGAATCAATGCATCGGCGCTTTGCAGTCCACACCGACCATCTGTTCCGCAAGCATGGCATGACGGTAGTGGCGTACTGGATTCCCGAAGGCGGGCACGAATTGCACGGCGACTTGGTCTATTTGTTGGCACATGTGTCGCAAGCGAGCTACGACGCATCGTGGGCTGGCTTCCGGAGCGACCCCGTCTGGCAAAAAGCCAAGGCCGACAGCGAAGTGGATGGAACTTTGGTAGAAAAGCTCGACAGCGTGCTGTTGCGTTCTACCGTCTACTCGCCCCTGAAGTAACCAACCGCAGTGCTTATTCACGTCTGGCGCGGCACTGTTTTTCACAAAAAAGAAAGTGAACGGTCATGCATGTATTGATTATCGGGGGCACGGGCAACATTAGTCGGGCCATCGTACGCGTGTTGCTCCGTGAGGGGCACAAGGTCACCATCTACAATCGTGGTCAACGCGTCGATGCTCCGCCCAGCGACGTCGAGGTGCTGTTGGGCGATCGCCGTGATCGGGCGGCCTTTGAAGCCGTGCTCCAAACGCGGTCGTTTGATGTGGCCATCGACATGATTTCGTTTACTGCCGACGACGCCGCCTCGACCCTGCGCGCCCTGCCCCATGTAGGCCACCTCATTCAGACCTCGACGGTGATGACCTATGGCCCGCCGTTCACGTCGCTCTACCAAGATACCGATGCCCCTTTGAACGGTCGCCACGACGGTGGCTATGGGGCGGGCAAAGTGGCCGCCGATGAATTGTTGGTGGGGCAGAGTGCTACCGGCGTGCCGGTGACGATTGTCAAGCCGTCGTTTACCTTTGGCCCCGGGCATCCGCTCTTCCGGCAGGTCGATTGGAGCATGCGCTGGCTCGATCGCCTGCAAAAAGGCAAACCGATTATCGAAGCCGCCGAAGGCCTCAACTACTTCCAGTTTTTGTCGTCGGCCGATGCCGCCGAAGCCTATGTGGCCCTGTGTGGCCTGACCGCCGCCCATGGCAAAGTGGTACATGTGGTCAATCCTCACGCGACCACCTGGCACGAATGGCACGGGATTGCAGCCCAGGTGCTGGGTGTACCCCTCGAAACCGTGTCGGTGCCGTGGGATGTGCTAGTAGCCGCCGATGCCAAGCGCTATAGTGCGCTGACCACCTGCCTCGGTCACAACCAAGTCTTTGCGGTTGACTCGTTGTTGGCACTGGTACCCGATTGGCAGCCGCGCGTGCCGTTGCTCCAAGCCGTGACCGAGACCATTGAATGGTTGCAACGCAACAATCAAATCGAAGACAGCGACACAGACCCCCTCGAAGACCGCATTATCGTGGCTATGCGCCAAATCAAAGACACATTTGCCTAAATCGGCTCACCTGCGCTGCTGCTAATGAAGAATGCCTAGCCGCAATACGGCTAGGCGTTTTCATTGTGTTGCGTGATGGAGTATCGTTTAGCCCGCGACCTGCCCCAGCACGGTATCGAGCATTTGGTAGCGGGGGTGGTGGGCGTCGGGCACGATGGCCGACGGGGTGTCGATGCGCAACAACTGGGTCGTCTCGCCGGCTTGTAGGCACGGCCAGACGGGGATGCCGGCGCCGTTGGGGTTGCCGTGGGTGACAAAGTTGACATAAATTTGTTGCATTTGGTGTGATACGGCTTCGTCGGCGGCATCCCAGGCATAGACGCTGTTGGTATCGAGGTTGCCCATAAAATATTCGATATCGGCAGAATGCACGGCACCTACGGCCATGGGGGGCGGTGGTGGCGGGGGCGGCGTACTGGATTCGTCGGCGCGGATGACACCGCCGGCTAGTCCACTGACGGCATCGCCAAGCTCGGGGCGCATGGCGGGGCGGGGGTGGGAATATAGATAACGGTAGGTGGGATTGGTGCGGGCCTGCAGGTCGGCCCACTTCCAGGTGCTATAGCCGATGAATAAATCACTCGCGAGATCTGTGGCCGCCAGCACCACCTCGGCGTCGGTGCTGGCGGGATAGTGTTGGAGCACGAGGGCGGCTTGGTCTCCAAATTGGGCCTGCACTGCCGCCTGATAGTTGGCCACGGTGGGTGGGTGGTCGTGGAGCAAAAACTGGTAGGGCACTTCGGTCGAATTCCAGCCAACCAGCAACGGCACCTGGGCATGGGTGCCATTGGCATACAGTTGCCACGGTGATTGGGGCAAAAAATAGCCGTCAATGGTGCCACAGAAGTGCTGAGGTTGGTACGCTTGGGTGGCGTCGAGCAATTCGCTGGCCGATAATTTGCGCAAATCGGCCAGTGTGGTGGCACCGGCATGCGTCGCAATGGCCACGCCGGTGTGTTCGGCGTCGGCCAGTGTCATGGCCGGCAGGGCGCCCAGCAACGAGCCACTCGAGGCGATGGCGCCGGCGATGCGGTGGTTGGCGATGGGCGAGAGCAGCTGGGCGCTGACCGAAATCGATCCGGCCGATTCGCCGGCAATCGTAACCCGCGTCGGATCGCCACCAAAGGCGCCAATCTCGTTCTGGACCCAGCCCAAGGCGGCCGCTTGGTCGAGATAGCCGTAATTGCCCGAGGCGCCATAGCTGGTGCTACGACTCAATTCGGGATGGGCAAAAAAGCCAAATACCGACAGCCGATAATTGACCGTCACCACCACTAGCCCTTGTTGGGCGAGGCTGGCCCCGTCGTAGCGCGGCTCCGAACTGTCGCCAGCCACATTGCCACCGCCATAAAAGTAGACCAAGACGGGCAACGGCGTGGCGGCGGGGGTAGCCGGGGTCCAGACATTCAGGTAGAGGCAGTCTTCGCTCATGCCGGGTGAGCGGAAATCCATGTCGCCAAACAAGGCCAGTTGCATCGGTCGCGGCCCAAACTGGGTAGCGAGGCGGATGCCCTGCCACGATTCGACCGGTTGCGGTTCGCACCAGCGCAACGCCCCTACCGGAGGCGCCGCAAAGGGGATGCCTTTGAAGCTGTGGGCGCCCGTACGCGCATCAACGCCGCCTTCGAGGATACCATGGCTGGTCTGGACACGGGGTGGGGTGGTCATGTGCTCCTCTTTTCTGTAAAAAATACTCACAGTGCCGGGTGAAGTGCCATGATTATAAGTCTCTCCATCTGCACCGCACTACCATGGGCGCGATGCGTCCATGGTAGCAAATCATTCAGTGGCGGCTCGGGCGGCCACAGGGGTGCGATTGGCGTACAACAAATATAATCCGCTGGCAACGGTGATGCCGGCTCCCGCCTAGGTGTTGAGGGTGGGGTATTGTTGCCAGAGTATTATGCCCCACAGCACATTGATGGGCAGTGTGCTGTATTCAAAGGGTGCCACCACCGACGCAGGCGCCTCACTATAGGCTCGGGCATTGAGGTACATACCACCGGCCCAAATAAACCCTAGCCCCGACATAATCAGCCAATCGTTCAGCGACGGCATTACCCAGGCATGCATCAAAAAGACGAAACTGGGGTGGGCATTGGGCGTTTCGCCAATCGCCAGCACGATGGGGGTCAATACCGCCGTGGCGACCAGATAGACCAGTGAGCTATAGTAGGCCATGGTGGCGCTACTATCGGTGCTTTGTAGTTTGCGGGTCAGCATTACGGCGACGGCATAGAAAAAGACCGACGCCAAAATAAAGAGCGAGCCTAGGTTAAAGGCCCCTATACCGGGCTGGACAACCAACAACGTCCCTGCAAAGCCGACCAACAACGCCAGCCAATTACGCAGGCGGATTTTTTCGGCCAAAAACAGTAATGACAACAGGGTAATCATCAGCGGTCCCGAAAAGCGAATGGCAGCGATATCGGCCAAGGGCAAGGCGGCCAGCCCCATGAGGTGGGTGGTATACGACAGAAAGTAGGCCCCACCCCGGACATATTGCAGGGTATGGCGAGTGGTGGTAGGCCAGCCGCGCCGCCCTTCGAAGCGAAACAACAGCAAGGTGAGTGGGAGCGCCACGAGGCTCCGAAAGGTAACGATTTCGAGCACGGGGTATTGCCCCCCGATAAACTTGACAGTGATGTCTTGGAGCGAAAAAACCAACAGTCCCAACACCAAAAACACAACCCCACGCAGTGTGCTGCGCACAACTGCCGGTGCGACATTCATGTAAGCGCTGCCTTTCTGCCTAGGCATGGACCGTCGGATAGCGGCGGGTGGTGATGAGGAGCAACGTGCACCCAAGCACCGCCGCACAGCCAATCACCAATGCCACGGGTACCAAGGTACCGTTGCTCAAGACCCCCACCAACGTCCCGGCAATCCCCCCGATGATGGATTGGATGGTGCCTTGGATGGCCGAGGCGCTGCCCATACGGCTGTGGACGTGCCCAAAGGCTAAGGCGGCGATATTGGGCATGATAAAGCCGAAACAGACACACAACGAAAAGAAGAGCGCACTCAGAGTCAGCGTGGTGACGGCGCCACTCAGCGCACAGCCAATCATCACCATGGCAATGGTGACGGCGGCAAATAACGCCCGTTGCGCCACGGTTTCGAGGCGTTGCGTGCGCAACACGCGCCGGTTGAGTTGCGAGGCGCCAATCAGCCCCATGGCGTTGAACCCAAACAGCAACCCGAATTGGCTTGGATTATTGCCCAGCATGTCGATATACAAAAACGACGAACTGGTGATATACGACATCAAGATGGCCGAGGCACAGGCGCTAATCACCACATACAACAAAAACGGTGTATTGCGCAAAATTGCGCGGTAGTTTGTGGCCGTATCACGCAGATCAATGCTGGCCCGTTCACTCGCCGACGACGTTTCGGGCAGGCGGCTCAACGCGAGGAGCATGATGATGCCGTAGCCGACCAACACCCAAAAGACCCCATGCCAATTCCAGAACGCCAGAATCACGCCACCCAGCGAAGGGGCGAGAATGGGGGCGGCGCCGAGCACCAGCATCAGCACACTCAGGCGATCGGCCAGTACTTTGCCGCGCCACAAATCGCGGGCGATGGCGCCGCTGATAACCGAGCCCGCCGAGGCACCCAGTGCCTGCAAAAATCGCCCGGCAATCAGCACGGTGATAGACGGGGCGAGGGCACAGGCTAGTGCGCCGAGGATGTAGATGACAAACCCCACGACGAGCGGGCCTTTGCGGCCATATTTATCGGTGATGGGCCCATAGACGACTTGGCCAAGCCCTACCCCAATCAAAAAAATAGCCAAGGTGAATTGCACGGCACCTGCGCTGACGTTGAATTCATGGGCAATGGTGGGCAGCGATGGCAAGTAGAGGTCGATACTGATGGGCATGATGGCCTGGATGGAGCCGAGAATGAGCATCAACAACAGCCCGTGCGTGGGCTGTGGGGCAGTGGTTGGCGTGGTCACGAGGGCTCCTTGATTGGTGGATGCGCTCTATAGTACAACGGGATGTCGTATAGACGCAGCCTGCTGCGTCTCCGACGTCTTGTTTGTTGTATCACGCGGAGGCGCAGAGTCGCGGAGAGAGGGCGTTTTTTGTGTTGCTCTGTGCGCTCTATGCGAGTCAATGAGTGACTCCGTGTCTCCGCGTGAGATGTGTTTCCGCGTGAGATAATGTGTGTCTCTGCGCCCTCTGTGTGCTCTGTGCGAGATAGTGGGGACGACTCCGTGTTCTGCATCTCCACACGAGATTTACCCCCCTACTGCAATTGTTGCTGTAGCCATGTATACGCCGGGCCACCGTGCACTTCGTGGCGCCCTTCGAATTCGGTAAACGCTACCTGTTGACTGGCCTCAAACACCCGGTAGACACCCCGGGCCTGGGTCACGCCATTGCGCACCGCATTGATAGGGAATATCGGATCGCGCGTGCCGGCCTCCACATACAACGGCCGTGGTGCAATCAACCCCGCCAAGTCGTGCATTTCGCCAAAGGCTGCCAGCCCCGGCACAAAATTACAGGCACAATGATGCATCGCCAGAATGCTGGCTTTGAAGCTCGAAAAATAACCGCTTATTACACAGGCCTTGATGCGCTCGTCGATACAGGCCGAAAAAAGTGTATGCATTCCGCCGCCCGAAATCCCCATCGCCCCTAGCCGCGTACAATCCAAATCCGCGCGCGTCGTCAAGTAATCCACCAACCGCATCCCGTCATGTACCCGGATGCCCGGCACCGTCAAGCCCAAATGGAATGCCAACATGGCGCTGTGGTGGCAGGTGCCCGGCGTCGGCTGGCCGTTGACGCTGTCGAGGTAGCTGAAGTCGGTTTGGCGCTCACCAAAGCACGAAATCTCGGGCGCCGCCACGGCAAAGCCGGCACGACATAACGCTACGGCGAAATCGTTGTGGTAGCCACTAGGGGTGCGCCGCTCGCTGCCGTCTTCCCACAAGCCCACGATGTCGGCCACGCCATAGCCATGCCCACTCAAGGCCAGCATCACCGGCAAAGGCCCCGGTACGTGTTTGGGCATCAGCAGATAAAACGGCATCAGGCTGTAGGGCGTGGTGCGCATCACATATTTGTGGCGCACATAATCACCTTTGTCGACACTCGCTAGCAACGCCACGTCGGGTGCAACGGTCTGCAAGCGACCCAGCCCGAGCACCTGCGCCAAAGCCTGCCGGGTGGGTTGTTGCCAGGCGGCGGCACTGCTCCGATCGCTGGCTCGGAAGGCATGTGGGGCCTGGGCGGGATGGTAGTGCGCCCACAATTCGTGGGCTGGCTGGTATTCTTTGGGGGTCGTCATTGACACGCCTACTTTCTTTATTTGTGAAAAAACGTGGTGGTGGGTAGGTGAATTGGCGGGCGCAATGCGCAACGACTGCACAGTCCACACGTTTTCTCGCATAGCTAGCGCACATAGACGTGCGCTAGCTCTAGGGATTGGATTATTGCGCGACTGTGGTGATGACCCGCGGGTTGGCGCGGCCACCAATCCGCAGATAGGCGATTTGGCCGTTGCCGTCGCGCACAAAGTCGCCGATTTCGCCTTTGCGGGGCTCGTCGTGCACCACGAATTTGTCGTTACCGATGAATGATGCCCGTACCGTGGGCACCGGCGGACCAGCCGGGCTCTCGGGTTTGGGGAAGCCGCCCTTGGGTGTTTCGTGGATCAGCATGCCCACCCCACTGGCCACCACCGCAAACCGTGACAACGAATATTCGTATTCGCCCACGTATTCGGCCATGCTTGCGTCGTTCATGGGGACGGTTTTGACGGGCGCACTCACCAACCCTAGATAAATATCCAAGGCGTTGCTGACTGCGTTGTCGCCGATGATGCCGCCATCGTCACTATTGGTCAAAATAGCAATCCCGAATTGTTTCTCAGGGATAAACCGGAAGGTGGCTTTTTGGCCTTTGGTGGCGCCACCATGCCCGTAGCTAGTCACGTCACGATGCTGGCGAATAAACCAAGTGATGCCCATATCGCCCCGGCCACCGGCACTGGTTTGTGCCGTGCGCATGGCCAGCAACGACGAGCGCTCGATGATGGCGTTGCCGTTACCACAATGAAATTGGGCGTAACGGAGCAAATCTTTGACGGTGCTCACCACACCCCCGACGGCATTGGCAGCCCGCCCGATTGCCCAGGGGTTGGCGACCCGCACGCCGTCTGGCCATTTTTGATGCCCTACCGCAAAGCGTTGCGTCAAAATCGCATCGTTGGGATAAAAAAAGCTTTTGTTCAACTTGAGCGGATTAAACAACATTTGTTGGGCGGCTTGCTCGTAAGTTTGGTTGGTGAGCACTTCGATTAATCGTCCAGCGATATTGAAGCCGGCGTTGTTGTACGACCACAACGTCCCTAGTGGCGAGATTTGCGGCAACATGCGCAGGCTTTTGACCATCATTTCGAGGGCGTTGTCGTTATTGCCCAAATCATTGAAATAATCGCCCATCCAGCCGCCGGTATGCGTTAGCAGGTGGCGGGTGGTCAGGTTGGCGGTGACGGTGCTGTCGGCCATTTTGAACTTGGGCAGGTAGGTTTTGACAGGGGTGTCGAGGTCGAGTTTGCCCGCCTCGACCAGTTGCATCAGCATGGTGCCGGTAAAGGTTTTGCTGATGGAGCCAACTTGAAACAACGTATCGGCGGTGACGGGCAACGGGTGCTCGATACTGGTAACTCCCAGCCCAGCACTCATCACGCTGTCGTTGTGCCACACGGCGATGCTGACGCCCGGGACATCGAGGCGCTTCATGTCTTCGACCACATGCGCACACAATTCTTTGAACGAACGATCTTTGATGCCCTTGACCACACTATTGCGATTCATTTGCTGCTCCTTGGCTGGAATGATTTTGTCTCCATAATCATAGCACTGAAGAAGTAGAAAGCGTGAAGTTTGAAGTTGGAAGTGAAGTCGGAAGTGCCTCACTCCCCTACGTCCAAAATGACTCCGTGTTCACTGCGTGCTCTGTGCGAGACTGTGCGAAATGTCCGTGGTGCCCTTTGCGAGACACGGCATTGTTTATTAACACCCGTTCATCGACACACGACACACCTCTATCAAAAAACTTCTCCGCGTCCTCTGTGCACTCTGTGCGAGACTGTGTGAAATGTCCGTGGTGCCCTGCGTGAGCCATAGCGCATCTCGCATAGTCAGGAATTATTGGTAAACGTCAATCCAAAACTGCTCTGTGTGCTCTGTGTGAAATGTCCGTGGTGCTCTGTGCGAGATAAATGGAACACTCAATCACGATTATCATATTCATCACGCAGGTCACGGATGGGGCGTTCGTCGCGTTGGTCGTCGGCGCTACGGCGGGTATTACGTACCTGTTGTTGGTGATTCGCCGCCGCCCGGTCAGTTTTAGCCAAGGCCTTGAGATCCCAATCAAATCCGCGTAAATCTTCACAACTACAATAAATACACATGACACATCCTTTGGGCCAATGACCACAGCCTATAGGTCAATGGTATACTAGCAAGGGACAATTATCAACGATTAATTAAGGGAGGCATGCAATGACGCGGATTCCTGTCGCAGTCCAACTTTATTCGGTACGTGAAGATGCAGCCAAAGATTTGGCTGGTGTGCTCAAGGCCATCGCCAAAATGGGATATGATGGCGTCGAATTCGCTGGTTTTTATGGCCATGATGCCAAATCAGTCCGCGCCATGCTCGACGAATACGGTCTCAAAGCCGAAGGCGCTCATGTGGGCATCAACACCTTGCTGGGTGATGAATTACAACGCTCGATTGAGTTTCATGCCACCATCGGCAATAGTTTTTTGATTGTGCCTGGCCTCGACCATAGCTATACCGACAGCCGCGCCGGCTGGCTCAAAGCCGCCCACATCCTCAATGATGTCTCCAAAAAACTCGCTCCCCACGGCATGCAAACCGGCTACCACAACCACTGGATCGAGTTCCGCGAACTCGATGGTGAATTGCCGTGGGATACGTTTTTTGGTAATACCGACCACGAAGTCATCATGCAATTCGATACCGGCAACGCCTTGGTGGCTGGCGCCGATTCGGCACCCTTCATTCAACGCTACCCCGGTCGGGCCTTGAGCGTCCACCTCAAAGAACATTCCCACAGCAACCCTACCGCCTTGATTGGCGAAGGTGACGTACAATGGCAGACGGTTTTGGGGCTGTGTGAAGCCATCGGTGGCACGCAGTGGTATGTCGTCGAACAAGAAAGCTACGCATTCTCACCCATGGAATGTATCGACCGCTGCTTACAAAACGTGCGTGCCCTCGGTCGCTAAGCATTGATTACACTGCGTCGTGGCTGGTGTTTGCCCACGACGCGGTTTTTTATACTATCAAAGGAACAAGCTATGGCGGTAACCACCTATCAAGCGGCCCTCGATTATCTCTACCGCTACATCCCCGTCCCCACCCACCGTGCTGACCCCGCCGAAAACCTGACCCGCACCCGTGAGCTCCTCGACGCCCTTGGTGCTCCCGATGCCCGGCTTCGCACCGTGGTAGTGGCTGGCACCAAAGGTAAAGGTTCGACGTCGGCCATGATTGCTAGTATGGCGCAGGCGGCCGGCTTGCGGGTAGGGTTGTGGACCTCGCCGCACCTGCATTCGTACCGCGAACGCATCCAAATCAATGGCGAATTAATCAGCCAAACGGACTTGATTGCTGCCGTCAACCAAATTGCTCCGTTTGTATCAACGTTTGAATTGAATGCTGGCCTACCGGCGACGTTTGCGATTGGTTTTGCGATTGCAATGCGTTATTTCGCCGATCAAAAAGTCGATTTGGTAGTAGTCGAAGTAGGGCTGGGTGGTCGCTTTGATAGCGCCAATGTCTTGACGCCGCTCTTATCGGTGGTCACCTCGATTAGTTATGACCACATGGAATTATTGGGCGACACCATTGATGCCATCGCCATGCAAAAAGGGGGCATCGCCAAGCCACGCGTGCCCATGTTGATCGCCCCTCAACCCTATGCGGCGCTCGTGACGGTGACGGCCTGTGCCGCCGAAGCGGGTGCGCCCTGTGTGGTGGTCGATGACGCAGGGACTGGTGGTATCCGTGGCTATGATCCGGCCGACGAGCGGGTGCGTGGCCCCATCCCCGAATTATTTGACCCGTATGACGTCTATCACGGGCCACACGAATCGGCGCTCAAAGGTGAAGTGCAAATCGACAATACGCGGTTAGCGGTTGCAGTCGCACTTTTTTTGCGTAAACAGCGCATCAATATCAGCGACGACGCCATCGCCGTCGGCTTGCAACGGGTGGTCTGGCCCGGACGATTTGAGCTGGTACAGACCGCGCGGGTGCCCGTGTTGTT
This sequence comes from Roseiflexaceae bacterium, assembly GCA_040397035.1. Lineage (GTDB taxonomy): Bacteria > Chloroflexota > Chloroflexia > Chloroflexales > Roseiflexaceae > UBA965. The sequence goes on along the minus strand of JBBAWW010000083.1, from coordinate 1,705 downwards.
TGATGGGGCCCACAATGTCGATTCGGCTCGGCGTTTGGTGGGGTCAGTGCGGTCTGCCTTCCCTGGACAAGCGATTACGTTGGTGTTGGGATGTTCGCGCGACAAAGACGTGACGGCCATGGTGCAAGTATTTGCGCAGATGGCCGATCAAGCGATTGTGACGGCCTCACGTCACCCGCGGGCCATGCATGATTTGGGGGCACTGCGGGAGATGATACTCGCCAGCCGGCCGCACATTCAGGTGGTGGGCATCGATGATCCGGCGGCAGCCTTGCGTTTTGCGGTGCATCATGCCAGTGTCAACGAAGTGATTGTGGTGACGGGGTCGCTGTTTGTGGTAGCGGCCGGGCGTGAAGAATTAGGTCTCGCAAGTGCAATTGACTAGCGTGGTTGCGTGAGACGACTGCCTGCTGGTATAATTAGATTAGCTTTGTGTGCATAACGCCATAATTATTGGCGTGCCTTGAGGAGTAGTATGGCGACGACATCTGATTTGCGTACCAATCTGATTATCCGCTGGAATGGCCAGCTCCACCGGGTCACTGAGTTCCACCATCATGCTCCAGGCAACTGGCGCGCTATGGTAATCCTCAAACTCAAAAATATCCAGTCTGGCAAAACCATCGAAGAGCGCGTGCGTGCCGGTGAGGACATCGACATCGTGCGGGTCGACAAGCACAACATGCAATTCTTATACCGCGAAGGCGATAGCTATGCCTTCATGGATAATGAATCATTTGAACAAATTGAGTTAACCGCCGAAGTCATTGGCGATGGTGCCGAGTTCCTCAAAGATGGTGTCGAATGCGAAATCCTCTATTACGATGACGACCGTATCCTCGGTGTCGAAATTCCGATTTTTGCGGAATTGCGCGTGACAGAATCAAGTATGGCATTGCGTGGCGATACCGCCACCAACGTCAACAAAATTATCACCCTCGAAACCGGCGCCCGTATCACCGTGCCTGGCTTCATCAATGAAGGCGACATGTTGCGCATCGATACCCGTAGCGGTACATATATGGAGCGCGTCAAGTAGGGGGCGAATAAAGTGGCGAATAAATTCGCCGGGATTCGCCCGTACGATGGATGGAGCCATTCGCCCCCGCCGACGTGCACCACGGCGATTTCCACCATGCCAAGCAATTGCTTGGCATGGTGTTTTTTACCACGGCAGGGATTGGCCCACAGCCGCCATTCGCCCATGGATGCCATGCCGGGATTGGCCCACGGCCGCCATTCGCCTCGGCCGGGATTGGCCATCGGGCGAATAAAATAGCGAATAAATTCGCTGGATTCGCCCCTACGATGATCCGGGGGCAATGATGATATCGCATCGATCGGGCGAATAAAATAGCGAATAAATTCGCTGGGATTCGCCCCTACGATGATCCGGGGGCAATGATGATATCGCATCGATCGGGCGA
>JBBAWW010000083.1:0-178 GCA_040397035.1 Roseiflexaceae bacterium | reverse complement strand
ATAAACGGTGAATTCATTCACCGCCATGCCGCCATTCGCCCATGGATGCCATGCCGCCATTCGCCCTCGGCCGCCATTCGCCCCACGGGTGTGCATTTGTGGTATAAAAGGAACAACAATCGTACAATACCTACGCCAATCTAGGCGGCTCATTGGTTGTGGGTCGGTGCATTGATAC
>JBBAWW010000082.1:0-15154 GCA_040397035.1 Roseiflexaceae bacterium | reverse complement strand
GCTGTGCAACCAAATTTCGTAGGGGTAGAGGCCATTGAGCTCGTCCGAAATATAGGCATAATTCGCCATCACAAACACTGGACCTTCGTTGTACAAGGTGGGCATGTAGCTGATGATGGCCGCAACGGTCAACGAGATTTCAGTGCGGGTACCGAGGAAGTCGGCCACCACCGTAAAGCGATCGCCCACCCGCAGATTGCTGGCGGCGGCAAATTTAGTCGACACGATGGCTTGATCCATGCTGGTTGACATCTGGTTGATGATTTCGCCGAGCGACGTACTTGCGTAGTCGTTGCGCCATGTCGCCGCCACCACACTCGTAAACGATGAGGGATTGATCGAATACAAGATGCCTTTGCTGTCGTTGCCGTTGACGATGAAATTGACATTGTTGGTGGCCACATTGGTGACGGCGGTGATGGAATCCACCATTTTGAAGTCGTCGAGTGGTACATATAAATAATCCAGCGAAATACTGGCGGACTGTTCGCCACTCGTACTCGTGAGTGTACCCCCACCTTGTAACAAGTCGGGGTTGGGTAGGTTGGGGACATCCCCGGCAATGTCGGCACTCGTGACCGTCAAGGTGCGGGGTAACATGCGGAAGTCAGCACCGCTACGGTAATTGGCACGGTCGATGCTGTATTGGTCGAGTGTGCGTGCCATTGACGCCGTAAACGTTGCCAAGCTAATCGTGAGTATCAGTAACAACGTCGGTCCGCGTAAGGTGCCAGGGTTACGTGAGAGTTGACGTAACGACGAAATCAAAGCAATCCCGGGGATGTTTTGGATGAGATTGGCGATGATGCGGATGAGTGCGGGGAAGATGCGAATCAATAGCAGGCTGGTTGCGCCGATAAACAGCGCCGGTGCTAACAACAACAGTGGATTTTGGAAGGGATTATTGAGGGCTTGGGTTTCATTGACGCCTGGTACGGCGAGGGATTTACCCAACGCGAGTTGTTGGTAGCCATACCATGCAGGGATAAGGAGCAGTACGTCGATGTACAAACGACTGACCCAGCTGGGGCGATTGTTGCGGGCTTGGGATTGACGTAACGTGACGATGGTGTTTTTCGTTAATGAGATGGCAGGCAAGAGCAATGCTGGGATGGCGAACGATGCAATGATTGCACCATGCCACCAACTTTGGGGCATCAGTTGGGGTGTGGGCACGTTGAGGGTATCGAAGCGCAAGAATGATTGCGTCAACGCAATTGCCTGCGCAAACAACAGTGATAGCGGCACGCCAGCGACGAGGGCACTAGTGGCCACAAATAGCCCTTCGCACAGCGACATGCCGAGTAATTGGGCGCGGGTGACACCTCGGCTCCGGAGCACAGCGATTTCGAGTTCTTGACGGGCAACCAATAACCCCGTGATTTGCCAGACAAACGCAAGTAGGAGTCCAATCAACGGCACACCAAACAAGAGCAACGTGACAGTCAATTTACCGACTTCTTCGCGCTGGCGAGCTAGTTGGTCGAGTGGGGATTTGTAGAGCTCTATGCCGGGCAAAACTTGGCCCAGTTCACTGTTAATGGTGGTGATGGCACTACTCAAGGCAGCGGTTTTGTTGCTTTGCACACCGGTACCGTCATAGGCGGCGTACCAGCCGGCTTGTTCGACGAATTCGGCGGGAGGGCGATGGACGAGGTTTTTCCAGGTGGTTTCGGGTACAAAAAAGACGTCACTATAGGCGGCAGCGGGGGTAAACCAATAGAGGTCGTTGTCATTGCGGGCTTGCCAGATACCGACGATTTTGACGGTGACGTCGAGACCGTATTTGCCACCTCGTTTGTGCGCCAAAAACTGATCATCGATCAGGATGGTGCTTTTGTTGGCCAGGCTCTCTGCGACCAGGACTTCTAGCGGGCCGGTACCATCCCAGATGGCAGGCATACGACCATAGGTGAGCCGGATGTGGTTTTCGAAGTCGGTCAAAAATCCGATGCGTGCTCGGGTAATCGACGGCGTGATGGGTTTGGAATCTGGGAAGCGAATTTCGAGCTTTTCGCTGGCGCCATAGCGCACTGTGGGCGGTGGTGGCAAGTCGATGCCATAGCCACGCAGATTGGCCATCAAATAATCGGCTTGGAGCCATTGATCGTAGCTGATGGGTTTGGTACTGGCACTGCCATATTTAAAAATGAGTGAAAACGGTGGTAGATTGTTGCCTTGGTCGGTGTTGGTGCTAATGGCGCTAATCAGCATGCGATAACCGGCAGCTTCGGCATAGACGGGGATGCTCACCGTAAGCGCAATCGCCACGGTGAACCCTAACCAAATCACAAATAAGAGGAACGGTTGCGCAAAGAGCCGACGAATGATAGTGGTGATAATGGCATTGATTGCAGAAAACGAGGTATTTTTCATGAGACGCTACAGATCTATCATTTCATACGGATACCATGTTGCATTATACCGCCAAAGAACGTACGGGCGATGATGTACGGGCGCTAAAGTAAGGGCGATTAAAATCGGTCGCTATGGCGACCGGTAATCGCCCGTAATCGCCCGTCGGTCGCGCCCGTGACGAAACGTGGGCCGCTAGCGTAAGGGCGATTAAAATCGGTCGCTATGGCGACCGGTAATCGCCCGTAATCAGTCGCTACAGCGACTGGAAATCGCCCAATCGCCCGTCAGTCGCTACAGCGACCGGTAATCGCCCGTAATCGGTCGCTACAGCGACTGGTAATTGCCCGTAATCGGTCGCTACAGCGACCGGTAATTGCCCGTCGGTCGCTACAGCGACCGGAAATCGCTCGTAATCGCCCGTGCGATGGTGCAAAATGCTTATGGTATACTACAGCGAACCAATTTTTATCAAGGAGCAGACACATGCGTTACGATTTTGACGCCGTGGTCGATCGTCGTGGTGGGGACAGCATCAAGTGGAACTTGTATGGTGATGGACTTTTGCCAATGTGGGTAGCCGACGGTGATGTACTCTCACCACCGGCTGTCATTGACGCATTGGTAAAGCGTGCTCAACATGGAGTCTATGGTTATGCTGGGGCACCAGCGGCATTGGCTGATTTACTCGTCAAGCGGATGCAAGATTTATACAATTGGACTATTACCACCGATGACTTGGTCTATGTGCCAGGCGTCGTTACCGGTTTCAATATTGCTGCCCGTGCAGTCGCCACTCCTGGTGGTGGCGTGCTGGTGCAAACCCCTAACTACCCACCGATTTTGGGAGCTGCTGCTAATCACGACATGGTTACCCAAACGGCTGAACTCAAAATGGTTGAAAAAAACGGCGTGATTGATTATGTGCTCGACATGGACGCCTTTACCGGCGCCATAACCGATGACACCAAGATTTTTATCTTGTGCCACCCCCACAACCCCACCGGCCGCTTGATGAACCGCGAAGAACTCACCGCCATGGCCCATGCCTGTATCGAGCGTGGCGTGGTGATTTGTTCCGACGAAATCCACTGTGATATCATCCTCGATGGCCGTGAGCACATCCCCACCGCCGCCCTTTCGCCCGAGATTGCCCAACACACCATTACCTTGATGGCCCCCAGCAAAACCTTCAACGTCCCCGGTCTAGGCTTTAGCTTTGCCATCATCCAAAACCCCGAATTGCGTGCCAAGTACAAAAAAGTCATGGGTGGCATGGTACCGCACGCCGGGATCTTTGGCTATGTGGGCGCCTTGGCTGCCTACGAGCATGGTCAAGAGTGGTTGGATCAATCATTGGTGCATTATGCCGGCAATCGCGATTTTGCCATCAACTTTGTCAAAACACATATGCCCCAATTACACATCACCAACCCCGAATCGACCTATTTATCATGGGTCGATTGTCGCCAGGCTGGCATCGAAGGCAACCCCAAAGAATACTTCCAAAAATTCGGCGTGGCGCTCGGCGACGGCCGCAACTTTGGTTCCCAAGCTAGGAATTTTGTGCGTATCACCATGGCCTGCCCCCGGTCATTGCTAGCCGACGGCCTCGAAATGATGCGTAAAGCCCTCGAACCACTCAGTTAATCTACTCGATGTGTGACGGCACCCTGCACGCAGTGTGGGGTGCCGTTTGATTATCAGGCAACCGTCAGGAGGATGCATATGCCCCATGATTTTGATACCCATTTTGCGCGCCGTGATAGTGACAGTGTGAAGTGGAATCTGTACGGCGCCGATGTGTTACCGCTGTGGATTGCTGAAGCAGACTTCAAACCGCCCCAAGCGGTGACTGATGCCTTGGCCGCCCGGGTTGCCCATGGGATATTTGGCTATACTGCCGCCATTGGCCATGCCTCCGCACCGGGTGCCGGCTGGGAACTGCCCGCAATCGGTGCGGTCATCGTCGAGCGCATGCGCCGCCTCTATGATTGGGACATTACCAGCGACGACTTGGTCTATCTCCCTGGTGTGGTGGCTGGATTTAATGTCGCCTGCCGCTCCGTGGGTCAGATTGGTGATGCAGTGCTCATGCATGCACCCTGCTATGGTCCTATCGCCAAATCACCAGGTAACCAAGGGCGCCAGAGTCAATTTGCACCACTGCGTGAAGGAATCGATGCGGCTGGCCTGCGTACTTACCGCCACGACGACGATGCGTTTGCGGCGGCGATGGATGCCCAGACGTGTTTGTTTTTGTTGTGCAACCCGCACAACCCCACCGGGCGCGCCTTTGACCGCGCAGAACTTACCGCTATGGCAAACCGTTGTATTGCCAATGATGTGGTAATTTGTTCAGACGAGATTCACTGTGAACTCATGCTTGATGATGCCACCCACATCCCCATTGCCACCCTTTCACCCCAAATCGCCCAGCACACAATTACCTTGATGAGCCCTAGCAAAACATTTAATATTCCGGGCCTCGGGTTTTGTGTAGCAATCATCCAGAACCCAGTCTTGCGTGCCCAATATGTGGCGGCCATGCAAGGATTAGTGGCGAGCCCGCAGATCTTTGGGTATACAGGGGCGTTGGCGGCCTACCAGCATGGCGACGAATGGTTGCGTGAGGTGTTGGAATATTATCAAGCCAATCGTGAGTATGCCATCGGATTCATCCGTCAATACATGCCACAACTCATCCCCAACCGTGCTGAGGCGACCTATTTGCTCTGGATTGATTGTCGTCAAGCTAATTTACCTACGAATCCGAAAGAAATGTTTCTGTCACATGCAAAGGTGGCTTTAGGCGATGGCAGTGCCTTTGGTGCCGCTGGTGATGGCTATATTCGCCTAACATTGGCGACGCAACGGAGCGTGTTACAACAAGCTTTGGAAGCGATGTATGTGGCGTTACAACCCTATAGTTGAGGATAATTGCGTGTTTTTCGGAATCTGATATGACGATTTGACACGATATGAAATCTCTATATACTTCTCATTAACCTCAGATGAAAACAGATGCATTGTCGCATCAGCATAAGTTCGCCCCAGCAAGGTCGACGCAGTCGGCCTTTTCATATTTTGGGGAAGTATCGGTCAATCATACGGTAAGAGGAGTAGCATGAAGCAGCAGATGGTCAGCGGTCGTACGTCACGCACAATGATGCTCGTTGTGGTGGCAATCTTGTCACTGGTATTCAGTGCCTGTGCGGCCCAGTCCAGTGCCCCGGCAGCAGATGAGAAGTTCGTGTTCGGTCTCGTGTTGGTCGGCCCCATCAATGATGGTGGTTGGAGCCAAGCACATTACGACTCCGCCAAGTACATCGAATCAAAAACCCCCGGTAGCCAGATGGTCTATGTTGACAAAGTCAACCCCGCCGATCGTCCTAATGTCAAGGTCGAACAAGTCGTCGACGAACTCATCGCTAAGGGTGCCAAACTCATCATTACTACCTCCGATGACTTCAAAGACGGCACCCGCGAAGCAGCCAAAGCACATCCCGATGTGACCTTTGTGCATGCCTCAGGTGACGATGTGGTTACGGGCAAAGCTCCGGCCAACCTTGGTAACTTGATGGGACGCATGGAATACGGCAAGATGATTGCTGGTTGTGCTGCTGCTTTGCAGAGCGCCAGTGGCAACATTTCGTTCATTGGACCGTTGGTCAATGACGAAACCCGCCGCTTGGCCGACTCCGCCTACCTCGGTGCCAAATACTGCTGGAACCAACGCGGTGGCGACCCAGCCGCCCTCAAGTTCAACGTGACTTGGATTGGCTTCTGGTTCAACATCCCCGGTGTAACCCTCGATCCCACCAAAGTGGTCAATGACTTCTTCACCGCTGGTTCAGACGTGGTCATCTCGGGTATCGATACCCCCGAAGCCATCGTCGAAGCAGGCAAAGCCCAAGCTGCCGGTAAGGCCGTCTTTGCGGTACCCTACGATTTCAAGGAAGCCTGTGCCAAGGGCGAAGCCGCCTGTTTGGGCGTCCCGTACTTCAACTGGGTTCCGTCTTACACCAAGCTCATCAACGACGTCAAGGGTGGTACTTGGAAGCAAGAATTCACCATGTTTGGGCCAGACTGGGCTGATATTAACGCCGTCGAAACCAGCGGTATTGGGTTTGCCAAAGGTAAGGCGTTGACGGCTGAAAACGCCACCAAGCTCGATGCCTTCATTGCTGAATTGGCCGGCGGTCTCAATTTGTGGACCGGTCCGATTAATTTCCAAGACGGTACGGCATTCCTCAAGGATGGCGAAGTCGCTACCGACAAACAAGTATGGTACATGCCCCAGTTGCTCGAAGGCATGGAAGGCCAAAGCGTAAGCAAGTAACCATGATACTGATGACCAGGCTCCGAGAATTCGGAGCCTGGTATTTTCACATCACAAAGGAGTGAAATGCACGTCAGCATTCAGCAACTCAATAAGTCGTTTGGACCTGTTCGCGCCAACCAAGATATCACGATTGCATTCGCCGCTGGGCAAATCCATGGCATCCTCGGCGAGAATGGTGCCGGCAAAAGTACCCTGATGAAGCTCCTGTCTGGTGTCTATAAACCCGACAGCGGGCAAATTTTTATAAATGGTACTGCGGTCACACTCGGTACGCCCCGCCTTGCCGTGCAAATCGGTATCGGCATGGTAGGCCAAGATCCCCTCGATGTGCCGGTGTTTGATGTCTTAGAAAACATTGCCTGTGGCTTGCAAATGCCCAATGATGCCGATATCCGTCAGCAAATTATTCATTGGAGCACCACCCTCGGATTCCCGTTACAGCCGGATCAACGCATGCGTGATTTGACTGTCGGTCAACGCCAACAAGTCGAAATCGTGCGCTTGTTGATTGCCGGCTCAGATGTGCTCATCCTCGATGAACCGACTACCGGTATTACCGCAGCCCAAGTTGCAGCCCTTTTTGCGGCCCTCAAAACGATTGTCGCCACCGGCAAAACCGTCTTGTTTGTCACCCACAAACTCGACGAAATCGTGGCTTTGTGCGATACCGTCACCGTACTGCGTGCGGGTCAGCTTGTCGGTACCCAGCTGGCGATGCCTATCAGCAAAGAAGCAATGCTCACCGCCATGTTTGGTGAATTTCTGACTCACCCCCAAGTGCCGGCGAACCCAATCTCCACCGATGCACCCCGCTGGCAATTGCACGACACGCTGCTCCATGACACCACCTTTGTACTCGGCCCGCTCAATCTCTCCCTCCCCAAAGGGATGATTATTGGTTTGGCGGGCCTCGAAGGTTCTGGTCAGCGTGTTTTTATGCACCATCTGGCGGGGACAGCCCACCCCGATCGCGGCCACGTCCATTTTAATGGGCAACCACTTATGCGTGCCAACCCACTGGTTGCCTGGTTGCCTGCCGACCGCCTGCATGAAGGCATTATCGGTGCCATGAGCCTCAGTGAGCATGTATTGTTGATGCGTGATAGTCTGCTGGCCCCCCACCAGACGGCGCACGCCAAAGCAGCTCAACTGATTGCGGACTACGCCATCAAAGCCACACCCGATATGCCGCTCCAACAATTGTCGGGAGGCAATCAACAACGAGCCATGTTGGCGTTGATTCCTGAATCAGCCCAAGGGATTTTGCTCGAACACCCCACCCGTGGCCTCGATACGGTGTCGGCCATGGCGATTTGGCAACGCTTGCAGGTGCGCCGTGACAATGGGGCCACGGTGCTCTTTTTTTCGGCTGACCTCAGTGAAGTCATGCAATATAGCGACGCCGTTTTGGTCTTTTTTGGTGGTCAGGTCTCCCGCTTGTTAGCCCGCGACTCCTTGTCCGAAGAAGCACTGGCGGCCTTGATTGGTGGCGTCGGTTTTGCCGAGGTATCTGCATGAAGACCCAGTTCGTTGCTCTGCGCACGCCGGTCATCGCCATGGGCGTGGCCCTCGCCATTACCGCAGTATTGTTGCTGTTGGCTGGTGCCGACGTCTTTGCCGCCTTTGGTGTGTTGCTTGGGGGGGCACTCACCACCCCGTCACGCATATCAGACATGCTGATGCTCCTCGCACCATTGCTCTTGTGTGCCGTCGGCTTAACCGCGAGCTTCGCTGCCGGTCAGTACAACCTCGGTATCGAAGGCCAGATGACGGTAGGTGGTGTGGCCGCCATGTGGTGGTTGCGCGGCTATCAGGACGGCTCCCCGGTCATCCTCTATTGGATTGGCGCCGTACTTTGTGGCATGCTGATGGGGGCGGTATGGGCGATGCTGGTGGCGTTACTCAAACGCTACATGCACGTCAGCGAAATTTTTGCTGGCCTCGGGTTTAATTTTGTGGCGTTAGGACTGGCCCTTTATTTGGTGTTTGGGCCGTGGAAGCGCCCCGGGGTGGCCTCGATGTCAGGCACCGAACCCCTCGCCGATGCCTTGTGGTTGCCTACGCTTACCGGCACGCGCTTGACGTTGATTACACCGATTTTGGCAATTGTAATGCTTGCCATCGTATGGCGCCTGATCCGTCATACCCACTGGGGCTTACAGGTGCGGGCCTGTGGTTTGAGTGCCTTGGCCAGCGTGCGCATGGGCGTACCCGCCACCCGCCGTACCTTCGAGGCGATGGCGTTGTGTGGCGCCTGTGCCGGTATGGCCGGTGCCTTGCAAGTCATCGGGGTCTACCATTCACTGGTGCCCAATGTGGCCAGTGGTATCGGTTTGATGGGATTGCTGGTGGCTCTGCTCGTACGTGCCGATGTGCGCTGGGTGGCCCTGGTGGCGCTCTTTTTTGCCATCATCACCTCTGGCAGCATCCAACTCCCCTTGGCGCTGTCGATTGACAGTAGCATTAGTGGCGTTTTGCAGGGCTTAATCGTGCTGGCCATTATCGTGGCACGGGCACGTCGTGGGGAGGAGGCAGCATGAACTGGACGCAACTACTCACCGACATCGCTGCCATTATCGCCGTCAGCGCCCCACTGATTATCGCGACCATGGGAATTTATCTCTCCGAGCGGGCTGGGGTCATCAATTTGTCGGTGGATGGCTCCATGTTGCTGGCCGGGATGACCGGCTTTGCCGTGGCCTACACCACTAATAGCCTCATCTTAGGCTTTGTGGCCGCGGCACTGGTCGGTGGACTCATCGCCGCACTGATTGCCTATTTGGGGGTCAGTTTGCGCATTTCACAGACCGCAATTGGTTTTGTGCTGGCGCTGCTCTGCACTGATTTGTCGTCGTTCCTCGGCAATCCCTATGTGCAACAAACCGGCCCAGCTGTGCCGGCCTGGCCCATCCTTGGTCTCACTACAATTCCCGTGCTTGGGCAATTGTTGTTCAGTCATGATGCCGTGATTTATTTGAGTCTTATCCTGGTACCACTGTTGGCATGGTGGATTATGCGTACCCGCAGTGGTTTGATTGTACGCGGGCTGGGTGAGCGTCCTGATGCCTTGTTTGCCCGCGGCATTGACGTCATCCGCTGGCGCTACGTGATGGTGATTGTGGGGGGCGTGTTGATTGGATTGGCCGGGGCGGCCTACACCCTCGACCTCAAACAAGGCTGGACCTATCGCCACATGGCGGGTACCGGTTGGATCGCCTTGGCGATCGTGATTTTTGGTGCCTGGCGGCCATGGCGGATTTTGCTTGGGTGCTACTTCTTTGCGGCACTGCAAACCATGGCCTCACGCCTGCAAGACAACGCCTGGCAAATTCCCACTCAGGTCTTGCAAGTGGCCCCGTTTGTGGTGATGATCTTGGTGTTGGCCGTGGTCAACAGCCTTGGCGCGCCCGAATTGCAACGCTGGATTAACCGCTTACCGATGCCGTTGCGGCGGGTGATTCGCTTTTTGACGAGCCCCGCTCCGGCCGCGCTTGGCCATCCCTTTATTCAGCAATAGGTTTTTGTTTTTGTGAAAAAATGCGTGCTGCGCTGACGTGAATCACAACCACGCCCCCCGTTGACGCAATGTCAACGGGGGGCGTGCGTAGCGCTCTATGCGCCCACTTCCAACAATTGGTCCCAGCTGACGCCGGCTTCCACGTCTACCTTGAGGGGTACCGCCAAATCAGCATAGGCCGCACTCATTTCGCGCCGCAACAAAGCGGCGATATCGGCTTGGTGGGCTGCCGGTACTTCGACAATCAATTCGTCGTGTACTTGGAGCAACAAGCGCGCCCCATTGCCATAGGCTCGGATAGCGGCATCGACCCGCAACATGGCCAGCTTCATGATATCGGCTGCGGTGGCCTGGATGGGGTGGTTGATGGCTTCGCGCTCGGCGGCTTGTTGGCGCGGTCCCTTGATGTTGATTTCGGGCATGGGGCGGCGGCGCCCAAACAACGAGCTGACATAGCCCGTCGCGCGGGCATCGGCAATGGTGGTGTCGATGTACTCCCGTACCCCCGGGAAGCGCGTAAATAGTCCGTCAATCAGTACTTGTGACTCACTGCGACTCAGATTGGTGCGTTGCGCCAATCCAAAGGCACTAATACCGTAGATAACGCCAAACACCGTCGTTTTGGCGATACGGCGTTGTTCTTTGGTGACGTCAGCCACTGCCACCCCAAATAATTGGGCGGCGGTGGCGCTGTGGATGTCTTGGTCTTCGTGGAAGGCCTGGAGTAGATTGGGGTCGCGGGTAATATGGGCCAGCACCCGCAACTCGATTTGCGAATAGTCTGCCGCCACCAATACACAGCCCGGCGCCGCCACAAAGGCCCGCCGTACTTCGCGCCCTTCTTCGGTGCGGGTAGGGATGTTTTGTAGGTTGGGTTCGACTGAGCTGAGGCGTCCTGTGGCCGCGCCCAATTGGTTGTACGAGGTATGCACCCGTTTGGTCTGCGGGTTGATTAGGACCGGCAAGGCATCCACGTAGGTCGATTTAAGCTTGCTCAATTGCCGGTAGAGCAAAATCCGTTCGATGATCAGCGTATTGTCGCTGGGGCGTAGTTTTTCCAGAACCTCAGCGGTCAACGACCAGCGCCCGGTTTTGGTTTTTTCGAGGCCTTGGGTTGATAAGCCTATTTTGCCAAACAATACATCGCTTAGTTGATCACCCGAGGCAATATTGAAATTACTGCCGGCAATGGCAAAAATATCGCGTTCAAGTTCGCCAATCCGCGTGGTAATCCGCCCCGACAATTCGGCCAGATATTGCTCATCGACTTGAATCCCCGCTTGTTCCATGCGCACCAGCACGGCAATCAAGGGCATTTCGAGCCGATAAAAAACATCGGCAATCCCCGCTTGGGCATCGATTTGGGGGCGCAAGGCGTGGGTTAGTTGCAACGTGTAATCGGCATCGCTACCGGCATAATTGGTGACCGCCACGATGTCCGCAGTGTCGAGGGTAGTTTGGTTTTTGCCTTTGCCAATCAGTTGATCGATAGTGACAGGGAGTTCATTGAGTTGTAACTCATAAAACGCCAACTCTTTGAGGCCACGACGCTTATCGAGCAGACTCGCCGCCAACATGCTGTCAAACGTCAGTCCGTTGACAGTAATCCCGATGCCTAATAACGATTCGATGTCGAATTTGGCGTTATGGGCACTTTTTTGGATGCGGTCATCCGCAAAGAGTGGTGCGAGCAGGCTGACAATCAGCGCTACCGGCAACACATCGACCTGCTGATGGATGATTGGAATGTACCAGGCTTGTTGGGCGTGGCAAGCGATTGAGATGCCGATGCATTTATCGCGGAACACGCTGGTGCCGGTGGTTTCGGTATCAAACGCAAACGCGCCCACACTGCGACAATCTACCACCAGTGCTGTCAGGGTCGCTTCGTCTGTCACCGTCACATAGCCGGCGCGTAATTCCACTGCGTCACCCGGTTCAGGAGTATTGCCAAACATATCCATTTGTTGGTTGGCGCGGCTAGGCAGCGTCGCTTTGGGGGTGCTTTGTGGCGGTGGTGTAATCACTGCCTGATTGCTCGCCGGTAGGCGACCAATCAGGGTCTGGCCGATTTCGAGGCTCTGGAAGAAGCGCACCACGGTGGTTTTGTCGTACCCCGACACATCACAATCCGCCATCACCAGCTCCACCGGTGCATTTAACACAATAGTAGCCAGCATCTGGCTAAATTCAGCGGCCTCTTGTTGACCGGCCAAGACTTTTTTGTAGCGGTTGGGGACCAGTTCGAGATTCGCAAAAATCTGTGCGACGCTGCCAAATTCGTTGAGTAGCGCAATCGCCCCTTTTTCGCCGATTCCCTTTACCCCCGGGATGTTATCAGAGCTATCGCCTTTGAGTCCGCGTAAATCGGCGAGTTGATTTGGTTTGAGCCCGCCATAGCGCTCGATGACTTTTGCTTCGTCATAGACAATCGAGCTCATCCGTTGCCCAAACGGATTGGCTAGTAGTACATTGACATAACTATCAACTAATTGCAAGGTATCGCTATCACCAGTGAGAATGAGGGTGCGCACCTGTTGGGCCGTGGCTTGGCGGGCTAGGGTACCGAGCACGTCGTCGGCTTCGAAGCCGGCTGCCACATAAATGGGGATATTGAAGGCCTGCATCATTTCTTTGATGCGTTCGAGTTGGGAATGGAACTCTTGCGGTGTTTCGTTGCGACCTGCTTTGTATTCGCTGTATAAGTCATCGCGGAAGGTGCGCCCAATGTCGAACGACACGGCGATATGGGTTGGTTGATGTTCTTTGATAGCATTGAGCATGATTGCCGCAAACCCGAACACGGCATAGGTGGCTTCGCCACTCGAGGTACGCATGCCGGTATCTGCCATGGCAAAAAATGCCCGAAAGGCCAAGGCATGGCCATCAATCAACAAAATCCGTGGGGTATTCGTCATGTCGCTCTCTCCAAACGGTGCAAAATCCGTGTTATGTGTTTAGCCCAATCAAAATAATGCCATAGCCGATCGAATTAATCAGGGCAAACCAGCCCAATCCAATCAACCAGCGGCGCACGAGTGGTTGATTGCTAGGGCGCCGTTGCAACCACATCCCCATCAACCCCATCATCGCGACGGCGCCAACAAACAGCACGAGCATGGTCATGAGATAGGTGAATTGGGCGGCGTCTCCGAGTGAGATGAATTCAAAATAGATGAATAGTAACGATTGGCGCCAAATCAACCCAAATGCCAACATCCAGCCAATGATGAGTGACCATTCGTACACCAAAAACAGCAATCGTTCGCGGCGTGTTTCCAAGCTAATCTCTGTTTCTTTCGCCTAGGCGGAATTGCCGTACCAGTCGTGTGGTGGCGGATGGTTATGTGTTGATGCCCACGAGGATAATGCCGTAGCCAATCGCGGTGATGAGTCCAAACCACGCCCAACCAACCAGCCAACGTCGCAGTAACGAGTGTGATTCAGGACGACGTTGGATCCATGTGCCCATCAGGGTCATCACTACTACCGAAATCACCGTCATCAGCAAAATGCTCACGATGTAGATAAATTGGGCGGCATCACCGAGTGGGAATATCACAAAAAAGATGAATAGTAATGATTGGCGCCAAATCAAGCCAAATGCCAACATCCAAGCGATAATTAACGACCATTCCGAACTCAAAAACTGAACCCGTTCCCGGCGTGTTTCCATGGCTCACCGCAATTCTTGTCAACAAGACAAAGAAACTAGCCGTGGGTGCGTTGGAATTCCTGCATGAGTTGGGCCAAGGCCTGGGCAGATGCAACCGGCAGGGCGTTGTAGAGCGATGCACGCAGCCCACCAATAATCCGATGCCCTGCCAAGCCAATCATGCCGTGGGTTTGGGCGGTGGCCAAGAATTTTTTCTCGAGATCGGCATCAGGCAAGCGAAACACCACGTTCATTTGTGAGCGGGCATTTACGGCACTATGCCCCCGATAAAACCCGCCAGATTGGTCAATCACGTCATACACCAATTGGGATTTGTGGGCGTTGCGGGCGGCTAGATTGTCGAGCCCCAAGGCTTCGATCCACGCCAGCACCAGATCGAGTACATACACCGAAAAAACCGGCGGCGTGTTGTAGAGCGATTGGGCCGCCAAATGGGTCTGATAGCGCAGAACCGTGGGCACGTTGGTATGCATCTGCGCCAAGAAATCGTTGTGGATGGCCACCACAGTGACTCCTGCCGGCCCGAGATTTTTTTGGGCACCGGCATAGATCATGCCGATATTGCTGGCATCGATGGGGCGTGACCCGATATCGCTACTCATATCGATAACGAGGGGTTGTGTCGTGGTCGGTAGCGTTGCCCATTGGGTGCCATAAATCGTGTTGTTGGAGGTGATATGCACGTAGGCGGCATCAGGGGCGACTTGCCACGTGGCAGGTGCGGGGATGGTGGCGTAGTTGTCGGCTTTGCTGGAGGCGGCGATATGGGCGCTACCGACGCGACCGGCTTCCTCGTAGGCTTTTTCGGCCCACACACCCGTCAATACATACGCGCCACTGCGACCTGGTTGCAACACATTCATCGGCAGCATCGCAAATTGGTGGCTGGCACCTCCTTGCAGAAAGCCGATTTGGTGGCTGTCGCCTAGTCCGAGCAGGCGCTTGATCCGCTCCATGGCACGGTTATTGAGGGCTTCATATTCTTTGGAGCGATGACTTGATTCCAGAATCGAAATCCCGCTCTGGTGATAATTGGGCAGTTCAGCTTTGATTTGTTGAATCACTTCGGCCGGTAATACCGCAGGACCGGCATTGAAATTATGAATGTGTGACATGACACGCTACTCCTCGACAATGTTCCACTAACATCATACCGCAAAGTGAAGTAGTAGGGGCGATGCCACCACGGCCAGCCGTGACCAATCACCCACGATGCCACCACGGCCAGCCGTGACCAATCGTCCAATGCGTGATGAAATAT
>JBBAWW010000081.1:4411-15466 GCA_040397035.1 Roseiflexaceae bacterium | reverse complement strand
CCCCCCACCACAAAGGACCCAGCCATGCCATCCCCCATCACCACCCTGGCCCAACTCACCAGCCAGCAGGCCGCCTTGTACGCACCGGTGGCAGCGGCCAACGCCACCGTGGCGGCCCAGCACAAAGCCCTGCTGGCCGCCCAGCGCGCCTGCGTCACAGCCCTCAAGTTATCGCGCAAAATCACCAGCCTGATGGATTCGGCCACGGGTGTGCGCATCGCCCCCGACTCCACCGACCACTACGCCGTCGCCCAAGCGGCCGAACGCGCCGCCCAGGCCAGCTATATGGCGGCGGTGCACGAGGCTCTGGCCGCCTACCATACCTAAGCCCAGCAGGTGTTGCCGCGCTACCAAGAATTGGTGCCAGTCCACGATGCCCCTGCGTAGCCGGAGTTTTTTTGACGCAATCGCCGGGCAATGGTAGGATAGGGCGATGAATTGACACACAACGGAGGCTTTTTGCGATGAAGTTACACGAATACCAAGCCCGTGATATTTGCGCCAAATACGGCATCCCCGTCACCGGTGGTGGTGTGGCCATTACCCCCGCCGAAGTGCGCGCGATTGCCACCCACATCGGCGCCCCCGTGGTGGTCAAAGCCCAAGTATTCGTCGGCGGCCGCGGTAAAGCAGGCGGCGTCAAGTTGGCGCAAACCCCCGCCGAAGCCGAGCTGGTCGGTAGCCAGATCCTCGGTATGGATATCAAAGGCCTGACGGTTGAAAAAGTCCTAGTCGCCGAAGCCATTACCTACGTCAACGAAATCTACCTCGGCGTCATCATGGATCGCGCCACCAAGCAAATCATCGTGATGGCTTCGGCCGAAGGTGGCGTCGAAATCGAAGAGGTCGCCAAGACCAACCCCGATGCCATCAAAAAAGTCGCCGCCCACCCCACCCTCGGTTTGCTCGACTACCAAGCCCGCGAACTGGCCTTTGCCATCGGCTTGACCGACGGCAAACAAGCCCGCCAATTCGCTAGCATTGCCAGCGCCCTCTACAAAATTTATATGGAAACCGACGCATCCCTCGCCGAAATCAATCCCCTGGTGGTCAAGGCCGACGGCGCCTTGCAAGCACTCGACTCCAAGATTGTGGTCGACGACAGTGCCTTGTTCCGCCACCCCGACCTCGAAGCGATGCGCGATAGCTCAGACGAGCCCTTGGCCGAGCAACAAGCCCGCGAAGCCGGCATCACCTTTATCAAGCTCGATGGCGACATCGGCTGTATGGTCAACGGCGCCGGGTTGGCAATGGCCACCATGGACGTGGTGAATTTGTACGGTGGCTCACCGGCCAACTTCCTCGACGTGGGCGGCGGCGCCGGCAAAGACAAGGTCAAGGCCGCTTTGCAGATTATTTTGTCTGACAAAAACGTCAAAGCCGTGTTGTTCAACATCTTTGGTGGGATTACCCGCGTCGACGAAGTCGCCAAGGGTATCATCGCCGCCTTGGCCGAAGTCGACACCGATGTGCCGATGGTGGCCCGGTTGGTGGGTACCAACGAAGTCGAAGGCCGGCGGTTGCTCGAAAACAGCGTGCTCATCCCGGCATCGACCCTCGGCGAAGGCGCTCAAAAGGCCGTCGCCGCTGCTAAGGCCTATGCCGCCAGCAAGGCGTAGTTACCACCACATCCCCCCTGTGACGGTATGTGCCGTTGCAGGGGGGATTTTTTGTGTGCCCATCGTCATTCCATGCCGGTTGCCCACCCACAATTGTACGTGCGAGGCATGTCCTCGCACATCGAATCAACCACGCAACCGGCATGGAAGTAGAGCCGCAGCAGCTGCGGCTCTACTTCTTCAGCGCTTGTCGCAAATCGGCAATCAAATCATCGGACTCTTCAATCCCTGCCGAAATCCGGATTAATTCGGCGGGAATGTCGTGGGCCGAGCCGGCCGCATGGGTCAAAATCCGCGGCAATTCGATTAAACTTTCGACGCCCCCCAAGCTGACGGCATAGGTAAACAACTGCGTCGACTCTACCAACCGATGCGCCGCGCCCACGCCCCCTTTGAGCGTAAACGACACCATGCCACCGTATAGGCGCATTTGCTGACTGGCCAAGGCGTGTTGGGGGTGGCTCGGCAAGCCCGGGTAATAGACCTGGGCTACGGCAGGGTGCGCCGCCAAAAATTCGGCAATGGCTTGGGCATTGCGACAATGGGCCTGCATTCGCAAGGCCAATGTTTTGACACCGCGCATAATCAAAAACAAATCCCACGGCGCTGGGACCGACCCCACCGCGTTTTCGATGTAGCGCAACCGTTTGGCCAAATCGGGGTTGTTGGTGACCAAGGCTCCCCCAATCACATCGCTATGGCCGCCGTGGTATTTGGTGGTGCTATACGACACAATGTCAGCCCCCAGCGCCAGCGGTTGCACCAAATAGGGCGAGGCAAAGGTGTTGTCGACCACGGTCAAGGCGCCGTGCTGTTTGGCGATTTGACTGAGGGCACTGATATCGGCCACACGCAACATGGGGTTGGTGGGGCTTTCGAGCCAGAGCAGTTTGCTGTGCGCAGTAAACGCCGCCGCCACCGCGGCATGGTCGGTGATGTCGACAAAGGTGACGGTGATGCCGTGATGCGAAAAAATCTTGGTGAGCAGGCGGTGCGTGCCGCCATAGACGTCGTCACTCGCCACCACATGATCGCCGGGAGCCAGCAAGTGCAGCACGGCTGTTTCGGCGGCGAGGCCCGAAGCAAACGCCAAGGCGTCACAACCACCATCCAGCGAGGCCAACACCTGCTCGAGGGCGGTGCGCGTGGGGTTGCCCGAACGGGCATAGTCGTAGGGTTGATTGCTACCTACTTCAAACTGGGCAAACGTCGAGGTCTGATAAATGGGGAATGAAACGGCCCCCGTCTGGGGGTCGGGGGCTTGCCCCACGTGAATGGCCCGGGTGGCAAAGCCGGCATTGGCCAAATGGGCATCAGTGGTCATATTGATTCCTTTCTGTGGCGGTTGCGCTGTATCATAGCAGAATTGGCAGAGGCGCTCCACGCACCCCTGCCAATCCGTTACCGCATCACAATACAGCTAAATATCTTTTTGGAAGGCCAAAATCTGATCCCATTCGCCGTGATAAATCGGGATGCGGTAGTAGCCCGAGGTGGCATAGAGCTGTGCGGCTTCGGGTTGTAATGGCCCCGTTTGCAGTTTGATGTTGGTGTAGTTGAATTCACTTGCCAAGCGCTCTAATTCACGCATAATCGCTTGTGCTACCCCCAAGCGCCGGTAAGCCGCCCGAGTATAGACCCGTTTGACTTCGACGCTGTGGGCATCCAAGGGGCGCAACGCGCCACACCCCACCGCCACCCCGTCGATGCGCGCCACCACAAAGGCAGCCCGTGGCACCTCGACATCGGCCGGCACAAAGCCGGCGCTCCCGTCTGCCACGTTGTACAAGATGGCCAATTCATGCGTCAATTCGTCCATCAATTGAATGGCATCGGCCCCCCACACATGTTCGGCTTGCGCCACCACACTAGTTGCGACAGTCATATTATTACTCCTCCTACACGCTTAAATCGGATATTGTTGCTCAGGGGCGCCACCGGCCAATTCGAGGGGGCGAATCCCAAAGACTTCGGCGATTAATTCGTACGATCGGCGCCGGTATTCGTGATTGCCCAGCCCCGTGCTAATCATCAATTCATCGGCGCCAGTTTGGGCGACCAGTTCTTCGAGTTGGGCTTTGACCCGCGCTGGGCTCCCGGTGATAGGCACCATGCGCCGCGTTTTTTCCCATTCTTCATCACTAAACTGGTAAGCCCGGGCTTCGGCGATACTCACCGCCCCTACCGGCTGACCTTTGGCACGGCGCACATTGGTCACCAAATTGACTTTGCCTAGATCTGCGGCTAGTTCATCAGTGTCGGCACAAATCACCCCTACCGTCAAAATCGCATGGGGTTGCTTGAAATGCCACGACGGCATGAAGTGTTTTTTGTACGATTTAATCGCTGATTCTGATTCGTCTGGGCTAAAAAAGTAGGCCGCTGCAAAGCCCCGGCCCCGCTCCGCGGCGATTTTGGCGCTGAGTTGGCCTGACCCCAGCAAGAAAACCGGTGGGAAGCGCACCCCTTCGGGTGAAGCAATAACGTCGTACAACGGATGATCCGCAGGGTATACCGACGGCGTGACTTGGCCAAATCCTTCGATTTCGTTGAGCATCCGGGCCACATCCTCGACGATTTTGGGGTCGCTGTTGCTCCCACGCAACGCCAGGACCGTGCGCGGATCCATGTTGGGCGCCCGCCCGACCCCAGCGTCGATCCGCCCTGGGCTCAAGGCCTCGAGTGTACGGAAGATTTCGGCGACCTTGAGGGTGGCGTAATTGGGGATGAGCACCCCGCCCGAACCGACGCGAATCCGGCTGGTGTGTTGTGCAATAGCCCCCATCACGATTTCGGGAGCCACCAACGCCAAGCCACGGAAGTTGTGGTGCTCTGCTACCCAAAAGCGCTCATAGCCCAACGACTCGGTGTGACGCGCCAAATCAATAGTGTTTTGGAGCGCTTCGGCACCACTACCACTGTCGGGCAATGGGGCCAAATCTAATACAGAAAGGGGAATATTCATGTTAGCGTTGCTCCTCTCCGTGCGGGACGGCATCTTCAACTACAGGGTGAGACCACGTCGGTGCGGCAATCCCCAACGAATCACGCAACGTCGTACCCGGGTATGCGGTACGGAAGCGGCCACGGCGTTGTAATTCGGGAATCACCAAATCAACAAAATCATCTAAATCATTGGGAAACACGCTGGGGGTCAACAAAAAGCCATCACACGCCTCCGCATCCAACCACTGCTCGATGTGGTCGGCGATTTGGGCGGGGGTGCCGACAATCGTCCAGAGGGGCAAGGCCTGTTGAATCGTTTGAGCCACGGTCAAGCCCTTGGTATGCGACAATCCCATCCAGCGCCCAATCAAGGCCCCGTTGATATCGGGATTGTTGGTGTCGATTGCCGGGAAGGGGGCATCGAGATCGACAGTGGCAAAGTCATAGCCACTTTGTTCGCTCAACAAATAGCGCATAAACGCCGGGGTAAACAACAACTCTCGGTAGTAGGCGGCTTTGGCCTGTGCTTCGGCTTCGGTGGGCACCACCAGCACCGCCAACCCAGGCAACACCCGCAACTGCGTGGTGTCACGCCCGTGGGCCTGCATGCGCTGCTTAATATCGTCACGGTAGGCTTTGGATTCGGCCAAATCGCGGTGCGGGCTAAAGACCACATCGGTAATCCGGGCCGCCAAATCGCGCCCATCTTCGGATTGCCCGGCCTGCACAATCACCGGGTGACCTTGGGGCGTACGCGGCACGTCGAGCGGACCATTGACGTCGAACCATGTGCCGTGGTGATTGACCGCATGCACCTGAGTCGCGTCAATCTGGCCATCTACCACCGCCGCTGGCGCCCAACTATCCCACAAGCGTTTTATCAACGTCACGAATTCGCGGGCGCGGTCGTAGCGCGTCGCATGGGCTAGGTGTTTTTCTTTGCTAAAGTTAAACGCAATCTGGTCGCCACCACTATCTTTGGCCAACGAATTACTAAAACTCGTCACCACATTCCACGCCATCCGCCCACCCGTCACATGGTCAATCGAAGCCAATTGACGCGCCAATTCAAAGGGCTGATTGTAGGTACTCGAGACCGTCGCCACGAAACCGACATGGGCGGTGGTGGCCGCCAAGGCAGGAATCAAGGCGAGTGAATCGGGGCGGCCATTGGCGATACTCCCAAAAAACTGGTCGCGGTGTTCACGCACCACCAACCCCTCACCAAAAAAGACAAAATCCAGCAATCCCCGTTCGGCGCTCTGGGCAAAACGCACATAGGTAGCAAATACATCCGTTTTAGCGTAATCAGGGTGGCGCCATACGACACCATACCCCACCGATTGGAAAAAAACGCCGATGTGGGCGTGTTTGCGCGGTGTCATACCTGACCTCCTTGCGGTTCATATACCAAAAACGCCTCCGACGGCGCGCCTTCATACTGATTGTGAGGGGTTGACAGCCCCAAATGCGCCCGCAAGGTCGTACCCGTATAGGCCGTCCGAAACAGGCCGCGCCGTTGGAGTTCGGGCACGAGCAATGCACTGATTTGGGCGCTATCGCTGGCTAATTCGGGCAACACAAAGACAAATCCATCGGCGGCCTGGGCGTGAAACCACAACCCGAGCTGATCGGCAACTTGGTTGACGGTGCCAGCCATCACTTGCGCCGCTGGGAAGGCCCAGCCTTGGGTGTGGGCGGCTGCCTCGAGGGCGCGCACCCGTGCAAAGGCTTGGCTGGTGGTAGGGGCAATCACCGGCACTACCCGTTGCAACACCCGTAGGTCACGGCCGCTGGCCTGCGCCTGTTGCTGTTGCTGGGTATAGGCGGTCTGCGCCGCCACCAACGTGGTGTGGTGTTGCACAATCACATCGGCATCTGCGCCGGCAGCTGCCACGTCGACGCCCTCGTCGTCACTCACGATAACCACCACATGCCCTTGGGGTGGGCGGTAAGTAATCGTCGGGCCACGGATGGCGA
Organism: Roseiflexaceae bacterium; assembly: GCA_040397035.1. Taxonomy (GTDB): domain Bacteria; phylum Chloroflexota; class Chloroflexia; order Chloroflexales; family Roseiflexaceae; genus UBA965. The sequence goes on along the minus strand of JBBAWW010000081.1, from coordinate 8,921 downwards.
AATGGTCGCCGCGATGGTTGATATGGTGCAATTTATGCGGATTGAGGAACCAGCCCCGGGCTACATCCATCGCCACCGCGTCATCTTCCCAGCTATCCCACAATTTGCGGCTCACGGCGATATATTCGCGGGCGATGGCGGTGCGAGTGGCGGTATCTACCGCTTGGAGCTCGCCATAGTTTTGGGCGGCGGCAGCATCGGCAATCGCCGTCACCAGCCAGGCTGCTCGCCCGCCACTCACAAAATCCAAAGTCGCTAATTCACGCGATACCGTAAAGGGCTCGGTATAACTCACCGATTTGGCGACAGCCAACCCCACCCCGGCGATTTCGGGGGCGAGGCGAGCCAACATACTCAAGGCATCGATCCCCGCGATACGCGTGGTCTGCCCGAGGACCCGTTGGTCACGGAGCAACACAAAATCAAGCAAACCCTGGGCAGCCTGTGTGACGGCTGCACGATACGCTGCCACGCCCAGCGCCGGGTGGGTCCCCTGCGGCAACGGGTAGGCGCCCACATCGGTAATATCGACGGCCAAAATCATCTGTGTCGGACGACTCATCTGCTCCTCCTGTTGGTTATGCGTCGAGATGGCGATAGGCACCCGCGACATACAACAATGGCGCGCCACTCGCCACCGTGACTTCTTCGACCAACCCCACAAACAAGGCATGATCACCACCGGGATAGACGGCATAGCGTCGACAAACAAAATGTGCCAATGCTCCACTAATCAACGGCAAGCCATCACTAGTGAGGGTATGATCGATATCGGCATAAGCGCTCCGCATGTCAGTTTTTGAGCTTGCAAATCGGGCCGATACGTGTTGCTGATGGCTGGCGAGTACGCTAATCACAAAGCGCTCGGCCACCACCAAAGCACCATGAATCGAGCGTTGGGTGTCGACCGACACCAACACCAACGGCGGGTCAAGCGACACCGACGTAAACGAATTGGCCGTCATACCCCGCACAATCCCGTTGTCGTGAGTACTCACGACGGTAATACCTGTGGCAAATTGGCCGGCGGCTTGGCGCAACACGGCGGGCTGTACCGCTGTGGCAATTTCGGTGGTCATACGGCGGTACTCCTTGCAAGTGCGGTTAATTCAGTTACTAATGCAGTTACATTGGCGGCCACGTCGGCAGGGATGACCGCTTTATCGGGGAATTGACTGTCGGTGACATACAAGGCATTGGCAGCACTCAGCCCGGCCAGGCTGGCCACCAAGGGCCGCAAGCCATGGTCGATGGCCAGACTATGCCCGCTCCCGGCCCCCGTAGCAATCAGGCCCACCACGCTCCCCCGCAATGCCGCTTGCGGGAATAAATCCAAAAACACCTTGAGCAAGCCGGTATAGGTTGCGCGATAGATTGGCGTCGCGATGACCACAATCTTGGCGGCAGTCACACTGGCAATCGCAGCGACGACGGCCGCATCGCTCCGACGCGCCAACAACGCATCGGCAGCCAAATCACTGAGATCAATCACCTGCCCAACCTGCCCCGTTGCAGCAGCGACCTGTGCCACCACCTCTGCCAACAAAATCCGCGAACGCGAATTGACACTCGGACTCCCCGAAATCCCGACGATCGCTCCTGTCATGCCATACCTCTGTGTTTAATACGACTAAATTAATCAAGTTAGTCATGTTTAATAATGTCAAAAAAAAGAGTGGGGCGCATCATACGGTGAATTGGGACACATTACGGCTATCGTAGCGCGCTTCACACATTCGTGTATTGGAATTGCAGGAATCATACATTACTTTATAATATTAGTCAAGTATTGATATATGAAAACCCCAGCGTCATTCCATGCCGGTTGCGTGATGAATCCGATGTGCGCCGATGCATGGCTGTCACACTTCCGACGTACGTACAGACGCAGCCTGCTGCGTCTCTCCTTCAAATTCATATTTCGTTCACGGCATCTGTTTGACAACCAAGGCTTCGAGTTCGCGCAAAATCGCCAATTCGTGGGGGTCTTGGCATTCGCTCATGGCGGCATAGAGGCGGGTCAGCCACTGGGGACGGAGCTCGGGACGGGTATAGCCGGCGGCCAGCCAGGCCAAATCGGCGGCCAGCACCGCCCGCAATTGTTCAGCAGCGGTATAGCGGCTGGCCACGCTGGGTAAGCGGTCGCGTTTGGCGTCAGGGTAATTGCTGCCCGCCACCAGCAGGTGGGGCTCCGTGTCAAACAGGCCGGCCAGCAGCACCACCGTGCGTTCGCTGGGGATACTCAGGCCCATTTCGATATGCGACACCGCCACCCGCGAGACGGCTAGGCGCTCGGCCAGGCGTTCTTGGGTCCAGCCCCGCTGTTGGCGCAGGCGGGCGATGCGTTTGCCAAAGGATTCGGCGTCACTCGTCATACAACTATCACTTCTGCGCTAATTGACTTAGCAGAAAAATACTACACTTCATGGTATAACACAACACAGTACTTGTATTGCACCAAAGGAACACCGCATGACGCGCAAACGTGCCTTGATTACCGGTATCACCGGTCAAGACGGCTCATATCTGGCCGAATACCTGCTCGAACTGGGCTACGAGGTCATCGGCATGATCCGCCGCTCGAGCACCGTCAACTTCGAGCGCATCCGCCACATCCAAGACGACATCACCTTTGCCACCGCCGATTTGCTCGACGAAGTGTCGCTCATCAACATGTTGCGCGAACATCGCCCCAGCGAAGTCTACAATCTAGCCGCCCAAAGCTTTGTGCAGACGTCGTTCAGCCAGCCGGTGTTCACCGGTGAAGTAACCGGGTTGGGTGTGACGCGCATGCTGGATGCGATCCGGGTGGTTGATCCTGGCATCCGGTTTTATCAGGCCAGCTCGTCCGAAATGTTTGGCAAGGTGCAGGCCGTCCCCCAAAGCGAAAGCACGCCCTTTTACCCACGCTCACCCTACGGTGTGGCCAAGTTGTACGGGCACTGGATTACCGTCAATTACCGCGAAAGCTACGACATGTATGCCTGTAGTGGGATTTTGTTTAACCACGAGAGCCCGCGCCGTGGCCTCGAATTTGTGACCCGCAAGATCACCAACGGGGTGGCCCGTATCAAGCTGGGCATCGACAAAGAATTGCGCCTCGGCAATCTCGACGCCAAGCGCGACTGGGGCTTTGCCAAAGACTATGTACGAGCCATGTATTTGATGCTCCAACAAGCCACACCAGACGATTATGTGGTGTCGACCGGCGAAACCTATTCGGTACGCCGCTTCTGCGAAATCGCCTTTGGGCATGTGGGCCTCGACTACAACAACCATGTCGTCATCGACGAGCGCTTTTATCGCCCGGCCGAGGTCGATTTGTTGGTAGGGGACCCCAGCAAAGCCAAACAACAATTGGGCTGGAGCCGCAACGTGTCGTTTGAACAACTGGTCACCATGATGGTGGATGCCGATTTGGCCTTGATCAAACGCGAACGCGGATTGTAGTCACGCGAGTATGCAGTGGGGGTGTGCGAGGGTGTACCTCGGACATCCCTATTTTTTTGAACAAAAAATGCACATTTGCGGACGAAATCATGCGTTATAATAATTGAGGATGTCTCTGCGTCCTCCGCGTCCTCTGCGCGAGCCATACGACATCCGTTGGCAAGCCCATGGAGATTCCACGCTACGGTTGCACGCAACCGGCATGGAATGACGCTGGGGGGAATGCCCACTACAATCGTACGTGTGAGGCATGCCTCGCACCCGGATTAACCACGCACCCGGCATGGAATGACGCTGGGGGCTACACCAACGCCTGGCGAAAAATCCCTACTGCCGTATGAATCTGATCATCATTCACCACCAAGGGTGGGATGAAGCGCACCACGTTGTCATACGTGCCACAAGTAATCACCAGCAAGCCCATTTCGCGGCAGGCGGCAATTGTCCGTTTGGCCAAGGCCGCGTTGGGAGCCCCCGCCGCGTCGATTAATTCCACCCCAATCATCAAACCAGCCCCACGCACATCACCAATCAAAGGATTGTGCTGTTGCAATTCGCTCAATTCACCCTTGAGCACTGCACCCATGGCAGCGGCGTTTTCGACCAAACGCTCTTCGATAATCACCTCGAGGGTGGCCACCGCCGCCGCACACGCCAAGGCGTTGCCGCCATAGGTGCCACCATGGGTGCCGGCATGCCATTTTTGCATGATTTCTTGGCGGGTCATCACGGCCGACAACGGCAAGCCCGACGCCAAGCCCTTGGCGGCCACAATAATATCGGCGGTCACACCGTAGTGTTCCATCGCAAAAAACTTACCCGTGCGGCCAAAGCCAGTCTGGACTTCGTCGGCAATCAACATGATGCCGTACTTGTCACAAATCGCCCGCAAGCCACGGATAAACGACGCCGGCGGCATCACGTAGCCACCCTCACCCAACACCGGCTCGACCAAAATCGCCGCCACGTCGTCGGGAGTGGTGTTAGCATGCAAAATATGTTCGACGCGCCGCAACGGATCACCACAGCAGCCACTGTCAGCCGGTGCCCCTGCCGACAT
>JBBAWW010000081.1:0-4311 GCA_040397035.1 Roseiflexaceae bacterium | reverse complement strand
TAGGCGCGACCATCGTCGCCGTACAACATCACCCCTTCGCCACGGTCCACAATGATGTCGTTGTAGCGGGCCCACACCGGTGATAAATGGGCTTTTTGATCAGCAAGTGACATGATTTTTCTTCCTTTCATTTGCGAAAAAGTAATAACCCGTTACATCTGCAACAACACCTTGAGCGCTTTGTGGCTGGCCGCAAAGGCGGGCATGGCGTCGTCGAGGGCATAGGTGGCATGGATCAAGGTCTCGGTGTCGATCAGCCCGCGTTGCAACAGGCGCAAGGCAGCGGCAAACGGACCGCAGCGTGAGCCAATCAGCTGGATTTCGTCGACCACCAGCATGGTCAAATCGAGTTGGGTTTCGGCGGCCACGGTGCTTTTCATCACCAGTCGACCACGGGGGCGCACCAGGCTACGGGCGGTTTTGAGGCCATCGGGATTGCCGGTGACATCGACCACCACGTCGTACCAACCACGAGCTGCAGTACTCGCCACGGTGGTGATTTTTTGGCGCTGGAGCAATTCCCAGCGCTCGGGATGGCGCCCCACCACCGTCACGTCACAGCCTGGCAAGCGCAACACTTGGGCAATCAGCAGCCCCAATTTGCCGTCACCGACGATGGCGACGCGGTCAGTGGGGCGCAAATGGGTCTGTTGGATGATTTCGAGGGCGGCAGCCAACGGCTCGGTAAAGACCGCTTGGCGATCGCTGACGTCATCGGGGACATGGTGCAGACAATCAATGGGAATGCTGACCAGGTCGGCCATGGCCCCTGGTCGGTTAAAAATCCCCAGCGTGGTGCGGTTGGGGCAGTGCGGGTCATCCCCCATCAGACAGGTGGGGCAGACCCGGCAGGCGGCGTTGATTTCGCCCACCACCCGTTTGCCCAGCCACTGGGCATCGGCGCAGGCCACCACCGTGCCGACGAATTCGTGGCCGAGGATGCCGTTGAAGCCTTTATAACCGCGGGTGATTTCGATATCGGTATTACAAATGCCGGCCATCTGCACCTTGACCAGCGCTTCGCTGGCGGGGGGTGTGGGCGCCGGGCGATTGGCATCGAGGTGCAACGTTCCGTCAAATACCACAGCACGCATGATTAGACTCCTTTGGGTTGACGCAACATGACCTGTTCAGCGTTTTGATAATAGATTTTGCGCAACACATCGTCGGGCAAATAAAGCCCATAAATATTCCAACGCCCTTGGGGTGGGACATCGCCAAGGTGATAGGGAAAGTATTCGTCGTCAGTTTCGAGGAAGCGGTAGTACAACTGGTAGGTCGCCAGATCGGCGGGCATGTCGGTGCCAAACAGAATCCGGTCGGCATATTTGATGAAAAACTTACGGGCGCTATAGGGTTGGCGCCCCACTTCGGCAATCCGGGCGCTGAAATCGATGTAGACGTTAGGGCAATCGTCGAGCCATTGTGCCACCCAACCGAGGTTTTCGGCATAACAGCCCACATGCGCAATCACAAAATCAGTGCCGGGGTGGCGTTGAGTGGTGCGCTTGAAGGCCTCGAGGATATCCAAAAAAGCTGGGAAGGGTGGGCTGGGGAATTGCCAATCGGGGTGGGCGTGGAGCTCTTCCCAGCGCTCGTTGCTGGCGTCGATGGGATCAAAAAAGGCCACTGGGTCGGCCACATGCACCAATACCGGCACATTGAGTTGACCAGCCATCATCCACAACGGGTCGAGACGGGTATCATCGACGGCCACCAGTTGGTTGTGCTGATCGCGCACATGCAATCCAAACGGTTTCCAGATTTTGAGCCCAGTGGCACCGCGAGCGACTTGGGCTTGGAAGCGTTCAGCCGCCCAAAAACCAAATTCATTGCCGTGGCGAGCCCATTGTGCCCAATCAACGCCCCCAAAGACCCGAATCCGGTCGGGAGCGCGTTGGGCAAATAATTCGAGGTGATTATCGAGCACTTCTTCGCCCCAACCGCCATCGAGATCGATGAAGTGGCGCACTTCGGCGCGGTCGAGCACGTCGAGCAGCTGCGCTAGTGGTTTTTTGTCCCAACCACCGCCAAATTCGCCGAGGTGATTGTGGGCATCGATGACGGGGAAGCGCGGGCGGGTAATCGTGGTTTGTTTGGTGACCATTTGCGGGCGAGGCCGAAAATCGGGGAGTTGCATGACGCTATCCTTTGCTCATCCATACGGTTTACTTGATTATAGCCGAGACGGGCAACCGTGCGATGCGCGCTGTTGTCATGACGCCAAATAGCCGAGTAAGCGCATCTGCAACGCGAGGCGGTCATAGTGCGCGTGGACGGGCACATGCAGCAACGGTAATCCGGCATCGTGCATAATTGCGTCGAGCAGTTCGTCGCGGGCAATGCGATTGGCTTGTAGATGGGTGGCGTCGTCGAGCTCGATAGCCAGGATAATTTTGCTATCGGCGCGCCGGATAACCACAAAATCGAGTGATTTTTGGGAAATCTGATTCCAACGTTTGTCACGCCACAGCTGCCCACGGCGCGGATTGCGCACCGTCACTACCCGCTGGAGCGCCACTTGCACCATGATGTCGTACGCGGACGGCAAACTGTCGCGGAGCACCCGCGCAAATTGTTGCTCGGTAGGAGTCAACACCATCGCCACCACATCATAATGGCGGGGCGGAGTGCCAACAGGAAGGACATCACGCCATGCCTGGGCAAAACGACCACCGCGTGCGCGTGGGTGTTGCGCGGTACGCCCATGCCGCTGCCATCGGCGCGCCCCAGCGATAATCGCACTCAGCATCACCAAGAGCAAAAACACCAGCACCATTGTCGTGTTCATGCGGTACGGTCCCTTCCTACACCCGTTCCAACAACGGCACGATTTGGCGTTGGAGTACGTCGCGACTCGGTATGTGTAGCGGGGTGATATACAGCAGCGGCACGCCTACTTCACGGAGCACCGGGTCTAGCACGGCGTCGGGGCTACTCGCAAGGCTGATTGCCAGCACGGGTTGGGTATCGGCACTACGGATAATCACGAAATCGAGCGCTTTGTGGGCGATGCGATTCCAGCGCGGGTCACGCCACACCTGATGTCGGCGCAAATGACGCACCGTGACCAAGCGATTGACGGCCATACCCGCCGTGATGGCATATCCCGCTGGCAAAATAGTGTGGAGCGTATGGGCAAACTGCTGCTCCGTTGGGTTCAACAAGGTAGGGAGCGCTAGATAATCGCGGTGGCTGGGATAATCACCAGCCTCAGGTCCAGGGCGACGCCAACGGAGCCACAGCCCCCAACACAGCAACGAAAATCCGGTACTAGCCAGGATGATAACCAAGCCATACAACACGAGTCGCATCTATTCACCTCTTGGTATCTGCTATGTTATTATCATACAACGTGCCTATCTGTTTTGTACAGAAGTGGAAAGAATCATGAGCGACACCACCATTACCATTGACATTTTTAGCGATATCGTCTGCCCGTGGTGCGTCATCGGTGGCGTACGCCTCGAAAAAGCCCTAGCGCAACGCCCCGAACTCACCGTCACCCGCACCTGGCACCCTTATATGCTCAACCCCAGCCAACCTGCCGGTGTGCGCTGGGCCGATTACGCCGTGCAACGCTTTGGTGGGGCAGCCAAAGCCAAAGAAATCTTTGGGCACGTCACCAGTGTGGCCGCCAGCGAAGGCATCACCTTTGATTATGACAATGTGGCCACCGCCGCCAATACCCGCGACTGCCACCGCTTGCTGTTGCTCGCCAGCGAATACGAACAGACCTGGTCACTCGCCACCGCGCTCTACAACGCCTACTTCCGCGATGGTGTCGACCTCAACGACCAACAAGCCTTGACCAGCCTGGCTGTGGGCGCCGGCTTACCCGCCGACCGCGTCGTAGCCACCTTGGCCAGCGACGACTATAGCGCCGACGTCGATCAGTCGATGGCCACCGCCCAACGCCTCAATATCAGCGGCGTGCCCTTTTTTATTTTTAATCAGCGCTTTGCCGTCTCAGGGGCCCAACCCACCGAGATTATGCGCAAGGCCTTGGATGCCGCTAGTGGAGCAATAGACATCCAGTCGTAGTACAAAATCTCATACATTTTAACAATACCTGCGCCAATTGAAAGTAGCATAAAAATGGCTTTTCCCTTATAGTTTTGGAATCTAAACGCCAAAAACAAAGGAAAAGCCATAGATATATTCGCACTCTTTCACTCCTTTTGTCAAGTCCACTCGGTCAGCTTGCTCCGCCATCTGAGCGCCATCATTGCCGGAGCGCTTTGTGCGCCCCACCACATCACCATGCGCAATATTGCGCGCTGGAGCACGTACGGCTACCGTACCGTGCAA
>JBBAWW010000080.1:6821-15493 GCA_040397035.1 Roseiflexaceae bacterium | reverse complement strand
TGGTGTAGTAGGTTTATTGTTGCATATATGTGGCAGGTTCGCTGTCGGGATATCGTACAATAAGACAAACTCAGTTGATCAACGAAACGGATGCACCGCTATGACGAATTTTGTTCCTTTTGCCCTCGAACATTATCAATCGCTCCACGAACGCAACGTGGCCTATAATTTGGCCGATAGTAGTGTCAAATGTGTAACAACCCGTGAATGGTTGAACGAAGACGAAATAGAATCGTTGCTCGATACGGGGCTTTTTTATCCAGAAGTCAATGGCACGACGGCTTTACGTGGGGGTATCGCCGATTTGTATACCGGTGCCACCGCCGCCAATGTGTTGGTGACAGTAGGTGCCTCGCAAGCCAATAGCATGGTGTGTCAGACATTGTTGGAGCCGGGCGATGAAGTGGTGGTAATGACCCCCGGCTACCGCCAAATCTGGGGCACCGCCCAAAACATGGGCTGTGTGGTACGTGATTTGCCGTTGCGTGCCGATGCCGGCTGGCGCATCGACCTCGATGCCCTCGACCAGGTGGTGACACCCCGTACCAAGCTGGTAGCGATTGTCAACCCCAACAATCCCACCGGGACGGTGATGACCCAGCACGAAATGCAACGGGTGGTAGCGGCCTGCGCCCGGGTAGGCGCCTGGTTGCACGTCGACGAGGTCTATCATGGCACCGAGCATCCTGGCGTAGCTGATACTCCGACGTTTTGGGGGATGTATGATCGGGTCATATGCACCAACAGTTTTTCTAAAGCGTACGGCCTGAGTGGTTTGCGGGTGGGCTGGGCCATGACGACCCCCCACATGGCCGAAGAACTCTGGCGCCGGCACGAATACGCCGTGATTGCGGCGGCTGCCCCCAGTATGACCCTTGCCGAAATCGCCCTTAAGCCGGCCAAGCGCCTACAACTGTTGCAACGCCAACGCCAAATCACCCAAGCGGGCTTGGCCGTATTGCACGAATGGTTGGCGACGCAAGCGGGGGTGTTTAGTCTGCAACCAGCCCAAGCCACTAGTATCGCCTTTGTGCGCTACCACCGTGAAATGCTGTCGTACGATGTGGCTGAAGCGATTCGCCAACAGGTGTCGGTATTGGTGGCGCCTGGCAGTACGCTGGGTGCCGAGGGGCATCTGCGCATCACGGTGGGCTATGAAGCTGACAAGGTGCGCACTGCATTAACCAAAATTGGTCAAGTAGTAGCTGGATTACGCTAAACGCAAGGAGGACAATGATGTCACAACTTGATGCGGTAATTGCCGAATGTCTGCCGTTGATGTTGGCGATGGGGAGTGGGCGTCGTGCGGTGACGATGGGTGGGTCGCGGGGCAAACAGACTGCCGATGCGCGTTCTGATGTCGACTTTCGCTTGTTTTGTGACGAAACAGTGGGCAAACCGTATAGCGTCGAATCCCCCACCTAGCCGGCGTTTTGTGCGGTGGTGGAGCGCTGGCGTGATGCGGGTGTCAATATTGATTACGTGTGGGTGCGCACGGTGGCCGACATCGATGCCCAACTTGATAGTTGGCTACGGGGTGATTTGCCCAAGGTTGACCATGTCTGGACGTTGTGGGGCTATCATTTTTTGACCGACATTGGTAATCAAGTGGTGATTACTGATCCCGACGGGCTGATCGCCATGTAGCAGGCGCGTTTGGTGCCTTACCCCGTGGCATTACAACAGGTGATATGCAAAAAACATGCCGGGTCGTTGCGGTATTGGCGGCACGACTACCATTACCGCAACAAAGTCGCACGTGGGGATGTGGTGTTTTTGGCGAGTATTACGCCACGGCTGATCAATGACATTATGCAAGTATTGTTTGCAATCAATCAGACCTACTTTGTGGGTGACGGCAATAATTTGTATTATTGTGAAAAATTTGTGGTACTACCTGATGCATTTGTGGCGCGGGTAAGCGAGATTTTGTACCCGGCGCCACATCCTGAGCGGTTTAGCCGTCAATATCAGCAATTAGGGGAATTAATTGATGCGGTGTTGGCACTGATTCCTACGTAGGTGTGGGATGTTTGGGATTGCAAAAAACGTGCTATTGTAGTGCGTATATCGTGTGGGTGGAGCATGTAAAGGATTCTCATGACGACGAGTCAGATTTTTTTGGTGACGTCGACGTTTCTGGCGTGTGCCGTTGAAATGGTCGAGGCGCTGACGATTGTGTTGGCGACGGGAATTACCCGGGGCTGGCGGTCGGCGCTGATTGGGACATTGGCGGCGTTGGCCACACTGGCCGTGATTGTGGCGATTTTGGGACCGGCGATTGCGTTGGTGCCGATTCATGCGATGCAATTGGTTGTGGGAACCTTGATGCTGATTTTCGGGTTGCAATGGTTGCGCAAGGCGATTTTGCGGGCTTCGGGGCGCAAAGCGATGCACGACGAAGATGCAATTTTTGCGGCAGAGCAAGCCGAAGCACGCAAGCATGGGCGTGACGAACGGGCTGGCCTCGATTGGTACTCGTTTACGATTTGTTTCAAGGGTGTGTTTCTCGAAGGGTTAGAAGTCGCGTTTATTACGATTACCTTTGGGGCTGCCCAACAAAATATCGGGCTGGCTGCATGGGGGGCTACAGCGGCCTTGATTATCGTGTTGCTCGCAGGGATATTGCTCCATCGCCCCCTCAGTCGGGTGCCCGAAAACATGCTCAAATACGTGGTGGGGTTGTTGTTGACCAGCTTCGGTACCTTTTGGGCGGCCGAGGGAATGGGTGTCGAGTGGCCTGGTACTGATTTGGCCTTGCTCGGCTTGCTTGGGTTCTATGCCATCGTGGCGTTTGTGTTGGTGCGGCAATTGCGGGCACCACAGGCAGTGAGGGTGGCATGAAGTATATTATTGCCTTTGCCGCGTTTTGGATTGACTTTATCGTCGGTGACGATTGGCGCATCGCCGTGGCCGTGGTGGTTGGCTTGGCGGTGACGGCAGTGTTGGTGTGGATGGGGATTCCGGCATGGTGGGTGTTGCCGGTGGGGATTGCCGGCTACCTTAGTGTATCGATGACCCGCAAATAGCGTACCAGGTGTTATCCATTTGTGATTATCACATACCACTAGTGACCTGTGATAATGTCGCTAGTGGTGGTTGTTTTTTTTAGGCAGAATGGAGTGGAAAGGATGTCAGACAATAATGCATTTGTGCGTGCAGCGGCCCACCTCCCGCAACCACCCACGGTACTCGTATTGACGAGTGATACGACGGCATGGCACGATGCCATCAATATCAGTACGCCGCAAGCGGTGATTGTGTTGATGGCTGGGTTGCAGACCATGGGGATTGTCGCGCACCACATTCAGGCCGGTGATGGCAGGCTCCCCCAATCCTTGGCGCCATACAACCCCCAGACCCATGTAGTGCTCAATTGGTGTGAGGGGTGGGGGGCGAATGAAAACGATTATGCCACCCCCGCTTTTTTGTTGGAACAACTGGGCTACACCTATACCGGCAGTAGTGCATCAGCGCTCCGTTTTGGGGAACAAAAAGAACGTATCACGCAGGCACTCGTTGTGGCAGCAGTGGCGACGCTGCCAGCTATAGTGGTAGAGCGTGCAAGTGAGATTGAGTGGCAATTATTCCCGGCGATTGTCAAACCTGCCCACGCCCATAGCTCACAGGGGATTAGTCGTACATCGGTGGTCGATACACGGGCTCAGTTAGCGGCGCAAGTTGATTTGATTGCGGCCCAGTATCAAGCGCCGGTATTAATCGAAATGTTTTTGGATGGGATTGAATATCACGTGAGTGTATGGGGGAACGGTGATGAGATTACTCTACTCCCGGTGAGTGCCATTGATTATGTAGGAATTTCGGATTACCATGACCAACTCTGTACGTTTGAAGCCAAATGGAATGTAGCGAATCCGTTGTATCAACACTTGTGGCATAGCGATGCGGGTTGGCACTTTCCACAAACAATTGTGCCTGGTCTCTATGCCCAACTTCGCCAAGAAGCGATTGCCGCCTATTGCGCCTGTGGCTTGCGAGATTATGGCCGGATTGATATCCGGCTCAGCCAAGACATCCCCTATGTGATTGATGTCAATGCGAATCCTGGGATTGACTTTGACGGAAAATTAGCACTAGCAAGTAATCAGGCTGGCTATACCTATGCACAATTTATTGCACAGATTCTGGCATTTGCCGTGGCACGGATGCTGGCGTAAATGAAGAATCAATGGACAATTACCCTCGCAGCGTCGACTGATGCAGCCGAGATTCTGGCGTGTGCCCAGGCGGCGGGAGTATTTAGTGCTGCCGAAGTAGCTACGGTGGCCGAATTGTTTGCGGGCTATCTGGATGATCCACAGGTGTCGGGATATAATTTTTTGGTATGCCGCGATGCGGAGCGTCTGTATGGCTTTGCCTGTTGGGGCCCCACAGATTTGACTGAGGGGACGGCTGATCTCTACTGGATTTGTACGCATCCCGATGTCCAAGGGCGTGGAGTGGCGCGGGCGCTATTTACCACGGTGGAAGCTGCGGTGCAGGCGATTGGGCGCTGGCAAATCGTGATTTGGACGGGTGGCAAAGCGGAATATCTGCCGGCCCAGCGGTTTTATATTCAGATGCAATGTACCTTAGTTGCGCGAATTCCCGATTATTTTGCTGTTGGTGGTGATTTGTGTATTTATATGCGGCGTTGGGTGGCATAAAAATATCAGAGAGTTGAATTGAAAGGGCTGGTATGGATATGCCGTATGCGGTCGTCGTGCTCCAAAATAATCCAAGCCTGCATAGTAGCGATGGCACGTTCATTACCTTTAGTGAAACGACCGAAATAGTGGACTGTTTGCGGGCGCAAGGATTGACTGTCGTGCTTGAGACCGTGATTGGATGCGATATGGCTGGCGCATTAGCGCCATATACACCAGATCAGTGGCTGGTATTGAACTTCTGTGAAGGCTGGGATGGTGATGGCATGGATTATGCCACGCCCGCTCAACTAATCGCAGAGTTAGGCTTTGTGTATACGGGGTGCCCGGCCGATGCATTGCAACGAAGTACATCCAAAGACGAGACAAAACGCTACTTGATTGCACAAAATATACCCACACCACACGCGCTGATTTGTCATGATGGTGTGGTGGGGGCATGGACGCGCTTCCCGGCAATTGTCAAGCCCGCTAGCCAACATTGCTCACTGGGCATCACGCGTGCGTCGGTGGTCGATAATCCCACCATGCTCGGCGCTCAAGTCGCTGCTATGTACGCGCAATTTGGTGGAATGGTGTTGGTTGAGGAATTTATTGATGGTATCGAGTTTAATGTCAGTCTGTGGGGCAATGGTGACACGATTCAGGTATTGCCGTTGAGTAGTATTGATTATTCACCCTTTGCGGATTATCACGACCGACTGTGTACGTATGACAGCAAATGGACACCTGGTTCGTTTGATTATGAGACGCCGATCTGGGGATTTGCGTATCAGATTGATGTCTCATTACGCACGCGGATCCATGATGTGGCGATTGCGGCATTTCGTGCGATTGGCTTGCGTGATTATGGGCGGGTCGATTTACGCGTATTTGACGGTCTGCCATATGTGCTCGATGTCAATGCGAATCCCGACATTACCAGTACGGGGGGCATGTATCGAGCTGCGGCGCAATTGGGTATGGATTATGGGGCTTTTCTACGGCATTTATTGGAATTAGCCTATATTCGCAAAAATAATTCACAATAATCCCAATACCTGCGCCAAACCCTCACCCCTAGCGTCATTCCATGCCGGTTGCGATAGCAACCGTCGCGTGGAATCTCCCGAGGCTTGCCATAGGATAGACACAACACGAGGCGTAGCGCACCCGTTGCGGCCCCTGTGCACTATACGCTCGCAGAAATAACGACTGCGGTTGCTGTTGCACCAAAACACACGGGTGATTTAAAATTACTTCCGCCAAAACTGCACAACGAATTAAAATCGCAGATTGATTGCACAATTTTAGCACTTGGGCGTATCAATGCACCGCCACACAACCAACGAGCCGCCTAGATTGGCGTAGGTATTGAATAATCCCCACAGCGCACCGCTAACTTAGTGCGCTATGGGTATGACATCGCAGTTTTTATCATTAAATGGATGGAGTAGTGGCAAAAATATCGTGAGCCAAGTTCGTGGCTTGATTGCGGATATCGGGGATGGCAATACATTCCCAGGCATGTCCTTTGCGGGGTGGTCCGAGTGTCCACAACCACGGAATCACTTGTTGGTGCTGGTCACACAGGTGCCCATGGGCATCGACGGCGATACCGAGACGGATATCATCGGCTGCCAAGATTCCGCGTTGGCGTAATGCCACCACCAACGGATTTTCAATCAAGGCATAATCGCTGAGGGGGCCGGTACAGTTGATGACATAGGCTGCGGTCAGGGTGCTGGTAGTGTGGGTATGGCGATGCTGTATCGTCAGACTGACGGAAGTGTCATGCTCGTGATAATCGACGATCCGCCCCGCGCTGATGGTTAATTGTGGGGTGGATGTGATGACGTCGGCGATTTGGGGGGCAATCCGGTGGCGATAGATGTCCCAGTGGGCACGGACATGGCGCAGGAAACGCTGTTTCTCGCGCAGTGACCAATGTATCCAGAGTTGTTGATTGTGGGGGCGCAACGAATCAATCACGGCTTGCCAGGGAATGCCCGCAGCGTGTGCTTTGGCCACTTCGGTGCGGACGAGGCGGATTAAATCAACAACGGACCAGCCATAATGGTCGCTGGTGATGAATGGCGGATAACTCTGGCGGGGTATATGGGGTTGGGGTAGATGTCCGTGCCGTGAAAACGCGGTGATGTTGCCCTGGTGACCGTGGTTTTGGAGTGCCACAATCGTATCGACCATGGTTAATCCGCTGCCGATGATAATAATGTCATCAACGGGGGTGATTTGGGTGATAATAGCCTGCCAATCATAGCCATTCACTACGCGTTGTGGTGCCGGTGCCCAGCGCGCTAACGGATTGGCGATGGGGGCGTGCCCGAGTGCTAGAATGATATGGTCGGCGCCGAATTGTTGCCCATCGGCACAAATGACGACACGGTGGGTCGGATCAATATCCACCACGTTCGTTGGGATACACGTATAATGGGCATTACTTTGGCTGATGGCCAGCGTCAACGTATCTTGTAAGTAACGCGCATACCACGCCCGGGGGACAAATGCCTCTGCGTCGGGTTGGTTTTTGTGGGTGGTTAGCCATTCGACAAAATGATCTGGTTGGTCGGCATAGGCGCTCATCTGGAGCGCGCGCACATTCAATAAAAGTGACTCGTCAGTGGTGCGATAGGCTACGCCTGCCCCGAGATTGGCCGTGCGATCGATGAGTGTGACTTGGTCGTGTGCGTCTGCATTACGCAAGATACATAATGCAGTGATTATCCCTGTTGCGCCACCGCCTACAATTACGATATGCATCTGTGGCTTCACTTCCTGTTAATGTTGTTTCTATTCTGTGCATTATAGTACAAAATTATATTAAATCAATAGGATTTTAGGTATTTTTTAAACCAATGTTAATAATACTGAAATGATGGAGAACGAGGGGCTGCTCATTCATATGGTGCACGAGTGATAGCATCAATCGCCAAATCGCAACACTACGACGACCACCGTGGGCTCGTGCTGTCAGTGGTATAAACTAGGCATCTCTACAAAACGGCAGATATCCCTGGGGTGGGTTGGCAATCGTCGTGTGACAAGTCAAGGATAAGATTCCACACGACGGTTGCACGCAACGATTTCTTCACCCTTTCGATTTGACGCTTCCTATTTTATACAAGTTTGATTGCGAAAGTCACTATTCGTGCCGTCAGGGCAAAGCGTATTTTGCCAAATGGCACCGGTCAGATTCGCACGGGTCAAATCGACGCCCGTCAGATTGGCATTATGGAAGTTGACACCGGCAAGTATTGCCCCACTCAAATTGGCACCGGTCAGATTGGCATTACTTAGATTAGCCCATGACAAATTGCTCCACATGAGGGTGAAATCAGTGAAATCGGTGCTATTTAAATCGGCACCATGTATGTCGGCACCACGTAAATCACTGTCAGCCAGATTGCTGCCGACTAACGTGCTATATGGAAGTTGGGCGTACATTAGCTGGGCATTGCGCAAATCGGCGTTGGTGAGTTGGGCATTACTTAGGTTGGCATGTGGTCCGATGAGGTAGCCTCCTGTCAGTTGCCAACCGAGTGGTAACAAAATGCTAGTACCTTTAATATCTCCTGACGACACCCCAAGCAGCGAGGTATAGTTAAGATTGGCATGGTCAAGATTGGCACCAGTGAAGCGCGTACCATTTAGCACACTATAGACAAAATTGACGCGGCTAAGGTTGGTGTGCGACAAATTGATGTTGCGATGAGTCCCGAGGCTTAAATCGGCATCATGCATGTCAACACCACTAAAATCAATATTGCTCAAATCTTTGCCAGTTAAATCAAATCCGATTAAATTACAATCACTGGTGTGATTATTGCTCCGGCTACATGTTGTTGTGGGTGGTGGAAGTGCAACACATGCAGATAAATTGTTTGAGTCACTGTTTGACGAATTGGGACAAATAGTATTACTCCAAATAGCCCCGCTGAGATTGGCATCGGTGAGATTGGCATCGGTGAGATTGGCATCGGTGAGATTGGCATCGGTGAGATTGGC
>JBBAWW010000080.1:0-6721 GCA_040397035.1 Roseiflexaceae bacterium | reverse complement strand
TGAGATTGGCATCGGTGAGATTGGCATCGGTGAGATTGGCATCGGTGAGATTGGCACCGGTGAGATTGGCGCGGGCGAGTGTGGCGCGGGTGAGTGTGGCGCGGGTGAGTATGGCACCGGTGAGTATGGCACCGGTGAGTATGGCACCGGTGAGATCGGCAATGGAGAGCGTAGCACCGACGAGATTGGCACCGGCGAAATTGGCACCGACGAGATTACATCCACTCAAATCTACACCATTAGTTGGTGCTGCTGCACAATTTGGACTTATTGCATAGACTTTTGTAGATTGCAACGATAGTGCTACGATAAACAGCACTAATCCCATGCAGGCATAATTGATGATTTTCACTATAATTTGCTCCTTATCGTTGAAGTAGTCGGTCGTCCACAATACCTAAATGGAGACTTCATGCAAGGTATATGCATTATAATTGAATTTGTGTATCGATATTGCGATGGCTGATGCTGGGTAATGATTGGATATGGCAAAATAAATCTATTTTGCGCCCTATCAGAATACCTCGTATGATAGATATTAATCAGTTTTAGCAGACGAGGGTGAGTCATGGCGGGTAATACATTTGGCAGTGTGTTTCGAGTCAGTACGTTTGGGGAATCACACGGTTCGGCGGTAGGCTGTATCCTCGATGGCTGTCCGGCCGGGATTGCGCTCGACGAAGCAGTGATCCAACGTGAACTCGACCGGCGCCGGGTGGGGCAGAGCAAAGTTTCGTCACAACGGCGTGAGCCTGACCTGGTCCAGATTATGTCGGGGGTATTTGAGGGGCGCACCACGGGAGCCTCGATTGCCATGGTGGTGATGAACACCGACGCCAAATCGCAACACTACGACAACATCAAAGACAGCTACCGCCCCGGTCACGCTGATTTTAGTTGGGATGCCAAATACGGCTTCCGTGATCATCGCGGTGGCGGGCGCTCGAGTGCCCGTGAAACCATTGGCCGGGTGGCGGCGGGTGCGGTGGCCCGCCAATTGTTGGCGCACTTTGGCATCCAAGTGATTGCCTGGGTGCAACAGTGTGCCCATCTGCGCGCCCAAACCCACGACGAATCCCAAATCGAACAAAACATCATGCGCTGCCCTGATCCTGTGGCGGCCGAACAGATGATTGCCTTGGTCGACGAAGCCCGCAAAAACCTCGATTCGCTTGGGGGCATCGTCGAAATCCGCGCTCGTGGTGTGCCGGCGGGGCTGGGCGAGCCGGTGTTTGACAAGCTCCAGGCCGATATCGCCAAAGCCATGTTTAGTATCCCTGCCATCAAAGGGCTCGAATTTGGTGAAGGCTTTGCGGTTGCTACGATGCCCGCCTCGCAACACAACGATCCGTTTATACGCAACCCTGACGGCAGCATTGGTACGGCGAGTAATAACCATGGTGGGATTTTGGGAGGGATTAGCACGGGCCAAGAAATCGTACTGCGGATTGCGGCCAAGCCACCGGCCTCGATTGCCCGCCCCCAACAAACCGTCGACCGTGACGGCGACCCCACCCAAATCGAAATTCGTGGCCGCCATGATCCAACGGTATTGCCCCGCCTAGTGCCGATCGCTGAAGCGATGTTGGCCTTGGTGTTGGCCGATCATCTGCTCCGGCAACGTCTGGCCCGGGTGTAGAGAGGAGCCATTGTTATGCCTGAATTACCCGAAGTAGAGCAGGCTGCCCGCACCTTGGGTGAGCAGATTGTGGGTGCCCGCTTTGACGGCACCATCCGCTGTAGTTGGCCCAAAACAATCGAAGGCCATGCGCCTGACGTGCTTGGTGGCCAACTTGTGGACGTGATGGTGACGGGTTGGCGCCGGCGGGCCAAATGGATCCTGCTCCCGCTCGCCAATCAATTGACGATGGCCGCCCATCTGCGTATGACCGGGCGCTTTGTGGTGTGTGGGCGTGACGAAGCCGATATCCCCCAACAACGGGTGGCCTTTGGGTTGCGAGATGGCCGCGAGGTGCGCTTTGTCGACCAACGCAAATTCGGACGGATTCGGCTGCTCACTCCACCCGAGTTACACCAACTCGAAGCTGCCCACGGCTTTGAGCCATTTGACGACGCACTGACCCCGGCGGTGTTTGCTGGCTTGTTGCAATCGGCCAAACGCATCATCAAAGTGGTACTGCTTGACCAAACGGTACTCGCCGGGATTGGCAATATTTATGCCGACGAGGCCTTGTGGCGCGCCCAAATCCATCCCCAGCTACCTGCCAATCAGGTGTCGTCCGCCCAAGCAACCTGGCTCCTCGACGCCATCCAAACGGTGTTGCGCCAAGCCTTGACCAACGGCGGAAGTACCTTGCGTGATTACCGCGATAGTTATGGCGCCAAAGGCACCCAGCAAGACAATTTCATGGCGTATGACCGTACCAACCAGCCTTGTATGCGCTGTGGTACGTTGATTGTCAAAACGGTGGTAGCCCAACGGGGCACACATTTCTGCCCGCAGTGCCAGTAGAACCGCAGCCTGCTGCGTCTCTACTGTACGTACGTGGGCAGTGATAAAATCTACGGTATACTAAAAATAGTCTGCCCCCGTAGCTCAGTGGATAGAGCGACGGTTTCCTAAACCGCAGGTCAGCCGTTCAAGTCGGCTCGGGGGCACCAGGCGGTGATGGGCGTCTAATCTGACGCTCATCTTTTTTTAATCAAAAAACGTATTTACATTACTGCGTTCGTGTGATAAAAACAATATGTGAACAAATCGCATAACAACGTAAATAATGTAATAGTAAAGGATGAACGCGTCTTTGGGTGGATAGTTGGTAAGACAGAGAATGCTGGTTAATGTAATGTCTAAAAAGTAGTTGAATCGAGCAAAGGGAGCATATGCGTAAAATTTGGATAGTGTTGGTGGTGATGGCGTTCGGATTGAGTAGTTGTGGCGCAAGTCCATGGGGGCGTTTGGCCGAACCGTTAGGGCGTGAAATTGTAGAATCGTCAGCATCATTGGGTCGTGTTATTGAACCGTTAGGGCGTGAAATTGTAGAATCATCAGCTGGACTGACGCGGTTGTTGAGCCGTTTGGTTACACAAGTAATTGCCGAAGTCAGTGATGCTCCGCCAGCAGCGACTGACGTAGCAAAGGTACCGAATGTCGACGAAATCACGTGGTACACGTGCAACGATAAATCCATTGACAGCGAAGACAGTGACATGTTTGAATGTAGCACGGTCGACGTGCCACTTGATTATGCGCAACCAGATGGTGAAAAAATCAGTATTGCCTTGATTCGTTTGCCGGCGAGTGAGCGTCGTACCGGTGCCATTCTCTACAATCCAGGTGGACCTGGTGGGTCGGGGTTTGATTATGTGGCCGGTATGGGGCAGACGTATGTCGATGAGTTGCAGCTCGAGGAGTTTGATTTTGTGGGATTTGACCCCCGTGGCGTCGATCGTTCGGGTGGGTTGCGCTGCCAGACCGACAAAGAAATCGATAAATACATGTACCCAGACACCACGCCTGATACCCCCGCAGAAGAGGCGTTTTTGCAGGCGGCGTATGACTCGTTTGCCGCAGCTTGTAAAGCCAAATATGGTGCGAAATTACAGTTTTATTCGACCGAAAACACCGCCCGTGACATGGATATGATTCGGATTGCCATGGGTGATGAAAAAATTAGCTATCTCGGTGTGTCGTATGGGACTTATTTGGGGGCGGTGTACGCCAGTATGTTCCCCACCCATGTCCGCTCGATGGTGCTCGATTCGGCCTTTGAACCCAAAGGTGATAGCATCGAAGAGCGCTACATGACCCAAAAACGGGGCTTTGAAAAAGCAATGAATAATTGGATTGCTTGGTGTGAAAAAGAAGCACGCTGTGCCTTCCAAGCCAGTGATGTAGGGGCGCGCTGGGATGCGCTCTTTGCCAAATTAGATCAACAACCGGTGGTGGGCAAAGACGGGCGCTTGGCCAACCAAGAAGTGCTCGATACGGCGACCAAATCAGCACTCTACTCACAATCACGCTGGAGTGATTTGGCGCAAGCCTTGGCGGATGTCGAAGCTGGCGATGCAGAAGGGTTATGGTATTTGGCTGATAGCTACAACGATCGCCAAGACGATGGCACCTATTTGACATCCAATCAATCAAATAATGTGATTACCTGTGCCAGCGGGATTTTGTATGATGCGGTGCCAAATCCGGATGAATTACTCAAAAAAATGCAAACCGAGGCGCCGCGGATGAGTATCGGTGCTACTGCGGAGCAATTGGCGGCTCCCTCTGATTGCCGCGTATACATGGATGTAATGCCGATTGCTGCGGTGCAATATAGCGGTGATGCACCTGTGTTGATTATTGGTGGCGAAAACGACCCCGCCACGCCGATGCGCTGGTCGACCAAAATGCACGACGAGATGGGTCCCAATGCAGCGCTGTTGACGTACTCTGGCGAAGGGCACGGACAGGTGCTCGAATCAAAATGTGTCAATGCGGCAGCGTCACAAGTATTGATCGCCATGAAACTTCCCGCTGATGGCAGTAAATGTGACCCTGACCCCGATGCAGTTGCGCCGCGATGGTGGACACTGGTACCGGGTGCGGTGAGCGATGCGGTAGTACTTGATGCAATGGTGATGCATGATGCTACCGGTATCAAAAAATCAGATGCATTTTTGCAAGCATGGGCCGTGCCTGGTACCAACCAAAAAGATCTCCTCGCTGAGTATGAGGCTACCATGGAAATTGCAGGCTTTACAAACCCCGATGACCCCAGCGAAGTCGGTGGTGGCTTGCTGAAATACTTTTGTGATGGCAACGATTGTGTGGGGGTGTTGGTGCTTGCCCCCGCGGCCCTTGCCGACGCTGAGTGGGACTCGGTGCGCGAATCTGTCCCCGCCGATCATTGTCTGGTAGTCTATCTCTACTTCCCAGAATAAATTGTGATAATCAAACGCCGCGTCGGTGTCCCCGATGCGGCGTTTGGTCGTACATGATATGCGTGGGGCGCTAGTTGTGGCCATTGAGTTGCTTGGCCTTGATGTCGTCTGGCCAGGTGCCTTTGATGTAATCGATAATCAAGACGATATCACTGTCGCTCAATTGATTTTGGAACCCCGGCATGGCGTTGGTTTTGACGCCGGTAACTGCCGCGCCACCATACGTGGTGACGGCAATCAGATAGGCATCGTTATGATGCCAGGTATGGCCACTGACATCGTGGGGTGGGGCGGGGTAGCTGCCGTCGGCGTTGGCTTGTTGCCAATTGGGTTGCCCTTGCAGGTTGGCACCGTGGCAAATTGCACAATTCTGGGCATAGAGAATCGCGCCGGCCGGGGCGCTCTCACTGACCCGCGCATTAATGGATTGATCAGAAGGTGTTGCACGCGTACTCAAAAAAATCATCAGTACTGCGAGTCCGAGGATAACCAGCATTGCGATTCGACGTGGAGTCATTTGTTCCCCCATAACATGACGATACCGTCACGCACTAATAAACAGCCGAGGAATGCCAACAACACCCCACTAATCAGCAAGATGCGTTGGTAGATTTGGGGTGACAATACGTTGCGGTTGCGTCCAATCACCAACGCAAACCCGGCCCGAATGCCCACCAACATCAAATAAAATCCGAAAATAAACAGACTTGCGCCGGCGACGCCGTATTGTTGCCAGGCTTTGACCAGATTGGGCGCACCAGCCGTCCCCCAAAACAAATAGGGATTGGGGTTGAGGAAGTTGATAATCATGGCTTGGAACAACGACCGCATGCTGCCATCGTCGTTGGCACCGCGACTCGTACTCAAGGCGGCCAAGTCGATTTGGCGCCCCCACGCATCACGTACGCCACGAATCCCTAACCAGATAATATAGCCACCCCCGATGATGCCGAGCCAGCCAAACACACTAAGTGGCAAACTGCCAATCAACAAGGTCGCCACCGCAATGATGGGCGCGTCGGTGCACAACGGCGCTAATGTGACCAACATACCGGACCGCGCACCGTCACGCAAGGCCCGCGAAATTGCTAACGTAAGCGATGGACCAGGATTGACACTCGCAGATAAGCCAAACGAAATCCCCAAAATCAAAAATGTCAGCATACGTCTTTCCATGTGGGGATAATAGCCACCATGTAAGTACTTCCGATGGTTAATTATAAAGCAATACGAAGGGGAAAGTATGAAGGAGGAATGAGGAAGTGAAGTAGTAGAGATACAGCATGTTGCGTCTCTACTTACTCCGCGTGAAACACAGCGCGTCTCATAGGGGTCGATATCAATCGGTCACCACCAACTACAAAACGACGCTGCGCCCTCCACGCCCTCTGTGCGAGATAAATAGCATCTCGCATGGGTCGGCATCAATCGGTCACCACCAATTATAAAACGACGCTGTGTCCTCTACGCCCTCTGTGCGAGATAAATAGCATCCCGCATAGGAGGCAGCAATCGGTTACCACCAACTACAAAACGACGCTGCGTCCTCTGTGTGAGCCATGCGAAGGAAAAATTCCGCACACGCACTATTCAGCGAGGCGCACCACAAAACAGGCACCGTGGGGCTGATTGGGCTGATAGCGGATGGTGGCATTGATGGCGTTGCAAAAGGATTTGGCAATGCTGAGGCCAATCCCACTGCCACGATGACTCGTACCACGGTCGATGCTCACAAATGGCTCAAAAATTTGGCTGACTTGATTGGCTGGGATGCCGTGGCCATCATCGCACACCAAAAGTTCGCAATGGCCGGCATCCATCCGTA
>JBBAWW010000079.1:10425-15721 GCA_040397035.1 Roseiflexaceae bacterium | reverse complement strand
ATATAAAAAAGTGTATAATAGAGAAATTGAGCAGGATAACACGCAAATGGGCGGTGAGTGTGCTGGTAGAATTATTTTGTGTGGTATACATAATATTTGAACCTATAGAATTACAGTATGCGATTAGAAATTACCCGCAAGAGTGATCTTGCAACACGCGCGATGATTGCATTGGCGCGCTTTGGCACCAAGACCAAAGCGAGTGTGTTGGCGGAAGCGGTAGGGACGACGACGGGGTTTTTGTCGCAGGTGATGACGCCGTTGGTGGCCAAGGGCTGGGTGCGCTCTGACCCAGGACCGACGGGTGGCTACACGTGTACCGTAGAGCTGCAGACCATCAGCATCCTTGATGTGATTGAGGCGATTGAGGGTGCCACCGACACGACGCATTGTGTATTGATTGACCGCAATTGTAGTGAAGCAAGTCCGTGTGCCTTGCACGGACCATGGAGCAAGGCCCGCCGACAGCTGCTCAGTGATTTGGCGGATACGCCGTTGGCGAGTATCCATATCCCCGAGGGGACACGGATTGTGTAGCGCCGTGGTATTCTATAGGAAATATCGCTCCACAGGATAATCCTAGGTGGCGCACACAAGGAATAATTGCTATGACCCTGCCACTGGAAAATTTACGGGTCCTCGATATGACGCGGGCCTTGACCGGGCCGTATTGTACGCAGATGTTGGGCGACATGGGTGCCGATATTATCAAAGTCGAACAACCCCACGTGGGTGATAATTCGCGGGCCTGGGGACCGCCGTTTGTGGCGGGCGAGAGCACCTATTTTTTGAGTATCAACCGCAACAAGCGCAGTATCACCCTCGATTTGCGCCACCCTGATTGTGCCGAAATCATGCGGGCCATGGTGGCACAGAGCGATATCGTAATAGAAAATTTTGTGCCTGGCCACATGCAAAAATACGGATTTGATTATGCGGCTTGCAAGGCAATCAAGCCAGATATTATTTACTGTTCGATTTCGGGATTTGGGCAACAAGGGCCTGACCACCGGCGGGTCGCCTACGACCAAGTCATCCAAGGCTTGGGTGGCATCATGAGTGTGACGGGGCATGCCGATGGTGGCCCGATGCGGGTCGGTATTGCGTTGTCGGACTTGATGAGTGGCATGAATGCGGCCTATGCAATATTGGCGGCGGTGATTCATCGCATGCGCACCGGCATCGGCCAATACATCGACACCTCGTTGCTGTCGGGGCAATTGGCGATGATGTCGTACCACGCCGCGGGCTTTTTGGCGACGGGTGAGGTGCCCAAGCGCACCGGCAACCACAACCCCGAAATCGCGCCCTACGGCGTTTATCAAGCCAAAGATGGCTGGTTTAATTTGGCGGTAGGCACCAATGTGTTGTGGCAACGCTTTTTGGCGGCATTGGGGGCGAGTGCCTTGGTCGACGATCCGCGCTTTGCCAGCAATCATGAGCGCTCGGTGCATTATCGCGAAATGAACGCCGCACTCGACAACATTTTTATGCAATATACGGTGCGTGAACTCGAAGACAAACTGATTCCGGCGGGTGTGCCTATCGGCGAAATCCACGATATGGCCAGTGTGTTTGCCGACCCCCAAGTCAAAGCCCTCGACGAAGTGTTGACGATTGCCCATCCCACGGCCGGCGATATCCGCGTGGTGGGAGCGCCCTATCGCTTGACGGAGACTCCGGCCGCGGTGCGTCATCATCCGCCGCTGTTGGGTGAGCAGACCGACGAAATTTTGGCCGAAGTAGGCTTTGATGTGGCAAAAATCGCGGCCTTTCGTGCCTCGGGAGTGTTGGGATAGGGGTGCGAGGGGGGATCGAGGGTGCGCGGCATGCCATTGCACGTACGAGGCATGCCACGCACGTGCGATGGTGGGGGCGCGATTCATCTAGCTCTCAGCGTCATTCCATGCCGGTTGCATAGGGGATTTAGGGTGCGAGGCTATGCCATCGCACGTACGAGGCATGCCTCGCACGCACGATTGTGGGGGTGCGCGATTTATCCCAGCCCCAGCATTGCATCTCCGTGGCGTGCCATGGGACGATTGTGGGCGATGCCAACGATTGTCGGGCGATTTTCCCGTCGCCCCAGCGTGTATGCCAACGTGGCGTGTGGGCGACGGGATTAATCGCCCTTACTTTATCCTTCCGACTTCACTTTATACTTCCGACTTCACTTTATACTTCCGACTTTATACTTCCGACTTCCCCCACCAGCTCCATCGTCTTGACCGACACGTAGGTGACGCGCTCGATGAGGTTGACGATGTACATGGGGTCGTCGCTATAGGCGTTGGGGTCGTTGTCGCCGTCGATTTGGTATTGGTCGATCAGCCATTCCAAGGCGCTACGGTTGCCCAGTTTGTAGCTCCAGGCCACGTCGGGGATGCCGCTGAGCGTCAGCGTCTCGTTGACGATGATGCTATTGCCTACCCGCTTCATTTTGCTGACGCGGAAGTGCACCGGCTGCGCCGTCTCGACCCACGTCAGCTTGGTGCGTGGCCCCGTCTCGTAATCGAGGT
Source organism: Roseiflexaceae bacterium (assembly GCA_040397035.1). Classification (GTDB taxonomy): domain Bacteria; phylum Chloroflexota; class Chloroflexia; order Chloroflexales; family Roseiflexaceae; genus UBA965. The sequence goes on along the minus strand of JBBAWW010000079.1, from coordinate 13,202 downwards.
GGAGCTGCGCCAGCGCCGCCCCGGCCTGCATCCAGGCTCGCACCGGCACATTCGCCCCCGGCCAGGGGATGCGGGGTAGCTCCTTTTTGAGGTTGCTGGCGTAGGTGCTGCGCCACGCTGGGTGGTGTAAGGCGGCGTAGACATAATGGAAGATGTCCAGCTTGCTGATGCTCTCGTCACCACTGCGCGTCCGGAACTCGTTGAGCACCCAGTCGGTGATGTTGTCGCGCCGCGTGCCGTCAGCCTCGTAGGTGTATAACGGGAAGCATTGGGAAGATGCGCCTGCGCCGACGATATGCAGATCTGTTACCGATGAAGAAATCAGTGCCATGAATGGTTTTTCAGAACCAGCATCGGTGATTGCAATCACTCGATTCTCTTGTTCGGTGGCGGCCGTGGGGAAATATCGGGGAAACTGACCAATTCTATCAATTAATCTCTCATCAAAAGCTAGTCGTTTTTTTGTATACGGACGATACAATGCTTTACGTATATTATTTTCATCAAATGAGAGCCTTAGCCCTCGTTTCAGAATTGATTTTAATGTTTCACTCCATTTTATACCTTTGACGCTAACGAAATCATTGATTGAATCTACAATTCCTGTGTTTTGATATCTAGAAACTTCAGAATTATAGTTGATAATAAATTCCTTAACGTTTTTAAGCAATATATTATGAGAAAAATTATATACAGTTGTATCTCTAGATGTCAGTAATCCAGTGCTGTAGCCTTCAAAAATTGTATTCGTATTCGTTTGTGATTTTTTTGCCTCTTTTGATCCAATCGAAAGCATGGCATCCCACTCAGCATCTTGTTCACCCGTAAGCCAGGTGTTTTTGCTATCGGGTGTGAGTTCCGTCCATTCTATCGTATTCAAGGCGTTTTTGACGCCATCTTCTTTGACGTGATGGAGCAAGAAGTTCCATTTTTCAGCTGCCGTGGCAAACTCTGGCGCCCGGTAATAAAACAATTTGCGGTCAGTATGTTTTTTTGCACGGATGGCGATGGTGATGCCTACCCCTACCTGGATGCCAAACACGTTGTGGGTGCTGCCCGATAATTTGGGGTTTTGCCGCACATTGCCGTGTAAATCGAGGTGATAAACGCGGCTGAAATCTTCGAGCAGATGCTTGCGGAAGCCGTCAAACGACAGCTGGTCGACAAAGCTGTTATTGGTGACAAACACCAGCACCCCGTCGTCCTGACCCAGCCGATCTATCGACCAGCGAAAGAAGCGCACATACATGTCGTACAACTGCATTTTGAGCGTTGCTTTGCTGTCTTTGGCATAGGTTGCTCTGATGCGCTCATCCACATGCGAATATTTGCGATTTTTGTTGTTGTCGTTCTCGTTGACCTGTCCCACGTTGTAGGGCGGGTTGCCGATGATGACGGTCACCGGGGCGTCGAGCTGGCGTTGCACCCGCGTGCTGTTTGCGGCGCTAAACATCTGGAGCTATTGCCCCACATCGAGGTCGAGGGTATCGACAAAGCACAGCCCTTCGAAGGGCGCGCGCTGGCCACGGCGTTGGAAGTAGGTGGCTTCGATGTTGAGCGAGGCAATGTAATAAGGCATCAACATCACTTCGTTGGCAAAGAGTTGCTTTTTGTAAAATCGTCGATGTACTTGGTGCTGACCCGCCCCAGCAAGTTGACCACGAAATTGCCCGTGCCGGTACAGGGGTCGAGCACCGTCACCCCCGGTTCCCCCAATTCGAGGTCGAATTCGTTTTTGAGCACCTCTTCGACACTGGCACACATAAAGTCGACGATGGGCTGGGGGGTATAGACGATGCCATGGGTGTCGGCGGTTTTGACGCTATAGCCTTGGAAGAAGCGTTCGTAGACGGTGTTGATGAATTGTTGCCGTTGGCTGAAATTGGCCAAGGCCTCGGCTGCTTCTTCGATGACCGTATAAAACCGATCGAGGGCACCGAGGAATTCGCGCCGGTTGAAGCTGGCGCTGGTGAGCGCCGTAATCACCCGTTCGACTTCGCTGGCGATGATGTTGTGTTGCACGAAGTCTTCGTCGAACAGCTTGCGCATCAGGCGCTCGGTGAGCATGTGCTGGATGAGCATTTCGTCGACGGCAGCGCTACTAAGGTTGGGGTTGAGCGATTCTTGGCAGATTTTCATAAAGGCGGCATAGGCCGTTTTGAAGGTGGGGTTGCTGTGATGGGCCTCGGCGATGCGCTCGGACAGCCCTTTGGCCAGGGTAGGGATTTCGGTACTGAAATAGGCGATGGCCTGTGAGAATTTGGTAAAGGGTGCGACTTCATAATCAAAAAACGTGGCCAGGATTTTGGCGCTGGCCGTCAGGTCGCTCAAGGCACAGCGGCCCACTTCGAGCCCTTGTTGAAAGAGGACGAGGGTGTGGGTGTCTTCGAACAGCATATTGCCAAAGGAGTAGCCTTTGGCGCGTTTGTTTTGGATTTCTTTGTCGATATCGTCGTGGCCATCTTTGGCTTCCCAATAGCCATGGGGCAGGCGCCATTCGTCGCACAGCACGCCGTCGTAGTAGATGGATTTGGTGCCGATGCGCTGGGCGTATTCTTCGATGAGGGTCCATTTGGCCGCTTTGGCGAGGTCACGCAGGAGCGCGGCAAAGGCCGCCCGTAGATTGCCTTCGTTGCGCACCCCTTGGGTGCGGAGATTGGTGATGGTGGTGGTGTAGGTTTTGAGGGCGCGGTCTATGGCAGCAGGGGCAATGTGTGGCATATTATTTCTCGGCAAAACGTCTATTGATAGCATTATAACGTATTGCCGTTGGGCCG
>JBBAWW010000079.1:10182-10325 GCA_040397035.1 Roseiflexaceae bacterium | reverse complement strand
AGCTCTCAGCGTGGAATCTCCTTGGCATGCCATCGGATGATCGCTTGGGCGCACGAGGTGGATTTAGGGTGCGAGGCATGCCATCGCACGTGCGATTTGGCGGTGCGCGATTCATCCCAGCCCCGGCGTCATTCCATGCCGGT
>JBBAWW010000079.1:0-10082 GCA_040397035.1 Roseiflexaceae bacterium | reverse complement strand
TAGGGAATTCAGGGTGCGAGGCCATGCCATCGCGCGTGCGATTTGGCGGTGCGCGATTCATCCCAGCCCCGGCGTCATTCCATGCCGGTTGCATAGGGAATTCAGGGTGCGAGGCCATGCCATCGCGCGTGCGATTTGGCGGTGCGCGGGCGTGCTATTGGAGGATTGTTGTGTGTGCAGGGAGATTGCACAGGCGCGAGCGCGCCCATGCAATGACGTTGTGGGATACAGAGCCGCAGCAGGCTACTTTTAAGGCGTAAAACTCATCAATATATCACGATATTTATAGGCCTGATCTTCCGGCAGCGTGCCGTTTATTTGCATGAGAACATTACCGTTTTTGAATGTCCATGAAAATAATGCGGCGGATGCTTTGCCAAGCGATACATAATAGTTTTCAACAGCACTGAGGTCGTTTGCATTATCAAAATCAAATATGCGCCCACCACAATCACTACAAAGTGATGGGATAATGAACCGGGTCCCACGTCCTAAATATGGTCCTAATCCATAATCTTTTGGTTTCATGGTGTACGTGCTCTCAGCCTCAAGACCATTTGCTTTAAATGCCGCCAACACATTCGCCGCAGAGAGTTTTACTGGTATAACAGTCGCAACACCTTGGGTTGAGATGGTTGCCGTCTCATTGCCGAGTAAGCCTAGCAATACATCATACGGGGCAGTGTTTTCGGGGTGGAGCTCAAAGCGGGCACGCTCAAACCACTGTACGACATATTGCTTCCCATCAGACAACGTTTCTGTTTGTTGTTCGGATATCGGCATCCCAAACAATGCGAGGCTTTCTGCTTCACTAATCGATTTTTTGTTGTCAATTTGGATGCCATTTGTGCGCCATGATTTCAAAATCATGCCACAAACACTATGACCTGTTTCAGCAAAATAACGACAGGTATTGTTGTTTTGCCCTTTGGGGAATGTAAACCAATCGCGGCTTTGTTGTGTCAATCGATCAACACCCAAGCGACCTAACAATACATCATAGGGTGGTTTTTTCTCAGGATGTAATTCTAATCGATTGCGCTCAAAGCGTTGTACAACAACAGGGGCATTATCGATTATTACTGTTTCTTGCGGACCAATTGGTAAACCAAAAACAGGTAATCCCCCGTTTTGTTCCCAATACGAACGAATGCGGCCATCAATGCAATACCCTGTTTCGGCAAAACAGCGCTCGGCTGCATATGTCGGATGTGGGATCGCTAATAGGCTACAGCAGAAAAGCCAAAGTAATAGTATTCGCTTCATCGTTTTTCCTTGTTATAATGCGATGAATATAATATACCATATTTACGTTGTTGTGAAAATTAAATATACAATTGGTTGCAATAGAAAGACAGCGCAGCGGCGTCGTACGACGTCGCTGCGCTGTGTGATTCCCATCCCGCGTGTATTTTTTAGACGGTGTGATGGCCTGGTTCGGCATAAAACGCCGCAAAGACTTCTTTGGTGTAGCGCAGTACCGGTTGGCGGGCGGCGCGCACTTCGTCGACCCGCCGGACCACACCCTTGGTGGGGGCTTGGTGCAAAATCTCTTCGTCTTGTTGGGCTTCGGCAGCGATGGTACGCATCACGGCGATGAAGCGATCCATGTTGAACTTGCTCTCGGTTTCGGTCGGTTCAATCATCAATGCTTCGGGCACAATCAACGGGAAGTAGACGGTGGGTGGGTGGATGCCGTAATCGATTAGGCGTTTGGCGATGTCGAGCGTGCGTACGCCACTGGCGCCGGCGATTTGGCCCTTAAGCACGGTTTCGTGCATACAGAAGCGATCGACGGCCAATGGATAGTAGTCGCGGAGCTGAGCTTGGATGTAGTTGGCGTTGAGCACGGCGGTTTCGCTGACTTCGCGCAAGCCAAAGCCACCCAGCATGCGGATGTAGGTCCAGGCCCGCACCAACATGCCAAAGTTGCCCCAAAACGCTTTGACTTGGCCAATACTTTTGGCGGGCGCTTGCCAGTCGTAGCTGTCGCCTACTTTGGCGGCGTAGGGGGCTGGCAAAAAGGGCGCCAAGGCGGTCGTACAACCGACGGCACCCGAGCCGGGGCCGCCACCACCGTGAGGGGTGGTGAAGGTTTTGTGCAGGTTATAGTGCATGAAGTCAAAACCGACTTTGCCTGGCTTGACAATCCCCAAAATGGCGTTGAAGTTGGCGCCGTCGCCGTACATCAAGCCACCAGCGGCATGTACCAAGGCACACACTTCTTCGATTTGTTCTTCGAACAAGCCGACAGTGTTGGGGTTGGTGAGCATCATGCCGGCGGTGCGGGGTGAGATTTTGGTCTTGAGGTCGTCAATGTCCACGTTGCCGCGGGCGTCACTTTTGACTTCGACTACTTTGTAGCCCACCATGGCGGCGGTGGCAGGGTTGGTGCCGTGGGCGGCGTCGGGCACGAGGATTTCGGTGCGGGCATGGTCGCCACGGTCGGCGTGATAGGCCTTGAAGACCAAAATCCCGGTGAGTTCGCCTTGGGCGCCGGCCGCTGGTTGGAGCGATACCGCATCAAATCCCGAAATTTCGCCCAAATCGCGTTGCAATTCGTACATCAAGCGCAACACACCTTGGGACATGTAGGCTGGTTGGAGCGGGTGGGCGTTGGCAAAGCCGGGCATGCGGGCTGCTTCTTCGTGGATTTTGGGGTTGTACTTCATGGTGCACGAACCCAACGGGTACATGGTGGTGTCGATACACATGTTGCGTTGCGAAATGCGGGTGAAGTGGCGAATTACTTGGGTTTCGCTCAATTCGGGCAATTCGTTGAGCTCGTCACTGCGCAACAGGTGGGCGGGCAGGGCGGTGGTGGGTACGTCGCACTCGGGCAGGCTGACGCCGATGCGCCCGGGTGCGGCCAACTCAAATATCGGTGGTTCGTAATTATTGTTCATGCGGTGAAGCATCCTTTGTATCAGAAAACGTCGTTTCGGGTTGGATCAAGGCGCACCAGCGCCAGAGGATGTGCCAGAGTTGCAGGGCCTGATCGTGGTCTTGGCGGCTGGCGGCGCTGGCGGCGCGGCTCATCAGCAGCCCGAGACGCTCGGCGCGCAAGGCACTTTCGCGCACGTGGTTGCCGGCCAGCGGGGTGGCTTCGTCGTAGGCTTCGCCATAGCCTACCCGCAACGAAAACCAGGGCTCGGCTGCGAAATTCTCCAGCACCCGCACATGCTCGAATCCGGGCCAGCCTCCTTGGGCTACACTCCACGAACTGAGCGTACTGATGCGGTAATTGTTACTCCCTTTGCTGACCCACACCGACTCCGGTGCGATGTCACCACATACCAGCACTGCGGGCTGAGGCGCTGCCACTGCTACATCCATGATGTGGCTGGTCACGGTTGCAATCTCGCTGGCACTGGCGATTTGGGCGGTAGCGAGCTGCTGACTAGCAGTGCTGATACGCTGCCACAGCGCAGTCCGGGCGTCTGCATCACCACTCTCGCCACGAATGGCGCCGTAGTGGGCGACGGGGACGGTATGAATGCGGGCTACAATCTGGCCCAACTGTTGCCCCAATTGATGGAGCTGGGTGTGGGTCAGGCGATTGCTGAGGGTCGAAAGCAGTTGTCCTTGGGGCGCCGTCACCACCACACAGGGTGTCCCACACAGCTGTCCTGCTACATCGGCGGCCCATAAGTGGGGCGCCGCATCCGCGGCCGCCAGCAACTGCACGGCGGCTACGACGGTGGCGGCGTGGCGGGACTGGCGGTAATGCCAGACTGCCAATACCGTGCCATCGGCGAGGGTCGCGAGGTGCTGGTGGGCGTCGTAACGCGTGATCTGCTGCTCGGGTATGAGCTGTTGCAGGGTGGCGAGCGTCATCATGGGCATGCGTGATTCCCTCAGTTAGCGCAAGGCGGCTAGGCTACTGACCAAATGGTCGATTTCGCTCCGGTCGTTCATTTCGGTGACCGCGACCAGCATGTGGTTGGCCAGATGGGCGTAGTCTTGGCCCAAATCGTAGCCGCCGATGATGCCAGCTTCGGCCAATGACCGATTGAGCTGTGCCACCGGTTTGGGGCATTTCACCACAAATTCACGGAAGAACGGCCCGTTGTCGACGACTTGATAGCCACTCACCTGCCCGATTTGTTGGGCGGCGTAGTGAGTGTGCTGATAGGTCAGGTTGGCTACTTGACGTAATCCCTGGCGTCCCATCAACGACATATAGACGGCGGCGGCTAGGGCCATCAAGGCCTGATTGGTACAAATATTGCTGGTGGCGCGTTCGCGGCGGATATCTTGTTCGCGAGCCCGCAAGGTCATCACATAGGCCATGGCGTTGTCGACGTCGCGGGTCAAGCCGACGATCCGACCGGCGATTTTGTGCACGAATTGCTTGCGCGTGGTGAAAATCCCCAAGTACGGGCCGCCAAAATTCAAGCCGATGCCCAGTGGTTGCCCTTCGGCGGTGCCGATATCGGCGCCGACGTCGTTGGGGGTTTGGAACAACGCCAAGGCGATGGGGTCAAAGTGATGTACAAACAACGCCCCGGCGGCGTGGGTAGCGTCGGCGACTGCTTTGAGGTCGTGCATGGTGCCAAAAAAGTCGGGGCTTTGGATCATGACTGCCGCCGTCTGATTATCCACTAGTTGCATCACGTCGGCTAGGCTAGCTTGGGGGTTTTCGTCACCCACCACCTCGATGCCACTGCCCACCAACAAGGTGCGGATGACGCGGCGGTAATGGGGGTGCATGCTCGGGGAGATGACGATTTTGCGGCGGTTACGGAGCACATTGACGGACATCACGGCGGCTTCGGCCAGGGCCGAGGCACCGTCGTAGTGCGAGGCATTGGCGACGTCCATGCCGGTCAAGGCGCACATTAGGCTTTGATATTCAAAAATCGCCTGCAAGGTACCTTGGCTGACTTCGGGTTGATAGGGGGTGTAGGCGGTATAAAACTCTGAGCGGCGCAAAATCTGATCGACAGCACTGGGCACAAAGTGATTGTAGGCGCCGGCTCCGAGGAACATGCTGTGGGTGTGGGCACCGGCGGTCTGATTCGACAGCCGGGTCAGCTCACGGCGGATTTCGGGTTCGGACAAGGCTTTGGGCAAATCAAGCGGTGGGAAGCGCACGGCGCTGGGGATGGCCTCAAACAATGCCGCAACACTGTCGACGCCAATCGCCTGGAGCATTTCGGCGCGTTCGCCTGCGGTAATCGAAATATAGTGTGACATGCAAATCCTTTACGTCGACGCAGTGCAAAAATTAATGTTTAATCGAATCAACCAAAGCGGTATAGGCAGCAGCGTCGAGCAAAGGTGCCTTGTCGCCGCTCAATTTGATGCGCACCAACCAGCCCTTGCCGTAGGGGTCAGTATTGACCAAATCAGTCTGCTGACTGACGGCATCGTTGACGGCGATGACTTCGCCGGCTGCCGGCAAATAGAGCTCTGACGACGCTTTGACTGACTCGGCGACGCCGAATTCGGCCCCGGCGGCAAAGGTGGTGCCGACGTCGGGCAAGTCCACATACACCACGTCGCCGAGGGCGTCTTGGGCGTAATCGCTAATCCCCACGGTGGCGGTATCGCCCTCAATCAAAATCCATTCGTGTGAGGACAAATACTGCAGGTTGGCGGGTGTCTTGAATGACATGGAGGTGCTCCTTACTTCTTGTAGCGGCTCTGATAAAACGGATATTTGACCACGACTGCGCGAACTGGTTTGTCGCGCACGATGATATCGATCTGGTTGCCTTCGCTGGCTTCGGCACGAGCAATCAAGGCAATCCCCAGTGGTTTGCCAAAGGTGGGCGAGGGCATGCCGGTGGTAACCACCCCGATGGGATTGCCGTGGCTGTCGTGTACGGCATAACCGCCGCGCGCGATGCCTTTGCCCGTTACTTCAAACGCCACCAGGCGACGGGTGTAGTTGCTTTTGAGGTCATTGAGGGTGGCGCTTCCCACAAATTTGCCTTTGCTGAGTTTGACGGCCCAGCCGAGGCGGGCTTCGTAGGGGTTGATGTCGTCGGCCAGTTCGTGGCCATACAACGCCAAGCAGGGCTCGAAGCGCAGACTGTCACGGGCGCCCAGCCCACACGGGGTGGCTCCGGCAGCTAGCAGGGCTTGCCAAATGGCTACGGCGTGGTCATTGGTGCAAAAAATCTCGAAGCCGTCTTCGCCGGTGTAGCCGGTACGGGCAATGATGACGGATTGCCCGAGCAGGATGCGTTCGACTACGCCGTGGAAGGGCAGGGTGACGGCCACATCGCCAATCAGGCTGGCTAGCACGGCTTCGGCGCCAGGGCCTTGGAGTGCCATTAGGGCGGTGACAGGCGAGGCGTCGCCGAGGGTGACAGCGAAATTGCTAGTGAATGGCTGGATCCACTGCCAATCTTTGGCGATGTTCGAGGCATTGACTACCAGCAAGTAGCGTTGTTCGCCCAGCCGGTAGATAAACAGGTCATCGACCACGCCGCCATCGGGGCGACAAAACAAGGCGTAGCCGGCGTGGCCGACGGCTAATTGGCTGACGTCTGCGGTGGTGACATATTGCAAAAACGCCAAGGCATCTGGGCCTTCGACCCAGAATTCGCCCATGTGACTGACGTCAAACAGGCCGGCGCGCTCGCGTACCGCCCGATGCTCGTCGATGATGCCGGTGTACTGCACCGGCATATCCCAGCCGCCGAATTCGACCATGCGGGCGTTGAGGCGCAGGTGCTCGCCATGGAGCACCGTCCGCAACAATTCTTCACTCATTTGCGACTCCTGATGGCACGCCACACGCCCCGTTGGGTGCAACAGGGTGGGAGGTGCTGATCGATGGGGGATGTTTTGGGCATAAAAAATGCCAACTCGTAGGACATAGTCACCTCTTGATGCGCACGAATGCGCTCACGGTGCCTAATGCTCTGTCCTGTGACCTGAGAGGTGCCCTGCGGGTGGCAGGTTGCTCCGTCGGTGCCGAGTGGCTCTCCAGAGGGTCGTCAGAACACCGTTGCTGGGCCTGAGAGATTCGTAACGAGGCGGCAGACTCGTACTTGCTCCTTCGGCGATGGTGATGGTGCACCATGCTCTTCGATGTTCGTCATTCGACATATGTAACTAGAGCCAGTATACATCAATTTTGCCGATGATAATACCCAATCGCTACGGTGTTTCTGTGGGTGTGGCTGTCATGGCGCCGTGGAAAATCGCCCGGGTGGGAAGTAGGGGCGATTAACCCACGGCGTCTGCCATGAGATGCGCTTCGTTTCACGCGGAGGCACGGAGCTGCGGAGGCCACAACCTCGTGTGCTGGACGATCTCACCACCCCTGCAATTCACGTCGCACACAGGTATTTTTTTAATCAGCACAGGCTACGGGTGCCGGATGGGCGTCGGTGTCGCATCCCCGCGTTCCTTCAACCTGCCGACTTTACGCTGCCGACTTCATTCTGACGTGTGCTGTCTCGCTACGGTATGACGTTGATGAGCCCTTGCATACTGGAATGGGCGTCACAGATGTAGCGGAGTGTACTTGGTGCACCAACCGGCAGCGTGAAGTCAACTGACTGTACGCCGTTGAGCGGGAAGCCTGCCACGCCGGTGTATGGGCTTAAGTCCGCATTACGTAGTGATAGCGGGTGCGTACTAATCAGCTTACTAAAGCGGTACAACCTGCCCACCGTTAACGACAACGTGGGATCACTTCCCAACGAGGTAGCGCCTTGACTGACCGTCCAGTCTGACAAATTTGTCGCGTTAAACGTAAAGATAGTTGCGCCACTTTGCGTCGTAGTGGGAGTTGCAGTTCTGGTAGCGGTTCTGGTGAGCGTGTTAGTTCTGGTCGCAGTCGCCGTCTTGGTTGCAGTCGCGGTACTGGTATTGGTCCGCGTCGGGGTACTGGTGCGTGTTGGGGTGCTGGTACGGGTCAGTGTTGCCGTTTGGGTATTGGTCTGGGTGCGGGTGTTAGTTTTAGTAGGTGTATTGGTTTTGGTGGGCGTATTGGTGGGGGGCATCCAGAGCTGCGTCGCACAGGTGGTACTACTGACGGTGCCGTTGGGGCAGGTAGTTTTGGAGAATATGGCGTTGGTTAAATCAGCGCCTTGCAAGATTGCTTTGCGTAAATTGGCGTTGCTGAAGTCGGCGTATGAAAGATCGGCATTGCTTAAATTCATGCCACTGAGGTTGGCTCCGACGAAATTCATGCCGTAGAGATCTTCAAACGACAGATCCGTGAGGCGCAAATCGACACCGGGTCCAACCAAAAATCCACGTACAATCAGGTAATCTTCGGGTAAGGCTGGGCTGCCCACAATATCGCGTGAGGTGACGCCGGTGAGGGTGGCTTGTGCCAAATTGGCCATGGTCAAATTGGTACGGATGAGTTGGGCATTGCTGAGGTTGGCAAATTCGAGGTCGGCATCGCTGAGGTCGGCATCCGTTAAATCAACCCGTGGTCCGATAATATAGCCGGCGGCACTGACGAATTGACTCGGTAATAGGGGGTTCCCCAAAGTTTGCCCCGATTTGATGGCATTGAGCGTGGTGCGCTGGAGTTTAGTGCCGGCCAGATTGGCTGCCAGTAGATTGACATTGGTGAGGGTTGCTGTGCCGAAATCAGTGTTTGTCAGGTCACTGGCAATAAATGACAAATTGAGCATGGTAGGGGTGCTAAATGTGATGTTGTGCAAATCGGCTCCATCAAAGATGGTGCCATTGAGGGTAGTGCCTGCGAAATTAGCCCCCATAAGCGGATCATTGTGGAAGTTCGTGCGACTGAGGTTGCTACCACTGAGATTGGCGTTTTGGAGATCGGATTGGCTCAAATCAGCATCACTGAGATTGGTATTACTCAAATTGGCGTTTTGTAGGTTGACGGCAAACAAAATTGCGCCGCTGAGGTTTGCCCCGGTCAGAGTGCTTCCCTGCATGTCGTTACCAATCAAAATTAGACCTCGCAAATCGGCGCCAGTCAGATTGCTGTTGACGAATGATACGTCGCTGCCACTAAAATCGGCATTGCGCAGGTCGATGGTTTTGAGTGAGAGATTTGGCCCCACAATATAGCCATTGCGCAGGGCATATCCCGCGGGTAGGATGGGTGTGCCGCTGATCCGCCCGGACGTGATATTGGCAATCGTGATGTTGGCGAGATTTGCATCCGTGAAATTGATGCCACTCAGGTTCATCCCCGTGACATCAGATTCCCCTAAATCGAGGTCGTGGGCATCGACATTGGCACCAATGATACTGCCATTGAGTAGGCGATAGGCAGGAGAGAGGGTGGCGTTGTCAATGCCTTGTGAATACGTGTTGGTAAAAATTGCATCGGTGAATACACACGCCGATGGGCAGATGATCCGGTCGATTTGGGCATTGCTGAGGTTGGCTTTGCTCAAATCAGCCCGGGACAAAAACGCATCGACGATTGTCGCATTGGTCAGATTGGCACTAGTAAATAGTGTGAAATAGCCGTTGATACCAGTTAAATTGGCATTGGTCAAATTGGCACTCTTGAGGTTGGTGCTCACGAGGCTGACGCCACTCAGGTCGGCACCGCTCAGATTGGCGCCACTCAGGTTGCGGTAGCGCAGACTGGTATAGCCGTATGCGCCAAAGTCCATATTGCGGAAATCACAGCCGGCCAGGCTGGCGGCAGGGAATTTGAGCTTGTCGATACAGACTTGATTGAGCGGTGTAATCGTTGGGATTGCGGTATTGCTCGGTGTGACACTTATCGCCGGTGTTTCGCTTACGGTTGGCGTATCGGTCAGCGTCCTGTTAGGCGTACGGGTGGAATAGACAAACGGCGTAGCTGTTTTGGTAGCGGTGCGTGTTGGAGTTCTGGTTTGTGATGCGGTGAGCGATGGCATGACGGTGCGTGACGCCGTAAGGGTGCGTGACGCCGTAAGGGTAGCAGTCTCTGGGTCTGGGTATGGGTAATTGTCGAACGGGGATTGTAATGGTGCGCCCATGCTAGGGAGCGGTGCAAACAATAGTGCCACATATATAATTGATAATAGTATTATGATTCGCATGATAACCCTTTCGTTTGTAAATATTAATGGTGATAAATTATACAATACCTGCGCCAATTGAAAGTGGCATAAAAATGGCTTTTCCTGTATAGT
>JBBAWW010000078.1:9829-15940 GCA_040397035.1 Roseiflexaceae bacterium | reverse complement strand
TCAGTGGGAATTCATTTCCGTTTTAACTGTCGCACTTCATATTACAATCCGCCAATAAAAAAATTACTTTTTTGTTTATTTTGTTTTTGAATTCACCGATGATTCTGCAAAAATTGTGTTCAATTAAAGTTTACACGATGCGGTGTTTTTTGTTTGTAGAGGATAAATAGCGCATAAAATGAGTATTTGCAAATGGTGAACAAAGTATTGACATTTTATTATGCATGCGTTACAATAAAAGCGTGCTGATCCCAACTAAGGAGGCGTCACGATGACGTTACAACAGCCAGCAGACTATAGTGAACAACATGCGTCGCTTCCTACGCTCATTTCAGCCACCGACGCCGACGACCAGCTCAAGATTATTGCTATTGCCAATGGTGACAATCACGCACTCGAGGAACTGTATCATCGTTATGCGGCTGTGGTATATCGGCTGGCGTTTCGCGTGCTCAAACAACGCGAACAAAGTGAAGAGGTAGTCCAAGAGGTGTTTTGGCGGGTATGGCGGCGCAGTACCAGCTTCGAGCGTGAGCGCGGGCGGGTATCGCAGTGGATATTTGGGATAGCGCATAACCTGTGCATCGACGAGATGCGCCGGATGCGGGCTCGACCCAATTCCGTCTACGAAAACGACGAACATCCGATTATTGCCCAACTCGTCGACGAGCACATCGACATCCCGGCGGTGGTATGGGCCAATGAGCAACGCCGCGTGATTGTGGGAGCGCTCGCCACCCTACCGGTGGCACAGCGTGAGGCGGTTGAGTTAGCCTACTTCGGGGGATTTTCGCATCAAGAAATTGCGGAGCGCCTCGACCGCCCCCTCGGCACCATCAAAACCCGCGTGCGGCTCGGGTTGCAAAAACTAGGCATCTTGTTGGCGGATACCGATATCAACGGCGCAACAGTATAATCAAACCCCCGTGGGGCCAATGCCCCACGGGGGTTTTGCATATTCACGTCTGGGCTGGTTATTTTTTGCCAATCAATTGCTGAAACTGGTCATCGACAACGGGGCGCGCCCCAAAATGACTCACCACCCAGCTGCCGAGGTTGTTGGCGAGTTGGGCGGCTTGCGCCAAATCTCCATCACGTAAATAACTCGTCAAAAACCCTGCATTAAACGAATCACCCGCCCCAGTTGCATCAATCACCGGCACTTCGTGAGTGGCGTGATGCTGTTCATAGTCAGGGGCACTAATGATACAGCCATCTTTGTCGAGTTTGAGCACGACCACGGCATCTTTGAAGCGCTTGCGCAAAGCGCGGGCAATCAAGAGTGGTTCGCGCTCGCCCGTCAAAACCATCCCTTCATCACGATTGGGCAAAATGATGTCGATCGGTAATTGGGCAATAATTGTGTCAAAGATATCGCGACCCATTTCGCGGATCATCTGATACGATGCCGGGTCAAACGACACCGTCGCACCGGCGGCCTTGGCGATTTGGGCGGCGTGGAGGGCTGCAGCCCGCGGCGGATCACTAAACACCGACCAAGCCGTAATATGCACATGGGCGGCCTGTTGTAATGCCACCACGGGGATGTGCTCGGGGTAGAGATGAAAGTCAGCCCCTTGGTTGGTAATCATGCTCCGTTGGCCAGCTTTGTCGATCATTACCACAATCACACCGGTGTCGTGCGCCGGCGTGCGGGTGATATGACCTTGGACCCCTTCACGCGCCAAATCAGCTACAATCAGATCCCCAAAGGCATCGGTCCCCACCGCACCCACAAAGGCAGCCGGTGCGCCGAGGCGCGCCACCCAAGCTGCCACATTGGCGGCAGAACCGCCCGGTGCCAAGGCGATGCGCCCGGTGGTATCGCCCCCCGGCAACAAAATGGTATCGGGTTGTGCCAACACATCCCATACCAAATCACCCACGGCGACAATTGCTCCTGTACGCATAAACATGTTCCTTTTGGTGTACAAAAAACGCCGCACGTGGCGGCGTTTTTGCTGCGGCATACGGCGTCTGATTTACCTATTATACGCTGTCAATTAGGCAGCATCTTTCGCGGGTGTGGCTTGGGCAGATTGACGGACGAGGGGCAACAGTACCCCGATAATCACTGCTGCGGCCACTGCCACTAACAAGCCACCGACATGATATGGGGCGGTAACATGCACAACGTCTGACAACATACCAGCCAGCAACGGTCCGAGCACCATGGTCAGCGACGTCAAGGCTTGGCTGCCCCCCAAGGTTGCGCCTTGGGCAGTAGCATCAACCTGGCGCGAAATCAAGCTGGTCAACGATGGTGTGGCCATACCACTGCCGGCGCCCAACAAAATGATAGCCGGATACAACCATAAGCCAGTAGGAGCAATGGCAAGACCTTCGAAACCGAGCGCCATAATCACCATGCCCACCATGGCCAATTTGGCTTCGCCGAATTTGGGCAACAACATGCGCAACAAAAAGCCTTGCATGATGACCGCCATCAACCCTACCGCCACAAACACAAAGGCATTGTCGATGGCCGCAAAACCGAAGCGCCGGTCGCTATAGACGGCAAAGTTACTTTGCATGCCCGAAAAAGCCAAATTCAACAGCACAATCCCAATCAACAAGGTACGAATGTTGTTGTCTTGCAATACCGCCGCCACCCGCGTAAAGGGATTGCTACTGCTCACCACCGTGGTGCGGCGCTCGACGGGCAATGACTCGGGCAAGGCAAAATAGCCAAAGGCGACATTGATGAATGACAAGGCGGCTGCCACAAACACGGGGACGGCTAAGCCGTAGGTGCTAAGCACCCCCCCCAAGGCTGGTCCGAGCATGAAGCCCAACCCGAAGGCGGCGCCAATCATACCGAGCCCCTTGGCGCGGTTTTCGGGAGTGGTAATATCAGCGATATAGGCTTGGGCAGTACTAATATTGGCGCCAGTCACCCCGTCGATGATGCGTGAGACAAACAAGGCTCCCAGCATCAACCACGGGCTGATGACAAATAAATTCTCGGAAAACCCAAAAATGATATAGCCGATACCGGTGCCTAACAAACTAATCAACAATACCGGGCGGCGACCATAGCGATCGGACAAACTGCCTAACCACGGCGCACAAATAAATTGCATCAGGGCGTAGATGGCGGATAGCCCACCCACAATTAAGGCGCGATTGACCACCAGCCACGGATCACCCGATGATTCGAGGATTTTGACGTAATATGGCAACACCGGAATCACAATCCCGATCCCGAGTAAATCAATCAGCACCGTAAAAAAAATAAACAACATGGGTGAACGTTGGCGCATGAATTCCTCTTTTATGTCACAAAAACACGATAATTAAACTTGTAATTATAACTATATCAGGTTTGACGATAATTTGTCAGTGTTTTGTCAATGTTTTGTACACGCATTGCATATTACGTCACGAGCGACGATGAATAGGCGTGCAATATAGGGGCAACATGAGGTTACAAATTAAAAACAAGGGATAAATTAATTGACGGCAACACTTGCGAGTGGTATACTGTTTTGACGTGTTGCCTTATCCAAGGCAATTTTGTTCTGTTATATAAACGGGGTTATCCAGAAGGGGTGCTGTCATAACCGACCGATTGCGATTCAACAACCGAATACGTGCACGCGAGATTCGTCTGATTGACGAACAAGGTGCGCAGGTTGGCATAGTAGCATTACGTGATGCAATTCAGATGGCCGAGGAGCGTGGGTTTGACCTTGTAGAGGTTGCACCAAACGCGGTACCTCCGGTATGTCGCATCATGGACTACGGCAAGTTCCGATACGAGCAATCGAAAAAGGAACGCGAGGCGCGCAAACACCAGAAGCAAGTAGAGCTGAAGGAAGTGCGACTCAAACCCAAGACTGACGATCACGACATCGACGTCAAAGCCAAGCAAGCACGCAAGTTCTTGTTGGGTGGTGATAAGGTCAAATTCACCCTACGTTTCCGTGGTCGTGAAATTTTCCACCCAGACATTGGGTTAAAGATGCTCGAAGGTATGGCTGAAGATTTACGTGATATCTCAGTAATCGAGCAGCGGCCTTTGATGGAAGGGCGCGTATTGTCGTTGTTATTGGCACCAAACGCCAAGGCACGTGCGACGCCGAGCAAGCCAGCGGCGGCAGCGAACGCCACGCCCCGCCCTGCCAAACCGCCCAAAGAAGTCGTTGTGCCGGCAGAAGCGCCTGCAGCAACGCTTGTAGAAGCGGCAGTTGCACCAGTAGCGGCAGTTGCACCAGTGGCAGCGGCTACCCCAGTAGCAGCGGCAGTTGCGCCAGTAGCAGCGGCTACTCCAGTAGCGCCGGTGGTAGCGACTCCGAAGCCCCGTGCTGCCAAACCGCCCAAAGAAGCAAGTGTGCCGGCAGTAGCGCCCGCACCTGTGCCCGCAGAAGCGGCACTGCCCGTGGATGCGTCGCCCAATACCACCTCAGAAGGGGAATAATAATCATGCCCAAGATGAAAACACACAAAGGTACAGCCAAGCGCTTTACTTTTACTGGCTCCGGTAAGTTGGTCAGCGCCATGGGGCGACGTGGTCACTTCCGCCGCCGCAAATCCACACGGCTCTTGCAGAAACTGAGTCGGATGCAAGAAGTCCACGAGACGACGCAAGCCCGCGTATTGCGTGGTTTGCCGTACCGCAAGAAGCATGCCCGCTGACGAATGCCCCTCCGAGGCGGTGTGTTAATATACGCATCTACACTTCTGTAAAGAACAGGAACCATAATGGCTCGCGTAAAACGTGGAATGATGGCGCACAAGCGCCACAAAAAGCTCCTCAACCAAGCAAAGGGCTTCCAAGGCAGCCGTAGCCGTCGCTACGCCGTCGCCAAGCAATCCGTCATGAAGGCCTTGTCATATGCCTTCCGTGACCGTCGCGCCCGGAAGCGCGACTTCCGCCGCTTGTGGATTATCCGCATCAACGCCGCTGCGCGGATGTGTGGCGTATCGTACAGCCGGTTGATCAACGCCTTGCAAAATGCCGGTATCGTCATCGATCGCAAGATGTTGGCAGACTTGGCCGTACACGACATGGCAGCCTTCCGCCAAATTGCCGAACGTGCACTTACCCCGGCGTCGTGATTCGTAGTACCAGCAATAGTCACGTCCGCACCATCCGCTCACTCCGCGACGATCGTTCGTTGCGTCGTAGTGAGCGGATGTTTGTGCTGGAAGGCGTGCGCCTCGTCGCTGATTTACTAGCGAGTGGGGTAGACCCCGTGTTTGTGCTCTATGACCCCGACCAATTAGCCACCACCGCTACAGGCAATGCCTTGCTGGATGCGTTGGGGCAAAGTACCGGTGCCGTCTATGCCGCTAGTGCCGAGGTCATCAAAGCGGCCAGTGACACCGCCTCACCCCAAGGGATAGTGGCAGTGGCGCAATGGCCGACAATCACCATCCCCGCCCAACCGCAGCTAATCGTGGTCTGCGACCATATCCAAGACCCCGGTAACCTCGGTACCATCATCCGCAGTAGTGACGCCGTAGGCGTTGCTGCCATCTACTGTAGTGTGGGGTGTGTGGACGTCTATGCCCCCAAAACCGTGCGGGCCAGTATGGGCAGCCTGATGCGCGTGCCCATCCGCCAAGACATGGCATGGGATACGCTCGCGAGCACATTGGCGCCGTACTCGATTTATGCGGCCGATGGTGGCGGGCAAAGTGTGGCATATACCCAGATTGATTGGCGGCGACCGAGTGTATTGATTGTGGGGAATGAAGCTCATGGGCTGAGTGCCCCCGCCCGACAGCTCGCTCAGCAAACTATCCATATCCCAATGCGGGCGGGGATCGAATCACTCAACGCCGCTATGGCAGCGAGTGTTATTTTGTTTGAGGCCCAGCGCCAACAGCAGACCAATTAGCCAATCAATGCAAAATTGAAAATGAAACATTGAAAATTACGCATACCCCCACCCCAGCGTCTTTCCATGCTGGGTGCTAGCACCCGTAGCGTGAAATCTCCCTGCGTGCCATAGGTGGATTCTCGTTAGCTCGCACAGAGTACGCAGAGGGCGCGGAGGCAATCGTCACTTCCTACGTCACTTCACGCTTCCGACTTCACGCTTCCGACTTCGTATGTGAAATCTCCCTGCGTGCCATACGGTGGATTCTCGTTAGCTCGCACAG
>JBBAWW010000078.1:0-9729 GCA_040397035.1 Roseiflexaceae bacterium | reverse complement strand
TCGTATGTGGAATCTCCCTGCGTGCCATACGATGGACTCTCGTTGGCTCGCACAGAGTACGCAGAGGGCGCGGAGGCAATCGTCACTTCCTACGTCACTTCACGCTTCCGACTTCATGCTTCCGACTTCGTATAACGTCTTTCCATGCCGGGTACTTGTAGAGGCCCAGCGCCAACAGCAGACCAACTAGCCTCGATTCACGCCTGCGCCAGCAGTTTTTTCCACAAAAAATAACCAACCAAACTATCTATAAAATACGGTATAATGGCGCTAACAACATAGAGCGATGACGAAGCGAGTACGGTAATTACGACGCCCAGGGAGTGTTGATCGACGACTGTGAGTCGACACCGCACGAATTACCCGAAGTTCCCTTCTGAGCTGTTTGGCAGAAGTGCGCCTGCATGCGTAGGTCAGACCGGTTTACCCGCCGTTATCGGGGCAGAGGGTCACCATCTGTGTGACCAAAACAGGGTGGTACCACGACCACACATCGTCCCTGACGATGCGTGGGTTTTTTATTGGCAAACGCGCCCAGCACAACGGAGGAATATGTGAGTATTATCGATCAACTAGCGGCCATCGAACAAGCCGCCCTCGCCGCCC
Organism: Roseiflexaceae bacterium; assembly: GCA_040397035.1. Taxonomy (GTDB): domain Bacteria; phylum Chloroflexota; class Chloroflexia; order Chloroflexales; family Roseiflexaceae; genus UBA965. Next base: position 9,123 of record JBBAWW010000078.1, on the reverse strand, counting down.
TCGAGACGATTACCAGTAGCGATGCGATTAGTGAGTGGAAAAGCAACTACCTCGGCAAACAAGGAACCATCGCCAAACTGAGCCGCGAGCTCGGTACCCTGCCCAGCGACCAACGCCCCGCCGCCGGTCAACGCTTCAATGCGGTGCGTGCCGTACTCGATGAAGCCTTCACGAGCCGCGAAACGACGATTTCGCAGGCCGCCCAACAACAGGCCTTTAGTCAAGATGCCGTCGACGTGACCTTGCCAGGCCGCTTGCCGGTGGTAGGACGCCTCCACCCCAGCACCCGGGTGTTGCGTATGATTACCGATATCTTTGCCGATATGGGCTTCCAAGTCTGGGAAAGTCCGGAAGTCGAGACCGACACGCTCAACTTTGGCCTACTCAATATCCCCGAAGATCACCCGGCTCGCGACATGTGGGATACGTTTTATATCGAAACTGCCCCCGGTGCCGAAAAGGTCTTGTTGCGCACCCACACCTCACCCGGCCAAATCCATGCCATGCGGGCTCACGCCCCGCATCCAGTGAGAGTGATTTTGCCCGGCAAATGCTATCGCTACGAGCAAGTCACCACCCGCCACGAGATGATGTTTCATCAGGTGGAAGGGATTGCAGTCGGCCAGCACATTACCTTTTCGGACCTCAAAGGAACGCTGATTGGCTTTGCCGAACGCTTGTATGGTGCCGGCACCAAAACCCGCTTCCGCCCTAGTTACTTCCCGTTTACGGAGCCGAGTGTCGAGCTCGATGTCGAGTGCTTTTTGTGCAAAGGCGCAGGTTGCCGCATCTGTAAGCAGAGTGGCTGGCTCGAAGTCTCCGGCGCGGGGATGATTCATCCCACGGTACTACGCAATGGCGGCTACGATCCCGACGTGTATAGTGGCTTTGCCTTTGGCATGGGTCCCGAGCGGATTACCATGCTCCGGCACGGCATCGATGACATTCGTTGGTTCTTTAGCGGCGACGAACGCTTCTTGCAACAGTTTGTGTAAGCGATGAAATACGTATTCACGCCACTCCATATATTGCGCGGCATCATGGCACTGCTCATGTGTAGTGCGCTGGTGGTGGCATTGAGCAATCCGCTGGGAGAAGCACCCGATGAACCGGCGCACTTCGACTATGCGCGGTTTGTGGCCGTGAATCAGCAGCTCCCACGCCAATGTGCCGCACCCTGCCAAAGCGACGTGCCTGGCGAAGGACATCAGCCCCCGCTGGCATACCTGGTGTATGCGGGCCTCACTTGGCCATTGATTGACAGCGGTGAATGGGTGCCCCAAGCCATTAACCCCCACTTCATCTGGCAAGGGGGCAACCAACCCCAGGCGCTGGTGCATGGCACCCGTGAGCAATGGCCATGGCAGGGATCGTTTTTGGCGTGGCGCCTGATGCGCCTGATCTCGGTGGCGTTGGTACTGATCGGGCTCTACTTCGTATGGCGCGCCGGACTGGCAATCAGCACACCGACCGTCGCATTGCTGGCCGTCGGTCTGATTGCCAGTAGCCCGCAAACAAGCCTACTTGCCGGAGCGGTCAGCAACGATGCCTTGCTGTTTTGTTTGGCTGCGATTATCACGAACGGGACGCTCCGCGCCCGCACCTACCGCCACATCGTGATGTTGAGCCTTGCCATCGGGGCGGCCCTCATCACCAAACAAAGTGCGGTGGTGCTCATCCCACTCATCCTCTGGCCACTCTGGCAGCACTTCACTGGCTGGCAACGACTGTGGGCGTTGCTGTGGGCCGGATTGCCGATGGTGGTGACTGCCAGCTGGTGGTACGCACGCAATCAGCTGATATATGGTGACGTGTTTGGGTTAACGTTGTTCCGGAGTATTTATCAACAAACCCCACTTGATTTTGGGCAACTGAGCACCTGGCAACAGGCCTTTAGTCAATTGGTGCGCTCGGGATGGGGCATGTATGGTTGGATGAGCCTCGCAGCCCCTGATTGGTGGCTACAAATCGGTGCCATAGTCACCATTAGCGCAGTGGCAGGGTTACTGATTCATGTCGGATCCCGTAGACCAATCGCCGGTCACTGGTGGTTGTTGGGGACGCTCTGGCTCATGGCTAGTATCTGGCTGATTAGCTTTGCCTATACAGTGGGTCCCGTGGCATGGCAAATGCGCTTGGTGATTATCGCCATACCTGCGGGTGGACTGTTGTTGGCCAAAGGATTAGTCACCGGCATTGGGATGCACCCCAAGCCCATTCACATCGGGCTTGCGGTATTCATCGCCATCCTCTGTCAGCTGGGCATTTGGTGGAGCCACGTGTTGCCCCGCTATCACGCCAACATGCCGGCTACCGCATTGACCGCACAACCACTAGCCACCGCCACCAAAGCAGTATTTGCGGCACCCAAGGCTGGTGGGGGGATTGCATTGCTTGATTACACCCTGACCGGACAGCTCGCTGCCGGACAAGCGCTTGATCTGCAACTGCGCTGGCTCACGCAAACCCGCCCTAGCAATAATTGGCAGGTATTTGTGTGGGTGATTAATGCAGAAAAAAAACCCCTTCTTCAGCTCCTTCAGCCGCTTGACCCCCAATTGCCTACCAGTGCATGGAGCCCTGGCGACCGCGTATATTCGTTCCACCAATTTACGATTCCAGCCACCTTACCGGCAGGTCAATACGTCCTGCAAATCGGATTATTTGACCAAGCAGCCAACCTGCGGGCACACAAACGCAATTACGCCGAAAAGTTGACTGGTGATAGTATCCGAATTCCATTTGTTATTGCCACGCCCTAATGTACCTTCACGCAAAGGAGTTGTTGTATGCGGATTCCACTTTCTTGGTTACGTGAATACGTCGACGTCACCATCCCCGTCGCTGAATTAGCCGAACGGCTGACCCGTTCGGGGCTCGAAGTCGATAGCATCGAACATATTGGTGGTGCCCAGGCTGAATTACCGTGGGACCCCACGTTGGTACTGGTCTGTAACATCCTCGAAGTCACCCAGCACCCCAATGCCGATCGACTCGTGCTTGCCACCGTCGAATACGCCCCCGGTAGCGTCCACACTGTCGTCACCGGCGCCCCCAATTTGTATGAATACAAGGGGCTAGGACGCCTGACACACCCCCTCAAATCGGTGTTTGCCCGTGAAGGGGCGGTGTTGTTTGATGGGCATGTGGCCGAAAAAGTCAAGGTCAAGCTCAAGGGCAAGCCGGTGCGTGGCGTGATGTCGGATGCCATGCTCTGCTCTGAAAAAGAGCTCGGACTCTCTGAAGAGCACGAAGGCATCTTGATTCTCCCCGCCGACGCCCCGGTGGGCATGTCGTTGGTGGAATACATCGGCGACACGGTAATTGACATCGACGTGTTACCCAACATGGCGCGCACCTTGTCGTTGGTAGGGATGGCCCGCGAAATCGCCGCCCTCACCAATCAACCACTACGGCTGCCCAATCCCACCGTCGCCACCAGCGGTGCCGATGCGAACGCTGCCTTCAAAGTCACCATCGCCGCCCCAGAGTTGTGTCCACGCTTTACTGCGAGTGTGGTGCGCAACGTCACCATCAAACCATCACCGTTTTGGATGCAACGCCGCCTCATCATGGCCGGCATGCGCCCCATCAACAATATTGTCGATATCAGCAACTACGTGATGCTCGAATTAGGCACACCCAATCACACCTTTGATGCCGATTGTGTGGCCGAGGCGCATATCGTAGTGCGTAACGCCCACGCCGACGAACAACTCAAAACCCTCGACGGGCGCACCCACACGCTCAATCCCAGCCATTTGTTGGTGTGTGACACCACCAAAGCCTTGAGTGTGGCCGGGGTAATGGGTGGCGAAAGTAGCGAAGTCAGCGACCGTACCCAAAACGTCTTGGTCGAAGCGGCCGTATGGGAACCAACCATCATCCGGCGCATGTCGACCGCCTTCAAATTGCGCTCAGAAGCGTCGAAGCGCTTTGAACGGGGGGTTGATTCCGAAATGCTGGACCTCGCACAACGTCGCTTGTGTCAATTACTCCAAGAATACGCCGATGGCGTGGTCGCTCCAGGCATGGTCGACGTCCGCACGGCACCCGTACGCGACGTCACGATTACCTTGACCAGCGCCGAAGTCAAACGCATCCTCGGGCTTGATTTCACTGCGGCCCAGATTAGTGATTTACTCACCCCACTTGGTTTTGGGTGCACGGTCAACACCAGCGCTAGCCTAGCAGTTGTCGTGCCGAGCTACCGTCGTGACGTCAGCCATACCGCTGATTTGTGCGAAGAAGTGGCACGTATGTTTGGCTACGACAATTTGCCGAGCACCATCATGGCTGACGAATTGCCGACCCAACGCACCAATCTCGCCCTCGAGCGCGAACATTTCGTGCGCGATGTGCTGAGTGGGGCAGGACTCAACGAAGCCATCACTTATTCGCTCACCAGCCTAGCGTCAGCGGCCAATCTTGATCCCGCTGAAGCCGACGCAACCAACTACCTGCGCCTCGCCAATCCGTTGTCGAGCGAACGTGAATACATGCGGCGGGCGATTTTGCCAACCCTGCTCGAATCGGCAGCAGTCAATTTGCGTGAACGTGGTAGCACCCGTTTGTTCGAAGTGGGACGTGTCTATCACCGCCGTGACGATGCCATTTTGCCGGCCGAACCATTGCGCGTCGCAATCGTGATGGCTGGTCAGCGCACCAACGCCTCGTGGCACGACGCAGCGCCCGAGACTGTCGACTTCTTTGACATCAAAGGGGTGGTGGAATTATTGTGCGAACGCCTGCAAATCACGAGCATTCGCATCGCACCCAGCGACGCTGACTATCTCCAGCCTGGCCGTGCCGCCCAACTCATCGCCCGTACTGGCGCTGGTGAGATCGTAATTGGTCACTTTGGTGAACTGCATCCTGATGCCAGGGAGCGCTTTGCGATGCCAACCATGCGGGTAGCTGTCGCCGAGTTCGCCCTCGACACGTTGCTCGAACTAGCCAATGTGCCCCGCTACACCAGCATCTCGCGCTACCCAGCCAGTAGCCAAGATCTAGCCCTCGTCGCACCGCTCACCGTGAGTGCCGAAATAATCGCAGCCTCGATTCGCAAATATGCAGGGGCAGCCTTGAGTAGCATCGAACTCTTTGATGTCTATACCGGCGCCAATTTGGGCGCAGGCATGCGTAGTTTGGCCTACCGGCTGACCTTCCGCAGTAGCGAACGCACCTTGGGCGACGACGAAATCACCAAGCTCCGTGCCAAAATCATCCGTGGTGTCGAACACGAAACTGGCGCCAAAATGCGTGCGTAAGTGCACCATCATCCTCAAACCGCCGCGTGCGTTATGCACGTGGCGGTTTTTTATTGCTTTTTTCATATCTCGCATAGGGTACGCAGCGAAATCGGAGGCATTGCTCATCCTCCTGCGTATGTACAGTATCTTAAATTACCTAGGCGATTGTACAGTCGCCGCAACGCATTTGCTGATGCCCATAATCAATACACCGGCGACTGGAGTAATCGCCCCTACGTCCTACTTCATATTGACATCCATCATTATTCACCGTATAATTTTACTATGGTAATTTGATAAAATTACTCATGTATTACTTTCATATTAAAGGAGGTCGCAATGAAGACCTTTCGTTTTGATCGCAACGCCTTACGCTTCGGGCAAATCAGCTTAATTAGTGTACTCGTGTTGGGATATGTATTGAATCTCCCATATGCGATTTATGTGGGGGTCTTGATGCTATTGAGTGCATTATTTGTGCCATCGTGGGCGCCACAACTGATAATCTATCGCGTGTTTGTCCATAACAATTGGACGCAGACTGCAATCTACGACGAAGATCCCGCCCCACATCAGTTTGCCCAACAAATGGGGTTGGGGGTATTAGTGATTGGCATCGTGGCGAGTATCGTGGGGAGTCTAACGGTTGCATGGGGCGCCGCATTGGTGGTGATTGCGTTGGCATTACTCAACGTGACGACAGGATTTTGTGCAGGATGTTTTGTCTATGCCCAAATCGCCAAACTACGGAGTGCCTAGTCATGATTGAGCGTATTGCAATTATTATCACACTCATCGGGTTCGTGCTGTTATTTCGTTGGTATATTGGTTGGCGCAGTCGGCGTGCCACACAGCAAGAAGTGAAACTGACCCACTTTCCACTCGGACAAGCCGGGATTATCGCCCTGTATGCCGAGCATTGTGTGCAATGTGAGCGGCTACAAAAGCCGGCACTCGCACGATTGCAACAACGCCGGCTTGATATTGCGGTGGTATGGCGTTCGATCCAAGAAGAAGCCCAACTCGTCAAGCAACTCGGCATCATGACGGTACCGACAACCCTGGTGCGCAATGCCAACGGGCAGATTACCAACGTCAATATGGGCTATGTCAACGAAGATGTGTTGATGCAACAACTCTCGATTGTATCGGTACCGACGCCGCCGGTACGCGACCCCAATAGGCAGATCAGCAACGAAGATGTCTTGATGCAACAACTTTCGATTATATCGGCACCTCCGCACTGCCTCTAGCACGAGGCATAGGCGTTACCATACAACAGCCGTCCGAGTGGTACCTCGGACGGCTGTTGCGCGTTATTTTGGTTGTGCGATTACGATTGCCGGCGGCCGGTACGATGAAACAAGCTCATTGAGTCAACTGAAATACCGCTATGAATCCGCTGAATCACCTCGGCTAGTAATGTCGATACTGACAACACGGTCAAATTGGGGTAGCGCTGGGGATCTTTGATGGGCAATGTATCGGTGGTCACCAACTCGTCAATCGGACTTTTCTGCAGGCGATCGAGAGCTTGGCCGGCTAAAATCGGATGTACTACCGCTGCCGACACGGCTGTTGCGCCACGTGCCATCAATAATTCGGCTGCGGCAATCAACGACCCACCCGTCGCCACTTCGTCGTCAACGAGCACACAGTGCCGGCCGCTGACTTCGCCAATCACATTCAGCGCCTCGACGTGAGGCTCGTGTTCATCGGCTGGTTGGATTTGGTGCAGGTGGCGTTTTTCGACAATCGCCAGCGGTACGCCGAGTTTTTCAGCGAAATTCCGAGCACGTTTGGCAAATCCCATATCAGGCGAGACCACCGTCAGGTTTTCGATGCGACGTTGGCGAAAGTGGTGCACCATCATCGACATGGCGCTCAATTCATCGACGGGAATCGAAAAAAAGCCCTGAATCTGGCCGGCATGCAAATCCAACGTAATCACCTGTTGGGCACCTGCAACTTGAATCATATCTGCCAACAAGCGTGCCGTAATCGGCACCCGCGGTTGGTCGCGTTTGTCGGTCCGTCCATAGGCAAAAAAGGGTAATACCGCAGTGACGCGCCCAGCCGCCGCACGGCGACAGGTATCTAACATAATGTTGAGTTCCATGATACGGTCACTGAGGGGCGTGGCAAGGGATTGCACCACAAAGACATCTTTTTCACGGACGCTTTCATTCAAGCGCACAAAAATATTATCGTTGGGAAATTTGGTCAAGGTAATATCGCCCAACGTCGTACCAAGGCGATCAGCGATTGCACTCGCTAGGGCAGGATTGCCGCTTCCGCTAAAAATGCGCATCTCGCTAAAACGACTACCCATGTCATACCCCATTCATCTGTGTAAATCCAATCGTGTATCTATTGTAGAGCGTTTTGTGGTGCATAGCAACGACACGCGACGCAGACTATCCACACCTAATCCCACACTCATACACCTGTTATCCACGAAAAACCATGGGGTTGTGCACAAGTTATCCACAATCTATCCTCATTTAGGGCAATGGTCGCTCATCTGCGGCGATGGTACGTTGTGATGGCCAAAAAATCAGCACCGCAAAACTGATGCAAATCACAATCACGCCCAACCATGCATCAATCACATTGGCATGGATGATCGTTGGTGTGCCCAACACCGATCCCGTATAGCCAACCACCATTCCGGCATACAAATTATTGACCACATGCACACCAATCGCCCGCTCAATGCCGTTATCACGGATGCTCAGCCAGGCAGTCCCCACTCCCATCAAAAAATAGTTGAGCGCCATTGGAATTCCACCACCAAGTGCCTTGTCCATCTCAGGATTACCGAGATGCGGTAGCATAAACGCCACACCAGACAGCAACACGAGAAACACCGGCTGAGCCCACAACCGTGCCATCGCTTGGAGTAAATAGCCGCGAAACATCAGCTCTTCACCACTTGCTTGAATAGGAATCAAGAGCAGAATCAATGGTGCCATCACTATCCACTGCGCTATATCAAGACTCCATTCATAACGCCCTGGGTAAAGCAACGCTTCCACGACGGTGGCAACGATATTCAATCCCAACCACAGCGCCATACTTTGCCAGACCAACGACCAGCGGAAGGTGGTAGTGGTGGTCAATTGGGTTAACGTACGGCGATGGACGAGTCGTTGTGCCACCCACACCCCCACAAATAGCATGAGCGGCGATATCATCAATAGCACAAATTGGATCGGATCAGCAACCCCACCGGCAATGCTTCCATCGGTACCAAGTGTGATTAGACCGACCGATGCTCCTACCACCGCCGGAATAGCGCCGAGGAAGATATAACACAGCAAAATTACGACCAATCCTAACCACCAACTCCACCACTTACTGTTGCCTGCTTGGGTGTTTTGTAGCCATTCCATAATGTGTCCTCTCTACTGTTTTCCTTAGGGAGCAATTTATCGAGTATTATCGGTTACGCACATATCAAGTATAAAAGATTATCACTCGAGCACAAGTAAATACGCAGCAGGCTGCCTCTTTACTTTGACCCAACCTCATTGCATGCGACTGCACGCCACGGAGATTCCACGCGACGGCTGCCGTGGCAATCGGCATCGAATAACGCAGTGCGAAGTAGGAAGTGAATGAGGAAGTAGGAAGTGAATGAGGAAGATTTCGAACTTATACACTTTCAACTTGAGTCTGTTTTTTACACAAAAAAACCCCCTCGTATGATTTCTCATACGAGGGGATTCCTACCGAATTGGTAGCGGCGAGCGGATTCGAACCACTGACCTTCGGGTTATGAGCCCGACGAGCTACCACTGCTCCACGCCGCGGTATTGGATGGCGCACAGACCTAGTCTCCCACAAGGCAACCTTGCAGTACCTTCAG
>JBBAWW010000077.1:0-16192 GCA_040397035.1 Roseiflexaceae bacterium | reverse complement strand
CCTTATTTGTATACTGCAAGTATAACTAGTGTCCATCAAACTCAGTATATTTCACCATCACCATGCGTTGCATGGTGGAGACGCAGTAAGCCGCAGCAAGCCGCAGCAGGCTGCATCTCTACTGCGTCTCTACGAATTCATTCGGGTTCCATGTATAGCCGTAGGGGGTAGTTGTTTTGGCCGGCGAGGTCGTGGGACTGGTAGATTTTGGCGCTGGCTTCTTGGTAGGGCAAAATCGTCACTAGGGCTTCGCCATGATGATGAGCCACCAACATGACATCGACGGCTTGGAGCATATCGAGGGCAAAAATCCCCGTCAGCACCATCACCACAAAATCCATCGGGGTGACATCGTCGTTTTCGATAATCACCCGGTAGGGTTGCTCGAGTGATTCTTGCGCAACCACGAAGAATGTCGTCTGGGGTTTGACAATCGTATCAGGAGGGGTCATTGCGGATACACCATCTGCACCCCGTCAGGACCGCCGATAATCGCGGCAGTTGCCATACCGAGGAACAATCCAGTCTCAACCACACCGGGGATGGCATGGATGGCGGCATCGAGCGCCTGTGGATCGGCAATCCCATCAAAAAAACAATCGAGGATGACGTGGCCTTCGTCGGTGATTTGCGGTTGACCATCACGCAGACGCAAAATCGGCCGCGCGCCGAGGGCGCTGAGACGACGCATACACAACGAGCGGGCAAAATCGACAATTTCGACGGGAACGGGTGTGACCACCCCCAACGTGCCCACTGATTTGGTGCTATCCCCAAAGACAAAAAACTGCGTGGCAGCACTGGCGACGATTTTTTCGCGCAACAAGGCGCCGCCGAGACCTTTGATGAGACCGAGGTGGGGGTCGATTTCGTCGGCGCCATCGAAGGCTACCGCCAATTGGGGGTGGGTATGCAAATCGCTGATTGGCACCCCTTCACGCCGGGCTTGGGCTGCGGTACGCTCAGAGGTGGGTACACCGATGACATTGGTGAGGCGGCCATCGCGCAAGCGCTCGGCCACGGCGGTCACAAAATAAGTGGCGGTTGAACCGGTGCCAAGCCCAATGACCGAATTGGATGGCACCATATCTGCGGCGTAGGCGCCGACAAGTTGTTTGTAGCGTTCGCGATCGTCCATGTTGGCCTCACTGCACTGTGATTATCAGCCTATTATACCGCCACACATCCATTGACGGGACACGGCGCATCACGGCAGACGTGTATGCAGCACTTCACGCCAGCGCACCACGCTTTTTTACACATAAAATACAATAATTATGTCAACAAAAAATCAACCAAGGTCACCACGCTAGCGGTAATCAAGCTGGGGGCGGGGCCATCCCATTGATCAGCCATGGCTTGAGTGCTGGCGCCGGTGAGGACGAGTGCGGCAGGCATGCCGGTGGCAGCCATGCCGATATCGGTTTCGAGGCGATCACCGACCATCAGGCAGCTGGCGATGGGCAGGCCGAGGCGGGTGGCGACGGCTTGGGCGGCAAGTGGAGAGGGTTTGCCAGCGGTAAATTGCAACGTGGTATCAGTGCAGGCTGCGATGGCGGCAATAATGGCGGCGGCGTCGGGTTCACCACCACCGGGGACGGGGCAATATTTGTCGGGGTTGGTGGCGATGAGTTTGGCACCCGCCCGCACCGCATCAAAGGCGATTTGCAGTTTGGGGTAGGCAAAGGTGCGGTCAAACGAGGCCAACACATAGTCGATTTGACCAGGGACATCGCTCAATTGCACACCATGGGACTGGAGGGTGCTGATTAAGGCGGGCTCGCCGATGGCATAGACACGGGGGGCGCCGGGTTGGGCAGCCAACCATTCGGCCATGATGAGGGCGGAGGTCAACACATCGGCGCTGGTGGCAGGGATACCCAATTTGGTCAGTTTGCTGACATACTGGTCAGGGGTTTTGGTGGGGTTATTGGACAAAAACAATACCCGGCGCCCACTAGCCCGCAAACGGGCGATAGCGGCAGGGACGCCAGGAATCACCTGGTCGCCAAGATAAACGGTGCCGTCGAGGTCGCAGACGACGGCGGCAATATCAGCGCGATTGAGCATGAACCACCCTCCGGAGCGGCAGAAGCCGCATAAGCAACAATATGCCGATAATCGTCGCGTACAAATAAGGGATACGGGTGTCGCTTTTGACGAGCCAGACATAGTGCAACACCGCCAAGCCGGCGGCGCCATAGACGATACGATGCAGGTGCTTCCACCAGCGCCCGAGATATTTTTGCCAGCCGGTTGTCGACGTCAGTGCAAGCGGGATGAGTAAGGCGGTGGCGATGAGTCCGGCAATCAAATGGCGTTTGGCAAAGACATTGTCGCTGATTTGCTGCCAATTCCAGGCGTAATCGAGCATCAGATAGACCAGCAGATGCACCATGGTATAGGCAAAGGCGTACAAGCCCAGCGGGCGGCGCATCACTCCCAGCGCCGATCGGCCGCTGAGCCGTTGCAGTGGCGTCACCGCTAGGCTGGCAACAAGCAGTTGCAAGGCGGCAGTCCCACTAGCGGCGATATAGCTGGCTACCGGATCCAAGGGCCAGCCGTGGCGCCAGAGGGTGCTGGTGTACCACAGCAGAGGGATGAGGCCGATAAGATGGGCACTCACACGGATATATAGACGATTCATGAACCATCTTTCGCTAATAAAACTTGCGCAAATCCATGCCGGTATAGAGCGAAGCGACTTGGCTAGCGTAGCCGTTGAACATCGCGGTTTGGCGGCGGCCGGTTTCGCCGATGCGGCGCTCGTCGGCTTGGGACCAACGGGGATGATCGACGCGTGGATTGACATTGGCATAAAAGCCATATTCACCGGGGGCAGCGGCCATCCAGAGCGAGGTTGGTTGGGTGTCGGTCAAGGTGATACGCACGATGGCTTTGATGCTTTTGAAGCCATATTTCCAGGGCACGGCGAGGCGTAAAGGGGCACCGTTTTGGTTGGGCAAGGGGTTGCCATAGACGCCAGTGGCGATGAGGGTCAGGTCATGCATGGCTTCGTCGAGGCGTAGACCTTCGGCATAGGGCCAGGTATACCACGGTTCTTTTTGGCCAGGCATACGGGCGGGGTCGTTGAGGGTTTCGAAGCGCACATATTTGGCGGCGCTGGTAGGTTCGACGAGCGCGAGTAATTTGTTGAGGGAGAAGCCTGACCAAGGAATGACCATCGACCAACCTTCGACACACCGCAAGCGGTAGATGCGCTCTTCGTTGCCTAATTTGAGTAGGTCTTCGAGGGCGAATTGGCGTGGTTTGGCAACCAAGCCATCGACTTGCACCGACCACGGAGATGCCACAAAGCTGGCGGCAGTGGCCGCTACGGCTTGTTTGTCGGTAGTGAATTCGTAGTAGTTGTTGTAACCGGTGACGGCGGCATATTCGGTGAGGGGTTGGCCGAGCTCATCGCCCGTCGCTACGACTTTGCCGGGGCCAGTAGGAGCGGTAGGAACCACAGAGGCATCAGGGTCATCAGAGGCGGGAGTGGGATTAGCGGTAGGGGTGGAAGTGGCACAGGCGGGGATGGTCAAGGCGGCACCAGCAAGGGCAGTTTGCAGGAAGCGACGGCGGTTCCAAAAAAGGGCTTCGGGGGTTATTTCGGATGAAGGAATGGGTGGCATCGTCAACTCCTTAAAAAAAACGAAAAACAGCACAGTATACCTACATTTGATACGTATACCACTGATGTTATGGATTGTAATATAATAAAGTTAGTGTGTTATGAGGAGGATAGGAATGCGACTCTCAGAAGAAAAAATCTACCGCATCGCCGAGCGACTCCACGACGAGTTAAGCGCACGCGGGTTACTGATTTACAAAGACCCCGTGGGAAGCAAGCCACACGCAACTCGAGGTCTACGCATTAGGGCGATTGTCGACTACATCACGGCAGATTTGCGCATCGAAGAAGGCATCGATAACGAAGTTGAGAAAGTGCTCGATAGTTATCAACGCACGTTACGCCCATCAGAGCGGGATGTATTGCGGCGCAAACACAAAGAAGAAATCGCGCGCCGGCACAATTACGAACTCTAATCAGGTTTTTTGGCACCGCATAATCTATCAAATGTGACGGGGTTCGCAATCGACAACGGAATTGGCGTGGTATCACATGCATTCCCCAGCGCCTATCCATATTCATTTATTGGGAATCCCCCAAATCGCCCGTAGCGATGCGCAACCGCTCCAGTTGCGGCGTCGGCCACGGTTGTTGCTGTTTTATCTGGCAGCCCATCTCGAACCAATCAGCCGCGAACGCTGTATGGCGTTGTTTTGGCCCGAAAACAGCCCTGATTCGGCTAGGCAATTAATGCGCACCGCGCTCCATCAACTCAAAGTGGCCTGTGGTGATATTGTCGTCAGCAATAACCAGCAACTCACCTTGCGCCCAGCTATCTGGGTCGATACCCGTATGCTGAGCACGGTGGCGCCAGGAGATGCGGACATCGATGCCCTGATTCACGCCCCACCCCGCGATTTTTTGGAAGCTATCACTGTAGGCGAATCGGTAGAATTTGAACGCTGGGTGTTTGGCGAACGTAGTCGCTGGCAACATCGCCTCGCAGATATCTGCTATCAACACGCCCAATTTCATGTCAATAACAAAAACCTGCCACAGGCAGTACTGGCAATCAACGTTGCCATCACATATGAGCCCCTGCGTGAAGACATCGTACAACTTGCGATGCAACTTGCCTACCAACGGACCGACCGCGCGGGATCAATTGCCTACTACGAGGCCCTCCAAAAGGCGCTCGATGATCAATTAGGCGTGCCGCCGATGCCGTCAACCACGGCACTCTACCATGCAATTGTGACTGATCAATTTGAAGTAGCGGCCTCCAATACTCCTATCATGTCCCCAAATCAACCCTTTGTGGGGCGCCAAGCCGAGCTCATCACCCTACATGGCTTAACCTGGAACGGTCGCGTCGTGGTGATTAGTGGGGATGCGGGGATTGGCAAAACCCGCTTGGCCAGTGAGTATTTACGCCGCAGTAACGCCTTGATTATCCATGCCACGGCATTCGAAGGGGACCAACACTTACCCTACCATGTACTCACTACCGCGGTACGAGCATTGTTGCAGACACCGGCACTGCGGTCATTACGTCAAAACGTGATTCTGGCGCCAGTCTGGCAGCGTGAATTACGCCGCTTGTGGCCCGAGTTGCCGGGGGGTGACCCTGATGCATTTGCCACTGACAATGGTGAAACACGCTTGCCTGAAGCAGTTGCGTTACTCATCCAACAGCTCGGCAAGCAACGGCGCGTAGCGATATTTCTCGATGATGCCCAATGGCTCGATGACGCCTCGGCACGGATAATGGCCGAATTTGTACGGCGCGGACTCGAACTCCAATGGCAACTGATTATTACGGTACGCAGTGGTGATGCCACGCTGAGTATGCAACGCTTGCTAAGCCATGCCCAGCGCCAACAGTTGCTCACCACCATTCCCCTGCAACCACTGAGTAATCACGAAACCCAAGCACTGGCCCACCAGCTCCAACCACAGGTATCACCCCACGTTATTCAACGTGCCGAAGGGAATCCGTTCATGTTGGTGGAATTGTTGCGCCATAGCGACATGACCAGTGCGGAAGTGCCGGCGGCGATTCGTAATTTGATTGCCGCTCGGATTAACACGCTTAGCCCGACCGCCCGGCGGTTCCTCGATGCGGCAGCGATTTATGGGCGCGAATTTCGGGTGGCACAGACCCAAGCGATGGCAGATTTGACAACGGCAGAAACGCTCGATGCGCTTGATGAACTCACGCAACAAGGGATTATGCGCATGCTCACCTCGCAACAAGGGCGATTTGATCATGTGTTGACCATGGAAAGTATCATCGCCCACGCAGGTCCAGCCCGAATCGCCTATCTCCATCACCGTTTAGCCGACTATCTTGCGCAGCAAACACCGCTGCCGCATGCCCAAATCGCCCAGCATTACACGATTGCCGGGATGCCAGATTTGGCCACACCCCACGCCTTAGCCGCAGCGCGCCAGGCCCAACAGCTGGGCGCATGGAGCGAATCTGACTATTACCTGCGGATGGCAATTGCAGCGACAGCCCCTGAAGCACAAGCGCCATTGTGGCTCGAACTCGGTGAGACGTTGATTTGGGCCGGCGAAGAAGCCACCGCAATGGAGGCATTCCAACAAGCGATTCACAATGACACGAGTGGCGACTGCATCGTTGCCGATCATGCCCGAATTGCCTTGGCACGCAGCTACATTCCGCAAGCGCGCTACGACGAAGTGATTACAATTACCACGCCGCTCATGCAACACCACGACCAAACCATTGCACTACATGCGACATTTGTATGTGGTACGGCACATTCACTCGCCGGGATTGATTTGGCCCATGCGGGGGAATTACTCGCCCATGCCGAACAGCACTGCCGCATCCTCAATGCGACGGATGTATTACCGCGGATTTTGTTTGAACAAGCGGGGATTTTGGCGCAACAAGGGGATATCGACGTGGCTGTATTGCGCTACCGTGATGCCTTAGCGGCTGCCGAACGAGCGCCAGCCCATCATGGACGCACCTGGCATATTTTGGCACACAACAATCTAGCCTATCACCTGCAGTTACTCGGGCGCTACGACGAAGCACAACGGCATGTACGCAGTGGCTTACGCGTCGCCCAACGCGCCGGCATGCATATGATTCAAAGCTACTTACACTCTACCGCGGGCGAAATCGCCTTGGCACAAGGTGATATCAGCGGCGCCGAGCGAATGTTTTATGAAGGGCTAGGCATTGCTGAACGCTATGGGATGCCTGAGCGCATTGCAGGCCTGCACGCCAATCTCGGTTTGGTGGCCCGCGCCCAAGAAGATGAACAACGCGCCCGCACCACCCTCACCCATGCGCTCCACCAAGCTGATGCGCTCGGCGTGCATCATTTGGCGACCCAGATCCGAATCTGGTTGGCGCCACTATTGGAAAAAACAGAAGCAACAGAAATTCTCAATCAAGCCGAGATTTTGGCAACTATGGGGCAACGCAAAAAGCTGTTAGCTGACATTGCACAAATACGGCAACGCCTGTAATACCATTTAAACACCACACATTACCAATGTTCACGCAATGTTTACGCTGGTGTCAACGCCCACTTTGTATGCTCGTAATTGTCAGTTACGCCAAGTCGTTTTACAAGAAGGAGCATACCAATCATGGTCTGGAACATCGATACGAGTCACTCAGAAATTTCGTTTGCCGTTCGCCACATGATGATTTCGACCGTCCGTGGTCAATTCAAAAAATTCAGCGGCACCGTCAACATCGACGAAACCACCCCAACCAATTCGAGCGTAGAAGTCGCCATCGAAGTTGCGAGCATCGATACCCGCGACGAAAAGCGCGATGGACACTTGGCTTCACCAGAGTTCTTTGATGCCGCCACCTTCGCCAATATCACCTTCAAGAGCACGTCGATTGAAGTGACCGGCGAAAACACTGGCAAGATCCATGGCGATTTGACCATCAAAGGGGTAACCCACACGGTGGTACTCGATACCAACTTTGTTGGTAAGGCCAAAAGCCCATGGGGTACCACCAGCGCCGGCTTCAATGCTAGCACCAAAATCAACCGGGCTGACTACGGGTTGAGCTGGAATGTGGCCCTCGAAACCGGCGGGATCTTGGTTGGCGAAGAAGTCACCATCACCATCGAACTCGAAGCCGTCCAAAGCTAAATAACGTCCCGACGCACACGCAACATACCCCTACCGGCAATTGCTGGTAGGGGTATGTTGCGTTATGCATCTCCCCTGCCAAAATAATTCCTAAATTTGGCAATTTTCGTCGCTGTCGCAGTGTGCGTCGGAGTAATTGTCCTGGTCCATGTTATCGTTTTTGTATTAGTACGGGTGTTGGTATTGGTACGGGTATTGGTAGGTGTACGGGTGTTGGTGTTTGTACGGGTATTGGTATTGGTACGGGTATTGGTACGGGTTGCACTCGTTGTTTGCGTTGGTGTCTGTGTCCGTGTATTGGTTGGGGTACGGGTGTTGGTGATTGTACGAGTGTTGGTGGTTGTACGGGTGTTGGTGGTTGTACGGGTGTTGGTGATTGTACGGGTGTTGGTACGGGTTGCACTCGCTGTTTGCGTTGGTGTCTGCGTGCGGGTACTGGTTGGGGTAATTGTCGATGTATTCGTCACCGTGGCCGTCGCTGTTTTGGTGCTCGTGTTCGTAGCCGTGGCCGTCGCACTAAGCATAGTGTATGCCGCCGTCAAATTAATCCGCGGCATCGGGAATGTAGTACCAGAGCGAGTATCATTGATAATGGTGCCGCTGTTGTAGAGCCAATCACGGATCTGACTCACACTGGCATTGGGGGAAATACTGCGTAACAACGCCCATGTGCCAGCAACTTGCGGAGTAGCCATCGAAGTACCCGATTCATAGGCGTATCCTGCGGGTTCATACCAGTTTGTTGTGCTGTTTGGCACCGAAGACAATACTTTAGCCCCCGGCGCTAACACATCCAACAAACGATCACCATTACTATTCGCAACATTATTTGCCGCACTCGGTGCATTCGAAAACGATGCCACCTGATCTTGGGTTGAACCGACAAACATTTGTTTGTATGTAGTACTTGCCCCCACCGCAATCGCACTTGATATACACGCAGGCCCCGAGATGCCATCGGTATAACCATCGTTGCCACTTGCAATGATCGTGGCGATATTGACCGCACGAAGTTGATCGATATATGATTTAAGTCCATTACTATCACAAAATGTCGCATATTTGCCGCCACCCAAACTCATGTTAATTGCCACCAGCGGAGGCGTAATGCTGGCACGATTGCGATACAAATGATCGAGTGCATAGAGTTGATTAGAACTATAGGACATGACACATGAACTTGCCGTACCACAACTGGCCGCCGTCGTAAATTTGGAAAAAACCTGGACTGCGACGATTTTGGCATCGGGGGCAACCCCCGCCATTGCTATTGCAGCACTGTTCCATGGATTGGTCACTGTCAGTCGGTTGCCGGCAATGATACCAGCGACGTGCGTACCATGCATACACCCACTTGATACACTGTCGGCACATGGTTCGGCACTGTCTACCGCAATGGACTCTTCGGTACCATCGGGGCACATCGTGGTACTACTCCCATCCACCGTGGTCGATGTGCAATACTCGTATACCACTTTTCCCGATAGAAACGGATGGGATTTTTTGACGCCCGTATCAAGCACAGCTACTGACGTATTGGCACCGCCATAGCCGGCATTTTGCAAGGTGCGGGCACCAATCGTCACATTGGTTTCATACATAATCGGGGGCACGGCAATATCGATTTGGATGTTTTGGACAGCGCTATCTTTTTGGAGTAGATCTATATCAGCGGTGTTGATATCCGCCACGATAATTGGAAATACCGTCATCTGTCGTTTAATCGTGCGCAAGCGTGTTTTTTGGCGGGTAATAAATGAGGTCTGGGTTTGACGGACTTGGGCACGGCGTGCGCTCAATTGATTGGCCGAAATATTACGTGATTCAAAACCAACACTACTCCGCAAGGTAATAATCACGCGCTGCGGTTTGGTGATTGCTTGGGCAACAGCTACGGACTCCGAACGTTGGGCTGAGGCTATCGATAGTGGCAAAAAACTTATTATTACTATCAATATAATCAAAAATCGCACTGTATACCTACTTTAAAATTAAAAATCACTGCACTATAAAACAATTGTATCACTTCACAATATACTATTTACTATTATTTTCCGTCATTTTTGAACGGATTTTGCATTTTGCATAGCTAAATTGAAAAACATTAATTACAATACCAAGCTACACATTAGTTGTTTAAAGGTAATTCAGGATGGCGGATAAAAATAATTCGACGTAGACAGTTCACCTCTACGACGACGATTCGTGGTATTAGGACGGTGTAATCTCCCCACCGATTACAACTCATATTCACTTGTCAAAATGACATATTTACTATTTATACCGGTGTGCGGGTGATGGTGGGTGTGCGGGTGATGGTGGGTGTGCGGGTGATGGTGGGTGTGCGGGTGATGGTATGGGTATTGGTGTTGGACGGGTGTTGGTCACAGAACGCGTCGCACTCGCAGTCTGAGTTGCAGTTTGCGTGCGGGTATCTGTGGCCGTACGCGACATCGTAGGAGTTTTGGTGAGAGTCTTGGTCGCTGTATTGGTGCGCGTCGCTGTGTTGGTCGCCGTAGCAGTGTTGGTCGCCGTAGCAGTGCGCGTCGTGACAGTATCGAGGATGTCATTGACCGACGCATCGACGGCAATCCGCGGCAATGTCAACGTATTGGCGGTACGTGTATCGTTGATGAGGACGCCATTAGTCGTCAGCAATTGCACAATCTGGCTAACCGAGGCATCAGGAAGCATTCCTTTGAGGAGCGCCCACGCCCCAGCCACATGGGGGGTGGCCATTGAGGTACCAGAGTAAACTGCATAGGTGGTGCCGGGATACGCAATTGATGAATTGATGGGCTGGCCTAGGGCAAAAAAATCAAGCACCCGGTCGCCATTGACATCGGGGGTATTATTTGCTAGCGCAGGTGAATTCGAAAATCCCGCCACGGTATCACTATATTGGGCACCGTATCTTGCCGTTTGGGAGGCACCCACCGTAATCGCCGCCGCCACACAGCCGGGATACGACACGCCATTGATTGAGGATTCATTGCCACTAGCAATCACCGTCGCCACCCCAATGCTTCGCAATTGGGCAATATAAAACGCCGTGGTGTCGTTATTACACGCAGTGGCAGATAATTCACCGCCAAGGCTCATATTGACTGAGGCCAACGTCCCCCATGCGGGCGTGGCACGCTGTTCGTACAGCCATTCGAGGGCAACAGTTTGATCGGAATCAAACGACAGCACACAATCACTCCCACCACCACAATATGAACTCGCACCAAGGAAGCGTGAATAAATTTGGATGGAGATGAGTTTAGCGTCAGGAGCCACCCCCGAAATATTCACCCCATTTATTGTCAATCGATTACCGGCAACGATTCCGGCAACATGGGTGCCATGATTACAACCACTCACATCACTTGCGCATGGCAAGGCGCTATTGACCGTAGTGGTACTAGGCACACCATTGGGACAAAGCGATGTGCTCCCATAGCCACTATCTGTGGTCGAAAAACAGGATTCTGCCGCTACTTTGCCCATCAAAAACGGGTGTAATTTATTTACACCGGTATCGAGAATCGCGACCGATGTACCTGCACCGGCATAGCCCACGGTATTTACGGAGCGTGAACCAATCAAAACGGTGCTTTGATCGAGTGCGGGGGGATGTGGTTTATCGATTTGAACGCAGGCCACGGCAGGATCGCGCTGAATCGCGGCAATATCACTACCACGGACATGGGCAACCAGCATGGGGGCGAGGTGAAAACGCCGTGTCACGCCACGCAATAGCGCTCCTTGACGGCGCACAAAATCTGCTTGGGCGCTAGCGACTTGGGTGCGCCGCGCTGTTAGGCTATCGAATTGCGTTGGATTGCGTAGTGTAGTGTTTTTCAGGATGATAATAACGGGGATTACTCGCGGAGCGGTAGGTTTGTTTATATCAAGTGTACGCTGATTTGCATAGGTGACCGGTATGCCAAAAATTATCAGGGTAAGCATACACCATACAATTCCGCCCTGAAGCATACCCCATAGCCGTTGATTCATTTTATTTCATTACATTTACCCCAAGCCGTAATTATTGAGGTAATAAATACGCATACGTACTATAGCGCAAATTGTCGCAGTGTAGCGACATACAAAAGCCCTAGATGCACGAATGCATCTAGGGCTGCGTGAACCACGCACAATTAGGCGGATGCCAAGACAATCAGCATATCAGTTGCATCAAAGGTAACGGTATTGGTTTTGTTCGGATTAATAACAACCCCATATTGCATATCTTTGTTGTTGCTATTGACCTCAAGCCGGTAACCAATCGCGGTTTCGTTGCGGCGTCGTGCAGATTCAAGCACAGTATAAAAATCGACTGCCACACCCGTTTGAACGTAATCGCTCATCGGTTTGAGGTAGACCTCGGCGCCATCGGTGTCGAACAAATCGGCAAAGACGGCATTGAGCGCTTTGTTGGTTGCAACTTGAGCCATCATGAGGCTAATCAAGCGATCGCTGACGATGAAGTCATCGGCTTGGGTGATTTCGGCCAAATTGCGATTACGCACATCGAGCATTTCGCTGACGATCGAGAAGCGAAGACCGCGCCGATCGGCAATGTCACGCAAATGGAGCAGGGTCACTAGTGTGCGGGCATCGGCCAATTGCATTTCGAGTGCATCAGAATACGACATGACAATGATGTGGCGGTATGACGCGAGGTCGAGTCCCTCGAGCACGACCCGTTTGGTGGTGTCGGCAGTATGGAAGTGCAAGGCTTGGTTTTGCAGGGTCATGGCCTGCGCCACATCTGCAGCATCACTAATCACATCTGATGCCACGATAGTGACTTGGGAGCCCGCGGTGACGTAGTTATCAAGCTCACGAATGACTGCTGGAGTGCGCCAATTCCAACCAAGAATCAAGGTGTGTTCGGGTGGGGCAACAGTCACAGTGCCGGTCACAATCAAAGATTCATCGACAGCAACGCCATCGCGCCCATGGTAATGAATGCGACTATCATCGGCAGCCACAAAAATAAGTTGGTCGTCGGGACCAATCACGGTATCGAGCGCCGGGTTCAGCTTCGATGTCCCGTGCCCATCGCGGATCCCCATCACCGTGGCAGTTTGGAATGAATTCAGGGCGTCAGCCACCGTATGCCCGACCAAGGCTGGTTCAGCTTTAAAGTAGATTTCGTCGCCGCCGAAGTCAAGCAATTCGGTATAGACAATCGACAAGCCCGATTGGCGACAGGTCTGGGCCATGATGCGGGCCACCAAATCGCCGACGGCGATGAGTTCTACTTCGTCGCCACCGACCATTTTGGCGACATCGAAGTTTTCGGGATTGTAGATTTCGGCGACGATATGATAGGGTTCGGGGCGGCGATTGGGTGATTTGGTAATCGCCAACAAGACTTTGATAACTTGGGAATCAGGGTCTTCGCCGTCTGGGCGCACCACAATGATTGATTTGGCGGTTTGGAGACTGACTAACTGCAAATCAGTGGATTCGATAGCGTTGCCCGTACGGCACACCACCCGTGTCGTCTGAAGATCATCGATTTTGTCAGCAATTTCTTCTTGCATTTCGACCGTATCTTTGTCACCCATGATGACGATACAGGCATCGCGTTGACTGGCATTGGCTTCGATTAATTCTGATATCAGGGTAATCACCGCCGGTGACCACCCCAGAATGACGGTGTGGCCTGCTTCGACAATCCGTGAACGCCCGCGTCGCAATGCATCGAGTCGTTCTTCGATACCCGCACTCAAGACACCAATCAAGGTACTGACCACAAAAATACCGCCAATCGTGACGGTCAACATGGCAAACAAAAACGGCCAGCCGCCTTCGTCACCACCCATAGTACCGGAGTCGAGGGTACGCATCAACCCCATCCACATCAATTTGGGCAACGGAATATCATCGGGAGCGAGGTTGAATAGCTTGACAACAAAGGCCACCAACACAATGATAGCCAACGATGCCAACGCAAGTAAGGCAATCAGCGCACCGGTCCCTTTGGCAAATACATTATCGAGACGATAACGCAATTGCTCCTTCCAATTTGTCGGTAACATCGGTAACATACGTACCCTTTCACTTTCAGTTGTACTGCACTATGCATGAATGAGGGTATTATACAAGCATACGCAAGGATATTTTATTGGTATAGGCATACATACTATTTTTGGATGAGTGCACATCCGATGCCTGTATTTTTATCAAAAAAAATTACACATACCGCAATCCAATCGCAATTGATGCGGTAAATAGTATAATTATTTTGTATTACGCACACAATAAGGGTGTGTGTTTTGGTGAGCAAAAAACAAGTATGCAGTAGGAACCACCGCAACACAGCGAAAGTACGGGCAAAAAATCACCCAAATAGGTGATAAAATCGTCAATCTTTTATAACGATTAATCCGTATGCTAAGGGTAGGAAATAATAATTATCAATCATGGGAGGTAGTGTGACCAGCACAACCACGTCGCGACCAGGACTTGAGCACAAATGGAAAGTGCTGATTTCGGTGGTCTTTGGGTTATTCATGATTATTCTCGACGCCACCGTCGTCAATGTGGCCTTCCAAACGCTCCGACGCGAATACCAAGCCAGCCTCACCGATTCGCAATGGATTATCAGTGTCTATGTGTTGGCGCTCGGCATCACCACCCCACTCAGTGGATTTTTGGCCGATCGCTTTGGCACCAAGCGCATCTACATCGCAGGGTTGGTTTTGTTTGTGTTAGCCTCGTTGTCGTGCGGATTAGCGCCATCTTTGCCGGTGCTGATTATCGCCCGCGCCATCCAAGGCATCGGTGGCGGTTTAGCCCAACCACTGGGACCAGCGTTTATTTACCGCACCTTCCCTCCCAAAGAGCAAGGTACTGCCTTGGGGTTCTTTGGGATTGCCTTGGTGCTCGCCCCTGCCCTCGGCCCGATTCTGGGCGGCTGGTTGGTTGACCTTGATTTGTGGCGCTGGATTTTCTACATCAACATTCCTATCGGTATTGCTGGTTCGATTTTGGCGACCAATTGGCTCCCCAAAGATACAATTGCCGCGATCAAACCCAAAGCCGATCCCCTCGGGATTATTGCCACTAGCATCGGGTTTGGATCGATATTGTACGCCACCACGCTGGTTGGCGACAACGGCTGGACCAACAGCACCGTGCTGACGTGGTTTGCCATCGGCGCCGTTGGTATCATTGCGTGGATTATCATCGAATTATTTGTGGCACCAGACCCGATGCTCGACTTACGGCTATTTCGCTCGCGCACCTTCACTATAGCAAATTTGATTGGCTATGTGACGGTAGTGGCACTCTTTGGCGCCGAATTCTTGATGCCCGTTTACTTGCAGGCGCTCCGTGGTTACTCGGCCTTTGATACAGGATTAGCGTTGTTGCCCTTAGGTATTGCAGCAGGCTTTACCACCCCACTAGCCGGACGCTTTTTCGACAAAATCGGACCCCGTATACTCATCATGCTCGGGTTTGGCATTTTGTTGATTAATACCTGGCAATTATCACAAATCCAAGCCCTCACCCCCATCAGCAACATCATGTGGTTGCTTGCGCTACGTGGTGTCGCATTGGGGATGACGGTGCAGACCACCTTCGCCACCGCTTTGAGCAGTGCCCCCCAACCCAAAATCGCCCGCGCCTCGTCACTCGTCAACGGTACCCGCTTTGTGGTGCAATCGATTGGCGTGGCAATTTTGGCGACGGTACTGACGAGCTCGTTGTCTGCTGACGTCAAAGATCAACAAAACAAAGCCCAAGAAACCATCACCACCGGCAAGGTGGCACAGTTTGGGCTTTGTGAAACCCCCGGCGTGGCCGATGCCGACAATATCCCCGCTGACGCCGCCGAAAAGCTCAAAGAACTGCCGTCAACCATGGCTACCGCCGCCAAAACCAAAATCCGCGCCCAGATCCAGGCAGCGTGTGATGAAAACGTCATCGGCTTTAAAAACACCTATACCCTGACCTTTTGGGTGGCCTTGGTCGCCATGTTGCTCGGCTTACTCTTGCCCGGCTGGCCAGGTAAGTGGGGCGGACGCACCGAAATGCAACGCCAAGCCAGTGGTGGCTCGCACTAATCCTGTCGTCCACTGATTACGCCCCTCACCAGTGCATGGTGGGGGGCGTTTTTTGATTGCGCTAATTCAATACCTACGCCAATCTAGGCGGCTCGTTGATTGTTCGGCGGTGCATTGATACGCCAAAGTGCGAAAATTATTTGCTCAATCTGCGATTTTAATTCGTTGTGCAGTTTCGGCGGAAGTAATTTTAATATCACAGCGACATATTTGCGCCCACGCACGACAGTTTTGAGATCACGCACACCCTGAATCTCACCACCACTATCGGCAATCAATTTGGTGCTCACATTGACCATGCACATTGCCAAATTCGCCGCATTATTGACCGCCGTCGCAGTGACATTCATGAAATCTTCGAGCCCAAAATGTTGCTTCGCATCGCGAAAATTGA
>JBBAWW010000076.1:0-16679 GCA_040397035.1 Roseiflexaceae bacterium | reverse complement strand
CTTATCAATACACCGCCGAACAATCAACGAGCCGCCTAGATTGGCGCAGGTATTGTATTGAGTATTTCGTTGTTTGTATAGGCATTATGCGTTGTATTTATGGTATGATAATGCCATGAAACGAGTATTACTTACATTATTATTTTGTAGTGTCGTAATGTCGGCGTGTGCCGATACGACGACACAACCAGTAGTCGTAAATGACCAGTCGTTGAGTGGTGGCGGTACCAGCCCCGAGATTACTGTCGAGAATTTTTTGAGTGACCTCAATAAAGCACTCAAGGACCCTACCATTAACCGTACCGATGTGCGTGACCAATGGGCAGACACCTTGTCGAATTACTTCGTGCCGGTTGAACGTAGTACCCAGCGGATTGCCATTCGGAGCTCGTTGGATAATTTGGCGGCAGGAGTTGCTCAACTCAATGCGGACGAAACCGTGTCATTTGATATTCAATTTGAGCCAGCGCGACGTATCAAGAATGATAACGACATGGTGATTGTCGAAGTGCCCAATGCAATGATTGCCATGGTGATTAATCGTAACTCGAATCGCGGTAATGTGTCGATTTGGTCGCAAAACGAATCACTTGGCTATTTAATTGGCAATAATAGTAATACCTTCCCAGTGGTACAAGTGGGAGTACGATGGTTTTTAACCGAAAATTAAACGCATGTGCAATTACAGATGGATGTAATGAGTGTGTGTTTGTTTTTGGCGTGTATTAGCATCCATCTCACGTGTCCCAAGCCCTGGTTTTTTGCATGTAAGGAGAGTGTCATGGCAATAAAGCCTCCAACTCCAGAACAAGGTCTGTTTGAATTATTACGCGATTCATTCCGCAAAGCGATTCGTATATGGTGGCATCGCCGCCGCCGACCTCGATTTGGTGATATAGCGCCACCGCTTGTGCCCTATGAATCTTTGTCGGTAGACGAAAATCAAATTGCGTTCAATCTCGAAGATGATGGACCTGCTGTTATTATCCCGCCGCCTCCCAAACCCAAACTAACCCCCGCAAAAGCACTCAATAATGTCCGGCAGGCGGCAGCCAAAGTGGCGCTCCCGCGGTTGCCACAATGGTCGTTGCCCGATGTCACCACCACATTTACCTTTGATATTTGGACATGGCTGTTTTGGGCTGCCGTGTTGATGACTGTGGTAATCCGGTTTTATCGGATTGATACGTTGCAAGGTGAAATGTACGGCGATATTGAAATCGTCCAAACCTACACCAAAAGCGTCCTCCGTGGTGATTGGCCGTGGTATTTTTCGTTGAGCTCTGGTCCGCTTTATCACTATATGATTGCGCCACTAATCTATTATATTGGCACTGGTTTTGATCAAATTAAAGTCGCCTCTATTTTGACGAGTTTGGGGATTGTGGCACTCATCATGGGGACGGCCCGCCAACTGGCTGGGCGTAAGCTAGGGATAATTGCCTTGGCAGTCGCAGGGAGCGGTTCGTGGTTGTTGCTCTTTAGTCGCTTGGGAAATTCACAGATTTTTGTGCCATTTGTGGCTATTGGGACGATATATGCCCTGCTCCGCTACATCAACACGCAACGCGTTGGCTGGTTGTATGCGTCGGCGTTGATTGCCACATTTGGCTTGTATTCGTACCCACAATCGTTTGTCATACCGCCCGTGATGTGGTTGACGGCAGTGGCATTGTGGCAAACCAAAGTAATCCGCAATCGCCAAGACATCGTGCGCTATACGTTGATGCTGTTGTTCGGCTCACTGCCGTTTATCATCATGTATCTGAGTAATCCTGATTCGATTACTGGGAATTATATCAGCGAAAAATTCGAAACGACTGATTTGGCTCCTAGCCGGATTATCGATATTTTGGGGCGAGGGGTTGGCGCGTACTTTACGAGTGGCGACAACGTGTTTCGTAGTAACCCGCGTGGATTAGCACACATTGACATAATTAGCAGTGTGTTGTTTGTCATCGGGATTGCGAGTTGCTTTCGCGCCAATATGCGTGCCAAGGCGCCATTGTTGATTATTCCGTTTTTGTTGTTGCATATACCCTCATTGCTGGTATTGCGTTATCCCGATCAAGTACCGTCGGCCTCACGCAGTATTGGGGCGGCTCCATATGCATATCTCTTTATTGCGATGGGATTGTACGAGATATACAACTTCCTCAAAGGGCGCTGGGCGAGTGTGTCAGGGCTGGTGGTTTTGGTGGTGTTTGGCGCATCACTCCAACAAAATATCGAGCGCTATTTTGACAAATATATTAGTAGTATGCCGTATGGCGATGTCCCAATTGGACGCATGATTGTCAAATATGCTGACATGTTGTCTCCCGACACCTCGGTATATATTGCCGGATGTTGTTGGCGTGACACGTCGCCAGAGCCGTTCTTTTCGCAATTACAAATGCAACACCCTGCTATGCTCAAACGTTTTGACCCGGCTGATACACTGACGTGTGATACGTTGGCCCAAACAGAGCGTACAGCGGTGATGATTTGGACGTTTGATACCCCATTGCCGTCACCCAATGTCGAAGCCTGCAAAGATCAATTCCGACCAGTATTACATACCATGCCCGATGGCACGCCGTTGTTTTATAGTTCGGCCTTGATTGGTATTGCCGTGCCCGGTACGCCGCCGCCACCAACGCCGGAGACTACCCAAGAAACAATTGTTGAGCCTGCACCCCAGCCAGATAATAATGCGATACAGCCGCTCGTATCGACATCAGGTACGCCAATGAGTGCGGCAGTCACTGTCAACGGTATCCAATCGGCTGTCATGATATCGCCCATCGATACCGGCTCGATTCCCGATGTGTTCGATAATAACCCTGACACATTGGTGCGGAGCGATGGGACGAGTCCGGCATTTACGCTTGATGTGCAGTTAGCGCAGGCATTACCCACCAAAACCGTGACCTTTGCGCTAGGTGGTATGCGTAATTTTGTGGCCGATATCATCGTCAAAACCGCTGATGGCGATCAACAATTCTCGCAGAGCTTCCCTACCGCAGAATCAGATCAAGTGGTGGTGTTTACCTTGCCCTCACAATTAGCGATTATCGGGCTACAAGCGGCTATTACCGAGCAAGATGTCCCGTCTGATGTGCAAACACATATCCATGTGCGTGGCGTGGATTTTGCCCCCTAGGGGTATGACCACAAAACACACCCCGGCAACTCGTACGAGCTGCCGGGGTGTGTTTTGTTTCGCGGTGGTTTAGTCGGCGAGGGTCACAACGGTGCGCCCAATCCGTTCACCGTTGAGCATGGCTACACAGGTATCGGGGACCTCGACCAAGGGAATACTATGAATCATATGCGCCAAGCGGGTTCGGTCCCAGGTTGTAGCAATAAACGCCCAGGCTGCATCTACGTTAGCTTGTGGTCCATTGACTGATTCTATCCCAATCAGCTGAACCCCCCGTAAAATCAGTGGGTAGACGGTCAAATCGAGCTGGGCGCCCCCTGCATGGCCACACATGGTGACAACGCCACCATAGGCGGTGGTGCGGATGGCTGCGCTGGCCACGGGGCCGCCAACGGTATCCACCACCGCCGCCCAACGTTCGCGTTCGAGTGGTTT
The DNA here is from genome assembly GCA_040397035.1 of Roseiflexaceae bacterium. Classification (GTDB taxonomy): domain Bacteria; phylum Chloroflexota; class Chloroflexia; order Chloroflexales; family Roseiflexaceae; genus UBA965. The sequence goes on along the minus strand of JBBAWW010000076.1, from coordinate 13,099 downwards.
GTCGCCAGCGATGTCTTCGCGACTAATGACCATGGTCGCCCCACAGCGGCGTAAATCATCGACGAGGGCTGGGCGGCCAGTGACCGCCGTGACACTATAGCCGTGTTGGGTCAATAGTGCGATAGCATGCATCCCTACACCGCCGCTCGCCCCTGTCACCAATACCGGCCGCTCGCTGGGGGCGATGCCTGCACGCATTATCGCCGCCACCGACATGGCTGCCGTAATTCCAGCAGTGCCAATCGCCATCGCATCCGCGAGCGTCAATCCTGCTGGCAGGCGGGTCAGGATATCGCCTGGTTGGCGTGTCATGGTGCTATAGCCCCCAGAGCGCCGCTCGCCGATGCCCCGTCCTGCGATGACGACCTGGTCGCCTACCTGCCAGCGGGAGTCTTCTGAAGCGGTGACGGTGCCCGCCAAATCAATCCCCGGCACCATTGGGAAGCTCCGTAATATGGGGGCACGATTGGTGACCGCCAAGGCATCTTTGTAGTTGATGCCCGAATACGCTACCGCAATAGTGACATTGCCGGTGGGTAGGGTATCGTTATCGGTGAGCTGTACAACGGGTGGGACATTTTGGTCGGGGCGGGTCGCAAGTAATGTACGCATATGTGCTGACCTCTGTGTGCAAAAAACATAGCCCTATTGTGACATAAAAACCGCCACCACATGCATCGTGCATGTGATGGCGGTGAGCGTCCGAGATTTAGCGGACATCTGGGAGCAAGGTGTAATCGGGGAAGTTGCCGTACAAGCGCTCACCGGGCTGACCGACCGTAATTGATTGTACGAGGTACTTACCGCCTACAAAGCAACCCTTCCATGACTGACCGATGCCACCAAAGGTTTCGTCGCGGTCGCCACGTGAGCGGATTTTGTTGAGCCCCACTTTGTACGACCGCAAATCACCCGCAATCTCTTTGGTGATCCGGTCATCATCACAGGCTAGCGATGAGACGAGTGAGCCGTTGGAAATATTCATTTCGGCGACCAATTCTTCGACCCGGTCAACCAACACGATGGTATCGAGTGGTCCGAATGGTTCGTTGTGGTGCAATCGCGCATTGCGGGGTACATTCAGGATCGACGTCGGCCCGAAGTAGGACGAGGTGTCTTGGTTGGGCAAAAAGAGCGACTCGTCGATGTCACTTTCGTAGAGTCCAATCGCTCCCAACGAAATCGCTTCGCTCTGCATAATCCGTAGCTCTTCAACTTTTTTGGCGTTGATGAGCGGCCCAAAGTCGAGGTTGGGCAAGGGATCGTTGGGGTTGTCGACCAACGTCGGGTTGCCGTATTTGAGCCCCTTGAGTACCGGGATGTAGGTGTCGAGGAATTTGGGGAAGAGCTTGCGTTGTACCGCAAAGCGCACATAGGCCGTACAGCGTTGTTTGCCGTAGTCGTAGCCTTTTTTGAGTTGCTGTGCCAGCCCATTCCAATCCGAAAATTCCCAGATGCCGTAGACGTTGATGCCTTCCATTTCGAGCATGTAGCGCTTGTCGCGGTCATACAAGCTAGCCGCAATGTCACGCCCATTGCTTTTGCCACCCACGAACGCCAAACAATCGACATCGGCGTTGCGCACCAAGGCCTCGCTCAATTGACCGCCCGAACCACTCACCAGCGACACTGGCAAGCCACAGCGTCGGGCTAGGGCGAGTGATACCGTCAGGGCGTACAAGCCGCCGTCGGTGGGGGTTTTGGCGATGACCGAGTTACCGGCTAGAACTTGCACCAACATGGCATGCACCAGCACCGACAATGGGTAGTTCCATGAGGCAATGTTCGAAATCACGCCGAGGGATGTGCGCCCGGCCATTTGGGCGTCGATTTGATCGACATACCACTCCACACCGCTGATACAGCGATCGACGTCAGTCATGGCGGTGATATAGGGCTTGCCGATTTCCCAAATCAACAACCGCCCAATTAGTTCGCGGTGTTGTTTGAGCAACTCCAACGTGTCGATGACCCGTTGTTTGCGTTGGTCGAGCGATACTTTTGACCAGGTTTTGAATTCTTGGGCACAATAACGCACCGCTCGCTTGGCCTCGTCGAGGTTGAGCATGGGCAGATTGCCCATCAAGGTGCCGTCTACTGGCGACATATAGGTTTTGCCGTGGCCAGGATGCCCCCATTCGCCTTCCATCAAGTTGAGGACACGCCCATCACTGCTAAACGCTTCAGGCACAAGTGCTTTGGCTTGTGCGAGTAATCCGTGCCATTCCACACTGGGTGAAATCATTTTTGCCATTGAAATATATCCCTTTTCCGCATTACGGTTCGCAAAAATATACGTAAAAATGGGGGGACTTGGATGTATGGATAACAAAAAAGGGCAGCAGCATCTGTATATGCCCCTTCCCGCTGTGTAGATTTTTATTGATGTTACTTGAGCAACGACGCCATTTGCTGTTGAATCGTAAGCGCTGCCCGTTCGGGCATGATCCGAGACAAAATGTCCATCATTTTGGCGTCTGATCCCACAAAACTATGGAAGCTATTCGACTCAAAGGCATCGACAATCATCGTCCCAGCCAGTGGTGCCGGCGTGGTTTTGAATTTGGCTGCTCCTTGCTTGGCCATCGCTTCGGCTTCTTGGCTGGTCATAATCCCCGAGTTGACCGGCATATTGGTGGCGATGGCGCCGGGGAAGAGCACACAAACCCCTACATGCGTTCCCAACAGCTCGGAGCGCAAGCCCTCGCTAAACAACTTAATCGCAGCCTTCGAGGCCCCATACATGGTCTGCCCAGGCACCGGCACGTAGCCACCCATGCTCGACACATTCAGAATTTGTGCTTCGGGGCGGGCGATGAGATGCGGTAAAAACTCTTTGACCATGTGCACCGTGCCAAAAAAATTAATGTTGAATACGCGATGAATGTCGTCGTACGACAAATCTTGCACTTTGAGGAATTTATGGATAATCCCGGCGATATTCATCAAGCCATCGACTTGACCATGGGCCGCAATCACGGCGGCGGGCAGGGCTGCTACTTGGGCCAGGTTGGCCACATCGACGATATGCGTGCTGACGCTGACGCTGGCGGCACCGGCCAGCTTCAGCGTTTCGTCGAGGGCTGCTTGATTGATGTCGATGGCCGCCACCCGCGCACCACGGCGTAACAATTCGAGGGTGACTTCCCGCGCCATACCATTGCCGGCACCAGTGACGACGATGACTTTTCCGTTGGTTTTCATCGATTTTTCTTTCTACTCAGTGAGAAATAACTCGTTTTAGTGGTTTTATTACCACCTCGATTATACGCCAATAATCCAAGAAAATTTGAAATATCGACGTAAATCAGTAAATATTACTACAACATTTATAATACAGTTTTGTCGCATATAAGTGCAAAAAATAGCGTATCTCAATAATTCAGCTGTTTCTTTTTTTGAAAAAAATAACCGGCGCACATCGTGAATTAGCAGTGTGCAAATTCTATTCTAGGCGCAGAAACACCCCACAAACACCGCGGTGTCTGTGGGGTGTACAGGGTACGGGTTACTTTTTGCGGGTCTCGAGCCATTTGGGCATCATTTCACCCACATAGCGGGTGTGCATGAAGCCATGCTGGAAGACCTCGTCGTCGAGTAAGCCCAGTTGGAACGGGATGGTGGTTTTGATGCCATGAATGACGGTTTCGCCGAGGGCGCGCTTCATGCGCACGATGGCTTCTTCGCGGGTTGGGGCCCACACCAGCATTTTGGCGAGCAGAGAGTCGTAATTGCCCGGTACGGTATACCCGTTGTAGAGGTGCGAATCGACCCGCACACCAGGGCCGCCGGGCGGCAGGTAGTATTGGATTTCGCCAACCGATGGCATAAAGTCACGTTCGGGGTCTTCGGCATTGACGCGGCATTCGATGGCGTGGCCACGCAGCTCGACGTCTGATTGTTGCACGGTGAGGTGCTCGCCGGAGGCGATCAGCAACTGCCAGCGTACCAAATCAAGGCTAGTGACCATCTCGGTGACGGGGTGTTCTACTTGGATACGCGTATTCATCTCGATGAAGTAAAAGTTACCGTCTGGGTCAAGCAAAAACTCCATCGTGCCGGCGTTGACATAATTGATAGCCCGCACCCCTTTGAGGGCCGCTTCACCCATACGGGCGCGCAACTCGGGGCTGACTGCCGGTGACGGAGATTCTTCGATGATTTTTTGGTGGCGGCGTTGTGACGAGCAGTCCCGTTCGCCGAGGTGGATAGCGTTGCCGTATTGGTCGGCAAGGACTTGGATCTCGACGTGGCGCACCTTGGGCAGGTATTTTTCAAGCAATAACACACCATTACCAAAGGCGGCTTCGGCTTCGCTTTTGGCGGTAGCATAGTAGCGCACCAATTCGGCTTCGTCGTTGGCGACGCGCATACCACGACCACCACCCCCACCAGCGGGCTTGAGCAGCACCGGGTAGCCAATCCCTACGGCCAATTCAACTGCTTCTTCGAGCGATTTGAGTTCGCCTTCGGAGCCAGGCACGATGGGGACACCGGCGGCGCGCATCGTCGTGCGACCTTCGATTTTGTCGCCCATCAAGCGGATGGCCTCGGGGCTGGGTCCAATAAAGGTAATCCCGTATTGGGCACAGATTTCGGCAAAGTAGGCGTTTTCAGACAAGAAACCATAGCCAGGATGGATGGCATCACAGCCGGTAATCCTGGCCGCACTAATCAGTGCTGACTGGTTGAGGTACGAGCGTGGCGACGGTGCGGGCCCGATACAGACGGCTTCATCGGCGGTGCGTACAGCCAGCGAGTAACGATCTGCTTCGCTATAGGCCACTACGGCCCGAACCCCCAGTTCGTGGCAGGCGCGTACAATACGTACGGCAATTTCGCCACGGTTGGCAATTAAAATCTTGTTGAACATAGACCTCAGTCTCTGTAAATACCTTATAATATCTGCCAAATTATAACATACTTGAAGTTTGAAGTAGAGACGCAGCCTGCTGCGTCTCTTCGATATACCATACTTCTTGTTTGCGTCATTGCATGGTACCTAGTGTGCGAGGACATGTTAGTGTGCGAGGACATGCCTCGCACCTGCGAGTAGAGCCGCAGCCTGCTGCGGCTCTACTCGCGATCAATCTCTTCGGGCAATTCATACCACTGCACTTTTTCACCGATGGCCGCCCGCATTTTGTACCCCAACGTTTTGGGGGCATTGGTGAGCACATTAAGCACAGCCGCCACTTCGTTTTGTAATGTGGCTGCAAACTGCGCGTCGTGATTGGTGTTGGCATACGTCATACAGCGCTCGAGATTGAGCGTAAACGTGCGCCACAGGCCCCAGTCGGCGCCACATAGTTGGGCCAGGCGGTCACGTGTGGCTTGCTGTGCCGGACTGGTCCCGATTTGTAATTCGTGTAACAGCGCACAACCGTCGTGGGCGTCTTTGGGGTTGAGCTGGTAGATTTGTAGCTTGGTGAGCAACAACTCGGCCACAGCGATGGTATAGGGGTGGCTACTCGTACTAATGGGGATGGGGTGACACATGCGAAACTCGCCCACAAACACATCGACTTGGCGCTGATGCACCGGATCAAAAAAAAGCATGCGTGTATCGCCGTTGAGCAAATTGAACTGTTTGTCGGCCACAAAGCCATTGGCCACAAATACCGCCGTCGCATCGGCTTGGCGCTTGGCGGGGATGTAGGTGTCGATGTCGCGGTAACTCCGCCCCGGGTTGATACTGTTGGGGCAGTGTAACGCCACGGCGATGCCACCCAGCAGGCGTAGTTCGAGCGTGCGGGCCCGCGCCGTGTCTACCAGCATGGTGGCTGATTGGATGATGTCGTGATGCATGCGCAATCCTTTGCGGTAAATAGTACCACCGAGTACCGTGTCTTCTGTGATAGAAAACAGTGTACTCGGTGGCTGGTCTAGACGGAGAATCGTTACTCTGCAGGGATTTCGCTATACAACACGTCGAGGTTCACACCCTTGGATTTGCGGTACATGCGCATGGCCACATAAATCAACAAGGCCACCCCGTACAATGCCCCCATGAAGTACAGCGAGGTGGTGTTTTTGACACCGGCATCGTTGATGCTATAGCCGATGCCGTATTTGGCTTCGGGATCGAGCAACCATTGGTACAACAAAAAGCCCAAGAATACCGACGTGATTGCACCAAAAACCGTAATCAATGGAATCCCCAAGACCTTGTAACCGGCAATTGGTGAAGCCTCGTACAAGTCTTTTTTGGTGTAGGGCAAAATCGTCGCCGCAATCGCCGTACCAAAAAAGGTAATCCCGATCACCAAGGTGGCAGCCAGCGTCAACGACGCAAAGCTCCACAAGTTGTAGCAGTACAAATATGAGACGATGATGCCAGGCACCACCATCAATACCAGCGCCCATACCGGGGTGCGGGTCTTTTCGTCGACTTGGGCGGCGGCTTCGGGGAGCAAACGGTCAAAGGCGGCCGCAAAAATCACCCGCGTCGATGACAAGAACATCGTGCCAGCCCAGCCAAAGAACCACATGCTCATCGCCACAATCACTAGTATCTGCACGATGGGGTTGGTGGTCATAAAGGCGGCCAACAAGGCAGGGTAGGGCCAAATGGGGAAGGGTGATGGGTCTGTGGTGTAACCCCACGCCGTGTTCCAATATGCGCCATTGGCCTGCATATAGAACTTCCAGGTGATGGAATGATCAATCGCAAAAAAGAGCAAAACCAACAAGCCCACGGTTGCAATCACTGCGGTCGCCATGCCGGTGAAGTTGCGCTTGAAATCGTCAGCCCCTTTGACTTCACCATACAACGTGGCGCCCCAGTTGGGGTACAGCAAAAAGAAAGCAACCCAGGGCAGCAACAGCGAAATCGATTTGAAATCACCGCCCATCAATGGATTGACGGCGCCGGCCGCATCACCTGCCGCCACGGTGGCATCATACAACCCAGCAGCGGTGCCAAACAAGGCCGTGCTGTTGCTTTCGAAGGCGGCTTTGAAGGCTTCGTGATCGCCCGAAAAAAGCAAGCCAATTACCATCAACAAGCCGGCGTTGCCAATCCAAAACGACCATTTTTGGAAGGTGGCGTAGCGCTTCATGCCGACGATGATAACCACTGTCACAAACGCCAAGGTAATCAGCGATGCCGCAAAAAACGCCGTGGTGTCACTATTGACCCACAAGGCACTATCGCGTTGCCCGAGCAGGGCCAGGATGGGTACGACGATCATTTTGCGGAGCATGTCGCCATACAACGGTGTCCACAACCACAAAATGAACCACCAGCCGGTGACGGCTAGCACAAAGCCGACACCCCCACCCAAAATCCGACTCTGCCAGACATAGTCGCCACCAGCTCGAGGCATGACGGCAATCAAGGCGGCATAGACCACCACTTCGGCCAAAATCAATACGCCGAAAATAACTAGCCCGTTGAGCATGCCCCCATCAAAAAAATACATTTGGCTGATGGAATAAAGCCCGAGCGTGACCAAGTTAATCGAAAAAAAGGCATAAATGAATGCGTCAAACACGGACCAGGAACGGACAAGCCCGGTGGCTTTGCGTAGGAACAACGCGGCATCGCCTGCGTTTTTGGTGGCCGACTCATTACTCATGTACGAATCCTCCTTGATGGATAAACGAATAATACGTGACGTCGCATGACTCTATTCACTACCCCGTGGTGAGGGTATAGCTACGAATGTGGTTTTTGGGGGCAAACAGCCCGCGCTTGGGGTTGGGGTCGAGATCAAGCAACGCCCCTTGCAATACCCCTTGCTCATACAAACTCCCCGCATTAATCGACAATGTTTTGCCGATCCGGGTGGTGCCTTTGCCTTCGTGGATATGACCATGTAACGACAACAACGGTTGGTATTCTTCGATTAACCGCCGTACCGCAGTACTGCCGACGGGCACAAGTGAATGCCCGGCGTTGAGCACATTCAGGTTTTCATCGATTTCGGGGACATCGTCGAGGTTGGAGGCGTAGGGCGGGCAATGGAAGTTGAAAATGGTCTTTTCCATGCTCAGTCCAGTGGGAATCATCGCTTTGAGGTAGTCGTACAAGCGATCGTCGGGCAATTCGCGGTAGGTGTGCCACGGCGTGACATTGGCCCAGCCACTCGAAATCAAGGTGAATCCCTCGCCGATGTCAATCGCTTTGCCTTCGGCAAACGTGATATGTGCCGACGAGCTGAGTAATTCGTCGATTTCGAAGGGGTCATCGTTGCCTGGTGAAACGAAACAACGCACGCCACTACCAGCCAATTTCTCGTCGGCAATAGTCAACCAGCGTGCTAGTGATTCGTGCATTTGTTGATGAAAAAACGTATCGACGAGGCTGGGGTCGTCGCGGAACGCTTGGATTTGCCCACTCGTCACCCGAAATGGATAGTAGCCACGGCTGGCCACTTTGCGCTCCATGTCGATCACGGCCGCCTCATCGTCGAGGGTAAACTCTTGTTGCAACAAAATCGCTTGGTGGCGCCCGTCCGGTAGTTGGTAGATGGGTACCAAGGCCTTGCCTGTCATATCGCCGCCGAGGACGAGGGTTGTCACATTATAAAAACGTGCCGCGTTGAGGAATTTCTTCCAGCAAATGTCAGAACCGTGGATGTCGGTGGCAAAAAAAAGCCGCGTCACGCAGTGCTCCTATAGGTATTTAATCAATTCTTAACACAAACTATACATGATTTTAGTAATTTGGTCAATGACAATCCCTACATCGAAGTAGGAAGCATGCAGTCGGAAGCAGGAAGTGACATCACCCTAACGTCATTCTATGCCGGGTGCTGGCACCCCGTAGCGTGGAATCTCCGAACGAGGTCGGAAGCGTGCAGTCGGAAACAGGAAGTGGTGTCGTTGCATGGCGCCGTGCAATTATCAGCCCGCCGTGGCAATAACCCATGCACCAATCGTCGCGGCCAAGCCGCGTACGAAATGGGTGGTAGGATAGGGCATAGTGATAAATAGATGCGAGGGCATGATGACGACACAACGGTTTATATTGGGGCGCGTTGATTGGCAGGATGAACGCGATAGTACGACGCCTTATTTTTTGAGTAATCCGCGCATGTATCTCGTAGGGAGCATTGGTGGTGCAATCACTCCCTATGGTGACGAGCATTTGGTGGGCAAAATGGGTGGCCTTTGGGCGCACCCGATGCGTATGATGCAAGGCTGGCAGGTGCGCATCGATGGGCAGGTACTTGCGCCAGCAACGCACTGTACCGTCTACCCTCACTACGTAGAACGAGTGCATCAGCACGCCGGATTGCAGGTGTTGGTCCAAGAAACGCTCCACCCCAATTTGCCGTTATTGAGTGTACAAGTACAGATTCATAATCAGACAGCGCAATCATGGCAGGGTACCGTCGCCATCGAAATAGTGACAGATATACGCGGCTGTTGGTTTGGTGGCATTGACGAATGGCCGCTACGCTATCGGGTCTTTGCGCATAGTGTCTGCTTCGATCGCGAGGGAATTGATTGGGAAGGAGCAGCAGTCGCCCGCAATTCATTGGACTGGCGTTGGCAGGTCAATGCTGATGTGGTCAGTGCCCAGTCTACGGTGACCGTAGCACCACAGGCGCCATGGAGTATCGACTGGGTACTGGCAGTGGATCATGAAGCACAAACAGAAGCGACGGCCTTGGCCAAACGCTGGTGTGGCAAACACGCCAAAATCGTCGCCCGCGAAGGATTACTCGAGTCACCCATGACCGTGACTCACGGGGTGCGCCTGACCACGCCTGACACCGCCCTCAACGACTATTGGCAGGTGGCCACGCACAACCTGCGACAACTGGTGACACAACCACACCAGATGCCCATCTATTTTTTGGCAGGCATCCCCGAATACCCGCAAGTGTTTGGCTGTGACACGGCCTATGCCGTGCCCGGATTGATGGCGGCTGGGTTTGTGCAGGGGACACAGAGTGTACTCGCGTATCTCGCGGCACATGCCAATCATGCCTGTGGGCGTGTGCCCCACGAAATCACCACCAACGGGCGGATTTTTCACCCAGGCAATGCCCAAGAAACACCCCAATTTGCCGTGGCTTGTTGGCAATATGTGCGCTGGAGCGGTGATAACGACCTCGCTTTTCGACTTTATACGGTGTGTGCCGAGGGGATGCAACACGTGATGGGAGTCCTCAATGGGCACCACTGGCCCTATGGCGATGGCATGGTTGAACGCCATGGCATGGGTCCATTCAAACTCGACACAGTCTGCTACATCTATCAGGCCTTGGTGGCACTCGCTGATTGGGCGACGGCCGATAGACATGTTGACGAAGCGCAGGTGTGGCGCAGCTATGCAACCAATTTGGCTACTCGCTTTGAACAAGCCTGGTGGTTAGAAAAAGAATCGTTGTATGCTGATTCGCTCCAGCGTGACGGCACCCCCCAACTCGACCGCCACTGGACGGCGATTGTGCCGGTACAAACCCAGATTGCTAGCCCTGCGCGCCAACAAGCGGTCTATCAACAGGTACGCCAGGATTTGGTCAATCAATGGGGACTGATGCACACCAAAGGTGATGACGAACGGGTCTGGACGCTCCCGACGGGCTTGCTGGCATTGAGTGCCTTTGCCCAACACGATTCTGCGTATGGTGTCGAATTACTGCGTAGTATTGGGTCGACGGCGCGCCAAGGCTCGTTGGGACTGATGAAAGAATTGATTCCGCAAGGGATTTGTTTTATTCAGCTGTGGTCGGCAGCCTTGTTTGTCCAAGGGATTGTCGAGGGATTGTGTGGTATCGAACCCGATATGCGCAATCACCAACTCACTATCACACCGCAGTTGCCGGCGGAGTGGCCTGAAGTGCGCCTTGAACAATTGTTGGTAGGGAATTGGCTACTGGATATCGTGATTACCCAGCACCAGGTCACGGTACATGTGCATGCCGGTATGGCTGATAACGTGTTGACGGTGTGGGTGGTGGCTGCTGATGGGAGTCGGAAATCCAAAATAATGCGTAATAGCTTCATCGAAACATGGCAGTTACGCTAACGCGTGAGTGGTTTGGCGCCCACGCAGAATGGTGCATTGTTGTGCAGTTAAATTGGGTGTAATTTATACAAAAAAAGAGTAGTGTATTAAGGGGTATGGTACATGCGCAGGGTGTTTGTAGGGGTATTGATGGTATAGCTGGTATTGGGGTGGACGTCAACCAGCGCTGCGCGTACCCGCTGTTTCGCTGAAACAGGATATTGTGTCAGTGATCCGATTTTGACATATTGGGAAAAAAATGGCGGTCTCGCGGTATTTGGCTACCCGTTGGGGGTGCTCCATGACGAGACCATCGAAGGCTCGTGGCGCGGTCCAACCCAATGGTTCGAACGTGATCGCCTCGAAGACCATGGCATGCAAGGCGTCCTCGCGGGACGCCTCGGGGCGTTGGTCCGTGAGCGCCAAGGGCGACCGTGGCAACAAGGGAGTGACGCACAAGCAGCAGGATGCCGTTATTTTGATGTGACCGGCTATACGGTGTGTGAGCCGTTTTTGGCATATTGGCAAAAAACGGCGGTGTGATGCGCTTTGGCTATCCCATCACGGCGCGACAGACGGAAGTGTTGGGGGATTGGCGGGGCGACGTGCAGTATTTTGAGCGCCGTCGCATGGAATGGCACCCTGAATTTGCGGGTACACCGTACGAGGTGCTGTTGGGGCGGCTCGGTGCCGAAACGATGACAGTATCGTCACCCAGTTGTGGCCAACTACCGGCGTCAATGCATGGACTCGTGGCGGTGGTGCCGTTTGATATTGCCTGTGTGACGGCGGTTGATTAGGTGACTGCGCCATATCAAACCTTCCAGAACGGGGTGGCTTTTTATGTGGCTCAGCGCAATGAAGTCATCTGGTTGACCACTGTATTTCCCCAAAACAGCTATCAGCGCATCGTAAGTAGCTGGACGACTGCTGACCCTGACGTCTATAGCGCCGGTCCAATTGTGGTGCGCCAACACATCGGCAAAGCCTTGGCCAGTGTGGGAGGTGTTCCCAGTGCGTTAGGAACTGTATTGAGTGAGGCGACGCTGACACCGGTGACTGTGGTGCAGTTTGCAAGCGGCGCGCTAGCCATCCAAATCAATGGCCACGAGACGGTGTATGTGGTGGGGACTCCCGATCAAACCATTACGATTACCACCGGTCTGTGATGGGTGGTGTAGAGACGTTGTATGCAACGTCTCTACACCTTTTTGTGGGATTAATCGACAAACAATTCGTCGACGCAGCTGCCTTCCCATTCTTCGTGGGGGGCAATTCCCAGCATGCGGGCGAGGGTAGGAGTAGTGTCAATCAACGATATCGTGCGTTGGATGGTATAGCCCGGTTTGACGGTGGGGCCGACGGCAATCCAGGGGATGTTCATATCTTCGGGCATGTCGGTGCCGTGGGTGCGATCGTGGCCGCCGTGGTCGGCTTGTACGATGAGGTGGGTGTCGCTGGGCAAGGCGGCCAGTAGTTCGCCAAACAAGCTGTCGATATGGCTCAGTTGCCCGAGGTAGCCGGGTTCCATCCAACCATAGGCGTGCCCGGCGGTATCGACGGAGCCGTAGTAGACAAACACGAAGTCGTAGCGGTTGGATTTGACCACGCGCAGGGCTTCGGCGTGCATTTCGTCGTCATAGGTGGGGTCGAGCGGTGGTTCGTGGCACCAAGTGTAGGACAATTGCTCTGGGCGGGCCATATCACGGAGCGGTTCCCAGTTATGCACAAAGGCGCTTTTTTTGCCAGCGGCCCGGGCGACTTCGATTAGCCCTGGTAGTGGGCGGGCCATCGGGATGAAATAGTTGCTGGTAATCCCATGGCGGGTGGGCGGCACTGAATGGAACAGTGAGGTATGGCAGGGCAAGGTAATGCTTGGCATGACACTCTGGGCTTGCATGGTACTGGCACCGCGGGCGGTCAAGGCGTGTAAATTGGGGCAGAGTGCGGCGGTCATGGCGTCGGGGCGCATGCCGTCAATCATTACAAATACAACCATTTGGGTATCCTTCCTGATTATTGCTTGCTTCGATTATACCGGTTTACGCAGGTCATTATGACAGTAGTGTCAATACCTACGCCAATTGAAAGTGGCATAAAAATGGCTTTTCCTGTATAGTTTTGGTATATCAC
>JBBAWW010000075.1:0-16746 GCA_040397035.1 Roseiflexaceae bacterium | reverse complement strand
CGGGAGATTCCACGCGACGGTTGCCATCGCAACCGGCATGGAATGACGCTAGGGGTGAGGTGTTTTGGCGTAGGTATTGATTCTATATCGCATATAATTCATAGATACGATATTGTATTTATAGGCGGGGGGGCGTAATGCGGGTACTTTTGATTGGTTCTGGTGGACGCGAACATGCATTGACCAAGGCACTTTTGGCGTCGCCACGCCTCACGACCCTCACGGTAGCCCCTGGCAATCCTGGGATTGCTCTCGATGCGACCACTGCGCCATTGACCACCCTCGCTGAGGTTCAGGCATGGCTTGCCACACATCCTACTGATTTGGTAGTGATTGGTCCCGAAGCACCGCTGGCGGCTGGCTGGTCAGATGCCATCCGCGCGCTGGGGATTCCCGTATTTGGCGCGTCACAATCGGCGGCTCGCCTCGAGAGCAGCAAGAGTTTTGCTAAACAAGTCATGCAACGCGTCGCAGTCCCCACGGCGGCTTTTCGGGTATATCATGATGCCGCTGAAGCCAGTGATTTTGTGCGCCACAGTGGTCAAGCGTGGGTGGTCAAGGCTGACGGCTTGGCTGCCGGCAAAGGGGTGATTGTGTCGGATAGCATGTCCGAGACCCTCGATGCTATCGCCCAACTAGCCGCCCTCCCCGCCGGCGAACAGATTTTGCTCGAAGAACGCTTGTACGGCCCCGAAGTATCGTTGATTGCGTTGTGTGATGGCCAATCAGTACTGGCGTTGCCGTCAGCACGCGACCACAAACGTATTTTTGATGGTGACGAGGGCTCCAATACGGGTGGCATGGGGGCAATTGCTCCGCTCAATGCCATCACTCAATCGATTGCCCAACAACTCGCCGAGATTGTGATGCAACCGGTTATCGCCATGTTGGCCGCCCATCAGACACCGTTTGTAGGGGCGCTGTATGCGGGGCTCATGCTCACCGAACATGGTCCCAAAGTAATCGAATTCAATGCCCGCTTTGGTGATCCCGAAACCCAAGTGATTTTGCCGTTGTGTGACGGCGATATGCTCCTCGCCCTTTATGCCGCCGCCACGCAAGCACTCACCCCAGATACATTGGGGTGGTGCGCAGGGGTCGCTGCCTGTGTGGTGCTGAGTAGTGCTGGTTATCCCAATGCGCCGCGGAGTGGTGATGCAATTACCATTGCTGCCACCAAAATTCCCGCCAACGGGACAATTTTGCATGCCGGCACCCGTAGTGTGGATGGTCAGCTGGTGACGGCCGGCGGGCGCGTGCTCAATGCGGTGGGCTATGGGGTCGATGCAGTGAGTGCCTTGCGTACGGCCTATGCGACGGTCGATGCCGTGCGCTTTGCCGGCATGCACTATCGCCTCGATATCGGTCAGACGGAGCTCGTATGACCTACCCTGCAATTGTGGTGGCGGTGTCGGGCGGTGGCTCGAATCTGCAAGCGCTTATCGATGCGATTACCGATGGACGATTACAGGCCCGGATTGCGCTCGTCATCAGTGATCGCCCAGATTGTGGTGGGGTACAACGGGCGTTGCAACAGCGCATCCCCGTGTGTGCCGTGCCCTACCCCCGCCAGGCGACGCCGGCGCAACGTGCCGAATGGGAACAAACAATCGTGGCCTTGATTTGTGCGGTGCAACCCGATTTATTGCTGTTGGCGGGATTCATGCGGATTTTGAGTGCGCCGGCGTTAAGTGCGTTGCCGATGCCGGTGATTAATCAGCATCCGGCGTTGTTGCCCGCTGACGGTGGTGATACGGTGACGCTCCGTGATGGGCGGGTGATTCCGGCATTGCGTGGTGCACATGTGGTACGTGATGCGCTCGCACTCCAGTTACCGGTGACGGGATGTACCCTACATGCCGTCGTGCCGGAGGTTGATCGTGGTCCGGTGTTGGCCAGCCAAGAAGTTGTAATTTTGCCTGATGATAGCGAAGAAACCCTGCATGCGCGGATTCGCGCCGTCGAACAACCATTGTTGATTGCCACATTGCAATTATTATTAAAAGACCTCCCCTCACACAATCTGTGAGGGGAGGTGGGTGCCGATTATACGATTAGTCGCGGCGCTTGCCGAACAAACGGAGCAAATAGAGAAACAAGTTAATAAAGTCGAGATAGAGGATCAACGCTCCCATAATCGAAAAGCGCCCAATCTCGTCTTCGCTCGAGGCTTGGCTAGCAAGCTGGTTTAAGCGTTGGGTGTCGTAGGCGGTTAAGCCGGCAAAAATTAGTACACCAAAAATACTAATCACCAAATCCATGAAACTATTTTTCAAGAAAATATTGACGATGGTGGCGATACACAACCCAAACAGCGCCATTAACAAAAACCGCCCCATGCCACTTAAGTCGCGTTTTGTTACCGTCCCATACAGGGTCAATGCAGCAAACATCCCGGCAGTGGTGAAAAATGCGGTTGCGATGGACGCGCTAGTATAGGCGAGGAAAATCGGCGTCAACGTGATGCCGTTGATTGCCGCATACAAAATAAACAACCCGGTGGCGAGTGCCGGTGACATTTTGTTGATGAAGGCACTAATCGCAAGCACTAAGCCAAGTTCTACCACAAATAATCCAATGAAGACGTAGGGGTTCAATACCATGCCAAGCAACACCTCGTTGCTTGCCAACATGCTCGAAATTGCACCGGTTAATAACAACCCAGCCGTCATCCACAAATAGACTTGTTGCATGACACTCTGGATCCGTGATTGGACGACGACCACTGGCTGTGGTTGTGACTGCATAACGCTTCCTTTCAAAACGGGGAGGCTCGCTGAAACTTTTCCCATCGCACGAGACGCACAAATCACTACTGTTGTTTCATGATAGGATTGTATAATGTGCAAAGTGATGCGATGGTATGAAGCACGTGGCTGATGTGTTCCATCAGCATAATACGATAGTAGCATATTTGTTGATATGAGTAAACAAATCGAAATCATCTTAGCATCGGGTTCGCCACGGCGCTTTGAATTACTGACTGCGCTCGATATCCCGTTCCGCGTGGTGGTGAGTGATGCCGAGGAGGGATTTCACCTACCACCAGCACTGTTTTTGACACGTATGCCTAATGTGTCAGTGGATATTCATGATCATCCTACCGTGCGGGCCTGGCGCAAAGGTGAGGCCTGTGCCCGTATGCATCCCGATGCGGTAGTAATTGCCGCCGATACAATCGTCGTGTTGGATGGCGTGGTGCTCAATAAACCAGTCGATGTAGCCGATGCCATGCGTATGTTGACGCGCTTATCGGGGCGTTGGCATGAGGTATATACGGGGATGGCCGTATTTGCGCCACACCATCAACCGTTGTTGCTAGTACAACGGAGCCAAGTCCAAATGCTCCCTTTGACGACCACAATGATTGCGACGTATATTGCCAGTGGTGAACCGATGGACAAAGCAGGGGCCTATGGTATTCAAGGACTGGCAGGGCGGTTGGTGACGGCCGTAGACGGGAGTATCACCAATGTGGTGGGCTTGCCGTTATCGTTAGTGGCGCAGGTATTGCGCGATGTGGGAGTCGTATGTGGACGGACTGCATCGCACGCCTGTACCGTATGGCGCCATGCCTTACCGGTTGATTTATTGCCTGATGCGAGTGAACTATGAAAATCCCTGACAATGCGCGGGTGTGTATTATTGCCAATCAACATGCAGGACAAGCCCAAGGGCTAGGGGCTGCGATTCCTCAAGCCATTGCCTTGTGGCAAGCCCATGGCTGGCAGGTCGATGAATGGGTGGTTACTCATCCTGGGCATGCCCAAGTACTCGCCCGCACGGCAGTCGCACAACGCTATGACCTCGTGATTGCTGCTGGTGGCGATGGGACGGTCAATGAAGTCGCCAATGGATTGATTGGGAGCGATGTCGTGTTGGCGCCGTTGCCGGTGGGGACGGTCAATGTGTGGGCCCGTGAGGCAGGGTATTCAATGAATATTATTACCGCCGTCCAGCAAATCATGACCGGTGTGGTTGGTCGCATGGATGTGGGGCGGATTGGTGCGCAGTTTTTTGTGTTGATGGCTGGGGTTGGATTTGATGCCGATGTGGTCAAGCATCTTTATTCGCGCGATAAGCGTCGCTTTGGGGTACTCGCGTATATTGGACGGATTATTACCGTGGTATGGAGTTTCCGCGGGGTCGATGTGCAACTGCAATTCGATGACGAAATCATGGATGTACGGGCCTTGATGATGGTGGTAGGAAATACGCCGTGGTATGCAAGTTTTATTCCGTTTACGCCCAAAGCAATGATTGATGATGGCTATCTCGATATTTGTTTGATTTCGGGAAGTACCATGGTGCGTGGTCCGTGGCAATTTATTGGGTTGTACCTCAAGCTTTATTTTGGTTGGCATGATGCGAGTATCATTTATCGGCGTGTGCGCCAAGTACATATCCGTGGTGGGGCATTGCCGGTGCAAATCGATGGTGATTTCATTGGCATGACACCGAGTATTATCGAAGTAGTGCCAAGAGCCTTGCGTGTATTGGTGACAACAACCGCTGCCGCGCGTATGTTTGCTCTTGCGGAAGAATAGGGAGTGATGATGAAACGGATTTATGTGGTCTTGCGTGTGTGGCTTGCTGTGGTGGTGCTTACTGCGTGTGGCAGTACGACCACGGTGACGAATAGTGATGGTACCGTCAGTACCACAAATCGTGCGCCAGCAGTAATCGCCACTCCTGATTTGCCTGGACGATTGCTGATGTCCAAAGCGGGTGACTTGATAATGTGGCAAGCAGGCAACTTGCAACAACTCACCAAAAGTGGTGATGCGTGGCAACCGGCGTTTTCTCGAGATGGGACACGGATTGTATTCGTGCGTCGCACCGAAAGTGCCAGCGATATCATGTTGACATCTGCCGCTGGTGGTGAAGCCATCCAATTAACCGACAATATGTCGCGGCATGTGCTCCATAGTTTTGAGCGGATGTATGATTCGACATGGGCGTTCTACCCTTCTTTTTCCCCAGATGGGAGCCGGATTGTGTATATGTCACAGTTTGGCCCACCAGAAGGGTCGCCCGCTTCGGAATATCGCCTCATCATGTACTTCATGGATGCGAGGGCTGGCGCCAAACGCATCGATGGCTATGCCGATGGTTCGGGCAATATTGGCCACTCGATTTTCGATCTTGATGGCAAAAACGTCTATTTTGCTTTTAGTCCAGCCGGTCAAAACGGTGCACCGCGGATTATGCGCTATACGATTGGTAATGGGCGTCTCACGATTCCCAGCGGGATGCCAGACCAATCATATGACCCCGCCTTGAGCCACGATGGCCAGACGATTTATTTTGCGCTCCGTACTGCTACGGGTACAGATATTTTTATGTTGCCAGTAAATGGTGGTACGCCAACGCAGATGACCACACTCAATACCGCCCGGGCTCCAGCGATTTCGCCAGATGGGGCTTGGTTGGTCTTCTTGGCGGTTCCTGCCGGTGCCCCGGGATTTGAGCTGTACGCCCAAAAACTCAAAGATGGTAAACCGGATGGTGATGCGGTACAGATGACCCGCGACCAATTGTTTGATGCCGATTCAGGCATCTCGTGGGGAAATTAACGGTATGCACATTGTGCACGTCGTGCAACTCTATCATCCGGTGGCGAGTGGTTCGGTGCGATATTTCGTCGAAATCGGCAAACGCCTTGTGGCTGATGGCCACCGCGTAACGGTGTTGACGACCACCGCCCATGATTTGGAGTCGCTGTGGCAAGCTGACAAACGTACATTTGCCCCCGGCTATGAATGCCATGCAGGATGTGATGTCTACCGCTTCCCCATCACGCGAATCAGCGACATGCCACTGGTGTACCCCGTATTGCGGCGCCTGTTGGTAGAGGCGGGGCGGATTGGGTTGCCGTTATCGCTGTTGCGATGGTTGGCGGTATTGACACCCCAGGCTCCCCAATTAACGGCATGGGTGGCAGCCCATGCCGCTGACATCGATGTCATCCATATGACCAATGTGACGCTCGATGGCTTGTTACATCCCGTTTTGTACATTGCAAACGCCCAGCAAATTCCCGTAATTACCACCCCATTTGTGCATCTTGGGGATGCCCAAGACCTCAACTTTGTGCGTTATTACAGCATGCCCCAACAACTCGATTTGCTCAATCAAAGTCGTGATGTGATTACGATGACCGGGCGTGAGGCGCGCTTTCTCCAATCGCGTGGTGTTACCCAGCCACGCTTCCATGTGGTAGGGGCGGGGGTGACGCCCGCAGAAGTAACTGGTGGCGACGGTGTGGCCTTCCGGACGCGGCATGCCATTACCGGCCCCATTGTGTTACAAGTAGGGGCGATGGCGCGTGACAAAGGAACCATCGCGACGGTACACGCCATGCAACAGCTTTGGGCGGCAGGCAGCGCTGCCACGTTGGTGTTGATTGGGGCGCCGCTGGCGCATTTTCAAGAATTTTATGATCAATTGCCGGTCACCACTACCGCCCACATCCGCATCCTGGCATATGCGAATGATGCTGAGCGGCGTGACGCATATGCGGCGGCACAGCTGTTGGTGTTGCCGTCGCGCACCGATTCGTTTGGGATTGTGTTCCTCGAGGCATGGTGTAATCAGTTGCCAGTGATTGGTGCCGATGCGGGTGGAATCCCTGACTTGGTGCAATCTGGTCATGATGGGTTGTTGGTGCCGTTTGCTGACATTGATGGTTTAGTACAAGCGATACAGCGATTGTTGACTAATCCTGATTTGGCGCACCAATTTGGGGCGGCTGGCTATGCCAAAGTCCATGCCCGCTATACATGGGCGCATATCTACGCAAGTGTCGCGCCGATTTATCGGGTTGCCGAGTTATCTAATGCGGATTGATATCCACCAACATTTTTTGCCAAAACCACCTGCTTACCCGGATGAACCGCTACAGACCTGGCTTCATCACAACTCACGTGTGCAAGATTACGCCGATGTGTCGGCAGTGGTGGCGGCGCTTGATACGGCAGGGATTGATGTGGCTGTGTGGCAAGGCGAATATTACCGCCAGCACGCTTCATGTGTGGCGCGTAATCGCACGGTGCAACAGGCGATGCGCTATGCGCCGATGCGATTAAAGTCATTCGTGGTGGTGCAACCCAATCACCCCGATGCCTGTGACGAAATCGCACGGGGTATGGCTACGGGCATGTGTGGGGTGGGTGAACTAAATCCGGCGGCCCAAGGTTTTTCGCTCCGTGATGCGGGATTTTTGCGCTGTGCCGAATACTGTGCGCGCTACGCCATTCCTATGTTGCTCCATGTCAATGAACCGGTGGGGCGTGCCTACCCGGGCAAAGTCGATATTCCATTGGTTGATTGTTACGAAGTCGCTGCTCGCTTCCCTGAATTGCGACTCATCCTCGCGCATTGGGGTGGTGGGTTATTTTTTTATGAAATGATGCCCAATGTGGCGCGCACCCTCGCCAATGTCTATTATGATACCGCGGCAGGGTCGTTGATTTATCCAGATACTGCCAAAATCGTGCAGGTAGCGTTGACGGTAGCACCCCAAAAAATCATCTTTGGCAGTGACTTCCCGTTGAAACTTCCCCCCACCCAACCCGCCAGCGTGACGTGGTATGCCAATCAAATTCAGACCGCATTGCCGGCAGAGTGGCACGATGCGTGGTTTGGGGCGACGGCTCAACATATATTGTTTGGTGATAAAAAAATCAGCGCCCGCGCTGACGTGTCACCGCTGGTTATCAGTGGTGCGACGAGTGTCGTGGCGCTCGTCGAACAAATCGCGGCGGCAGACACAATTCTGTTGCGCTGGGGGATTACGGTGACGGCGCAGACGCCGTGGTGGCATACATTGGCCCACGAAATGCTGATGGCTGGGCATAGCCCAGCCGATCTCACGACGGTACTTGATTTGTTGCGCGACACGCAGCCCTGATTAGGGTGCACGCGCGCCGAGCACAACCGACGTGCCAGGCAAAATCCAATCCCCTTGCGCAGGCATCGTACTAATCACTTGGTTGGGTTGATAGTTGTCAAATACATCGGGGATGCGATCGCGGGTTTGTAAATCGACATAAATAGAAGTAATCCCGAGTGCAGTCAAGGTATCATTGGCGATTTGGGCATCGAGGTTGCGCAAATCAGGCATACGTACGGCACCTTCGACCGGCGGCCCAAAGACACTGAGGATCTCCGCAGTACAGAGGGGGATGGTTGCGACGTCAATGGGCAAAATTTGTGGTTGGCGTTCGGCGGCATTGCCGGCTAATTCCCATTGAAATAATGAATTAATCCCTGGCTCGGCTATAGGCAAAATCCAGGCGACGCCGTCGATTTTGCGTTCAGGGGGCACCGATACATCAGGGCTTGGCAAACAGACAGTTTGGCTCAACTGTGCCGTATCGGTAATAACTCCAGCTAACTGCAACGTATCGGTAATGGCAACTACGCTGACTGGCTGTAACAACCCGGCGCAAGGATCACTTTGGAGATCAGCGGCGGGTAAGCTGGTGAGGTCGCTGGTGTTGGTGGTGCCCGGTTGGGGTGGTACGGGCAGTGGCAACATCGTGCGGGTGAAAAGTTCGGTATCGCGGTTGTTGAATGCGCCTGGTAAATTACAAATAGGGAGTTCTTGTAAGCCTTTGGCACGCATAAAGTTGATGGGGAGTTGGCCTGCGTATGGTTCGGCTAACAACGCATTGAGACGTTCGTTTGCAAAGATATATTCCATCAGATTGCGCCAAATCATACCACCGCCGGTGAGACTTTCGACACGACCGGTTGGTTCGTTGTTGTTGTTCCCCGTCCAGACACCAATCGT
Source organism: Roseiflexaceae bacterium (assembly GCA_040397035.1). Lineage (GTDB taxonomy): Bacteria > Chloroflexota > Chloroflexia > Chloroflexales > Roseiflexaceae > UBA965. The sequence continues at coordinate 7,949 of JBBAWW010000075.1, read as the reverse complement.
GACGTAGGGGGTGAATCCGAGTGCCCACGCATCGCGCCAGTCGTTCGAGGTACCAGTTTTGACGGCGGCAGGGCGTGATAATTTGAGTTTGCTATTGACGCCCCATACGCCGGCACGGGCATTGTCGTCACTCATCATATCGGCCATGATACTGACGAGTTCGGGGTTTATCACGGCAGTGGTGACGGGTGGTGTATATTGCGAAATCGTTTGGCCAGTGGCGTTGACTACTTTGAGGATGGATACTGGCGGGTAATAATGCCCGTTGCTGGCGAGGGTATTGTAGGCGGTAGTCAAATCGAGTGGCGTGACTTCACCGCCACCCAACGTCAATGCCAATCCGTAGAAGCCTTCACCGCGTTTGAGTGAGGTAATCCCGGCACGGTGGAACAAGTCAATCGTATTGCCGATCCCTGCGTATTTGAGGGCTTCGATGGCGGGCATATTGAGTGAATTAGCCACAGATTGGCGCATCCGCACCGGGCCATTCCATTTGCCGTTGTAGTTTTTGGGTTCGTAACGGTCGCTGCCATTGGACGGGAAGGTGGTTTGCACGTCCCATAAAATCGATGCCGGCGTCATCCCTTGTTCCATGGCTGATATATAGGTAAATGGTTTGAGTGCCGAGCCTGGTTGGCGGAGATTGGTGGTCACATTGACTTGTCCATCGAGGACATTGCCTTCGAAGCCTTCGGTGGTGGTGGTTTCGCTCCGGTTATAATCGACGCTGCCAACCATTGCCAGGACTTGGCCGGTATTGGGTTGCAAAACAACGACGGCCGCATTGTGAATATTGCGCTCTTTGAGCGTATCGATACGTTCGGCGGCAAGTGATTGGGCGGTTTGCTGGAGCTCGAGATCAATCGTGGTATAAATCGAATACCCCAATGTCGCGAATTGCGGTCCATAGAGCTCTTCGAGTTGGTTGCGCACATAAAAAACGAAATGCGGCGCATTTATGGGCACTGCCTGCCCCGCAAATACCAAATCTTGTTGGATGGCGTCGAAGGCTTCAGATTCTGAGACATAGTTGTTGGCCACCATTTGGCGCAACACCGCAATTTGCCGCCATTTGGTTGGTGACAAGTCGGTATCGAGCTGGAAGTTCGGGTTCAACCAGCCGTTGCCAAGGGTCACACCTGGTAGCGTATTGGCGCTGATATACAGATACGGGTCATAGACCGTGGGTAATTGCGGCATACCAGCAAGTAATGCTGCTTGAGGGAGGGTCAAGTTGGCTGCAGTTGTTTTGAAGTATGTATTAGCGGCAGCTTCAATGCCGTAGGCCAAATTACCATAGTAGATTTCGTTGAGGTAGAGCTCGAGAATATCGGCTTTGCTGTATTGGCGCGATAATTCTTGAGCCATCACCAATTCGAGTACTTTGCGCCGCAATTTACTCTGCATGTCGGTGGCGCGTTCTTGTTCGGTGAGCACCACTTGTTTGATGACTTGCTGTGAAATGGTGGAACCACCGCCGACTACTTCACCGGCAGTGGCGCTTTTCAGGGCGGCTCGGATAATCCCAATCCAGTCAACGCCTGGATTCGTAAAAAAGGTTTTGTCTTCGATTGATACGGTACCACCAATTAGCTGCTTCGAGATATTGGTGAGCGATACTTTGGTACGGCGACCAGTACCAAAGAATTCATAGAGAATTTTGCCGTTGCGATCGTATAAGCGGCTGGTCTCGAAGGTAGTGCGTCCTTTGATGCTCTCGAGGCGCGGGATTAATTCGGCAGTCAATGAATTGTAGGTCGCAAACCCAATTCCTACCACAACGACGAGGACGAGTACAATGGTCGTAACACAGCCCAACATAAACCGTGGCAAGAACGATGGCGCAGTGGTTTTTTTACGATTGCGACGATTAAATGGGAAGGTGCTTTTATCGGTGATGCCGTTCCGGCGACGAGGGAGGCGTGGTGATGGTGGTGCCATGGTTTCTCTCACAATAACAACAGAACTTCCTCGATTGTACCATGGAGGCATAGAATACGGTGAATAAATATAGTGGTGTCTATCAGGTTGTGGCAACAATCCCCTTTGGGCGCGTCACCACCTATGGCAGCATCGCGCGGGTTATTCTCGTTCCCCGTGGTGCGCGGGGCGTGGGGTGGGCATTAGCCGTCAATCGTGAGGCCGGATTACCGTGGTGGCGAGTCGTGGCAGCCAATGGACATATTACCGCACCTGATGCGTCGTTGCAGTATGAATTGTTGTGTGACGAGGGTGTGCCCATGCATAATCTGCGTCACGTTGATTTGACGGCGTGCTTTTGGTCTCCGACTGATATGGTACGATAGGGCGTTCTGTGCGGTTGACGGCGTCAACCGTGTGTCCCACGTTGAATGAAATTTACGTATGCGGTTATGCCGCCTGCAAAAGGGATGGATATGCAGTCATTGCCTGTGCATAATCAGCGTTCGTTGCGGTTTTTGACATTGAGCCAAGCAGGCTTATTTGCCGCAAATGGCTTAACTATCCCACTGATGGCGAATCATTTTGCCACGCTCGGCGCAGGTCCGGCGTTGGTAGGGATTATGTTTGCTGCGCAGCAATTTGGCTCTTTGGCGGCACCTTATTTATGGGGGTTACGTTCGGATCGAATCGGTCAACGGCGCCCGATTATCATGCTGGCGTTGGGGTTGGCTGCGAGTGCCATGCTGGTGATTGCGTTGACGCGCAGCGTCTGGTTGGTGGTTGTTGCTCAATTGTTATTAGGCATTGCAACTGCCGGGTTCAATGCGGGTAGCCTGGCATTAGCCGGTGATCTCATCGAAGATGCCACCTCACGGGGGCGGATGCTGGGATTTTTTCGCACGACCGGTTCGCTGGCATTTGCTTGTACCGCCATCATGGGGGGCTTTATTGCAGACCAGGCTGGCTTGTGGGTGCCGATTGTGATTGCCGCGCTGATGTTGGGCATTGGCTGTCTGGCAGCCGTGGGAATTCGTGAAGCAGTCGCTCTGAGCCGCTCAGTGCCAGAAGTGGTTTCTCCGGTGGCATCGCACCCGAATAATTTTTCGGTGCGGACGATGGTGGTCTATTTTGCAGTGGTATTTACTTGGTTTTATGGGATGGGGGCGGTGGCGTGGCAATGGCCGGCGTTCATGCATTCGCTTGGTTATTCGCAGAGCCTGATTAGTGGCTTGTGGGCTTTGGCCGCTGCCGGTGAAGTGCCGGGGCTGACGTTGGCGGGGTATCTGGCCGACCGTTGGGGGCGGCGACCGTTATTGATGGCCGGGCTGATTGGGCAAGGAGGCATCTATGTATTGTATCAATTCATTGCCCCGATGTGGGGGATTTTTCCTTTGCAGATGCTCCGTTCGCTGACGTATTCGAGCTACGAAACCCCAGCGTTGTTGGTCGCAACCGAGCTCGGCTTGCGCCAACGTCGAGGTCGGTTGGCAGGACTATATCATACGATTGCGGCGTTGGGCGGGGTGGTTGGTGCGGCAATCGGCGGTCAAATCGTGGCCGGGTATGGCTACCCCGTATCGTTTACCTGTGCAGGGGTGATTATGATTACGATAGCACTACTAGTTGCCAGTCGATTGCCACGAGTGATCCGTAATTAGTAGGGTGCTGGTTTTGTAATATCACTCGTAAATCAGTGTAAACGAGTGTTGTTTTTGCATAAAAATACCAGAAATAGGGTATTCTCAACATAAAATAATAATTCATATAGCTCGCAAAGGTTTTATTTGGTATAATTACCCTATGAACAATGATGTTTAATAGGGTAAGGAGTGTAATGAGATGGGAAATATCTTGCGAATTGGAATTATGGGTCTCAGCCATGACCACGTGTGGGATTTCCTTGCACACGCGAGTACCAACCCCACGGTGCAAATTATTGCTGCAGGTGATGCTGATAGCCAACTCCGTGATAAAGCAGAACAGGCTGGTATCCCCAAAACATATACTGACCCCTACAAAATGCTTGAAAAAAACGAACTCGATGCCGTCACCATTTTTGGCGACAATCGGTCAAGTGTTGATTATGGCATTGCTGCTGCCCATAAAGGGTTGCATATGTTACTCGAAAAACCAATGGCAGCAGATTATGCTGGCGCCGTGGCATTGTATGCCGCTGCCAAAAAAGCCGGCGTCACTTTGATGGTCAATTGGCCGTTTGCTTGGTGGCCCAATCTACAACATGCCTTATCCATGGTTCGGCGTGGCAAAATCGGCAACATTTACCAAATCAATTATCGTGCCGCTCATTGTGGCCCGCGCGAACTCGGGTGCTCGCCGCAATTCGTCGATTGGTTATACGATCCACACCGCAATGGTGCTGGCGTCATTATGGATTATTGTTGTTATGGGGCTGCCTTGACCTGTATGTTCCTCGGCTTGCCCAATCGTGTCAGTACGATTGCCGGTCGTTTGCGCAAAAGTGATCTACCTGCCGAAGACAATGCCGTGATGATTATGCAACACGCCACGGCGATTTCTACCGCCACTGCGTCTTGGACGCAGGCGGGGCATATGACGAGCTACGAGCCGATTTTTTATGGCGACAAAGGCACCTTGATGGCTTCAAACGGCAAATTGTACCTTGCAGATGCCGAAGAAGACAAAGGTGTGGGCGTGCGGTTCCCAGCTTTGGGGGAAGGGATGCGTGACCCGCTAGATCATTTTGTTGCGGTGATTCGCAACGAAGTGCCATTGATGGAATTGTGCTCTGGGGAAGTAGCGTTGATGGCCCAACAGGTCTTGTCGGCGGGCATTCTGTCGGCCAATACCAATCAAGTCGTATCATTACCACTGCCGCCGGCCGCCTTGGTGCGTAATGGGGGGAAATCATGATTCGGATTGGGATTGTGGGATGTGGGCGCATCCTCAATGCCCATCTGCAAGGCTATTTGCGCCTGCGTGAATTGGGTGTCGACAATTTTCGTATCACGGCGTTGTGTGCCCGTAACCCCGCTGATGCGCTGATGTTTCGCAGGCGTGGTGAAGGTCCCACCCCCCGTCCGCCAGTGGTCGACCCTGCTAGTGGCGACGCGCTCGCTGCCCCACATACCTATGTGAGTGATATTCACGCTGGCGACGTCGCAGTTTTTACAGACTATAACGAAATGATTAATAGTGGCACGGTCGATGCCATCAACGACTTTACCACCCTCGCAGTGCATCACGACGTCGCCCGGGCTGCGTTGCTGGCTGGCAAGCATTTGCTTGCCCAAAAACCCCTTGCCATTAGTGTCCGAGCCGGGCGCATGATGGTTGATTTGGCAGCGCAACGCCAATTGACCCTCGGTGTATTCGAAAACGTCCGCCAGATGGAATTGGTGCGTGCCCAACATTGGGCCGTTGCCCATGGTCTGATCGGCACGCCCCAATTTGCGGTGCTGGGCTCACTAGGCGGTTTGTGGTCACCACAGCGGATTGTGGCCGAGACACCGTGGCGCCACCAAAAACTGCGTGGTGGTGGTGGTGGCAGCATCGACATCGGCGTCCATCAAATGGACTGGATGCGCTATGTGATGGGCGAGGTGCGTGAGGTCAGTGCCATGGCATCCACATTTGTGCCTGAGCGAACCCATACCAACCCCGACGGGAGCATCATGCGGGTGACCGCAGATGTCGATGATACCTACATGGCGACGGTGCGTTTTGAGAGCAACGCCATGGGGCAGTTGTGGTGGTCGTGGGCTGGGCAATCTGATGCCGTCACAATTGATGGCGGCCCGGCATTTGTGGGGACGACGGCAGCGATTCGGGGTGACCAATTGGTGTATGCTGATGGGCGGCGGGAGTCGTTGCTTGTGCGCTTTCAGCGCGATATGACCTCATCTGAGCGCCAACGTTTTTTTCCACTTGGCTTAACTGACCCGGCGGCGATTTCGCAATATGATTGGTTACAAGCGATTGCGCAAGGAACAGATCCCGAAACCAGTGGCAGGGAAGGGCTCCGTGATTTGGCGGCGGCTTATGCCATCCTTGAATCAAATGCCCTCGGCCAGCGCGTAGCGGTCGCTGACGTGCTTGATGGTACGGTGGCCGGCTACCAACATGACATCGATCTCCACTATGGGTTATTGGGGTAATACCTGCTTATCCCCGCAAAATACGGTATACTATCCGCATACCGTTGTGCTTTTATATGGTGTGATATTGCCTGTCTATATGCGGGAGGGAACACGCATGACTACAAACAAAAAGATGGAAGGCACGGGTGTAACGCCCGAAATGCAATTACAAGTCGAAGGCGACCAAGGAATTGCCGTGATTCGGGGTGGCGGTGGTGATCGTGGCTGGAACGGCATCCAGTATAAATTGGGGATGTCTTCCAAAAACACCAACGCCCAGCACTTGTCAATGAATGTGGCTCGTGTACCCCCCGGCGCAGTGGCCTTTGCGCACATCCATGTTGATTTCGAAGTAATGTTGTATATTTTGCAGGGACATGTGCGTCATGCCTATGGTCCGGGGTTGAAATATGTGATTGACAACCAGGCCGGTGATTTTATTTTCATCGAGCCTGGTATTCCCCACGAAGTTTATAACATCAGTGATACCGAAGAAGTCGTGGCAGTCGTGGCTCGTTCACGGGCTGATGAGTGGGACAACATTATTCCCTACGACCCCAAAACTGACCCCAACGCCTAGATTTCTGAATTCTCCGCTTTTTATGGTGCGCACGCGCAATCTGTTCGTGCGCATAAATATCCTAATGAACAGCAATAACAAATCGCTCATTTTGGGCGTTGATGGTGGTGCCAGCAAAACAGTGGTACTGCTTGGTGATGCCCAAAGTGGCGTGATTATTGGTCGCGGCCGCAGTGGCGGGAGTAACTTCCATGCCCACGACAAAACTGCTGCCTTTGCCGAACTCGAAAGTGCCATCGCCAAATCATTTACTGACGCTGGGTTGCCACGTCAGCCGGTGCAGGCAATTTGTGCTGGTTTGGCGGGGGTAAGCCGCCCCGAAGACGAAGCAATGGTGGCGTCGTGGGTGCGTCAGCGCGGGATTAGCCAACGCCTGCTGATTGCTAACGATGGCTGGTTGGTGATTGCCGCGGGTACCCCTGATGGCGTCGGTATTGGCGTGATTTGTGGCACGGGGTCGATTGCGGTGGGTCGTGATGCGACAGGGGCGATGTGTCGCGCTGGTGGTTGGGGCTATTTGTTTGGTGATGAAGGCAGTGGCCACGATTTAGCGATTATGGCCTTGCGGGCGGCTGCGTCTGCTGCTGATGGCCGTGGTCCAGCCACTGAATTATTGCCGGCGTTGTTGCGCCATTGGCAACTCCAACTCCCCGAGGATTTTATTACCTTTTTGTATGGGCTTGCCGATCCGCGCCCGATGCTCGGTGATGTGGGACCGTTGGTGATTCAGATTGCCGAAGCAGGCGATGCCGTGGCGTTGGATATTGTGCAACGTGCTGGCAATGAACTTGCCCGCGCAGTGGCTGCGGTTCAACGCACGCTTCAACTCGCAAATCCAGTGCCACTTGCACTCGCAGGAAGCATGATTGTCCATGGGATTCCCTTACAGTGGGCCTTGGACAGTGCGTTGGTTCAGTATCGGATCGTGGCGCAGGCTACTGCGGTTATTGACCCTGCTGAAGGTGCCTTGCGTTTGGCGTTGCGCATGACCCAAGAAACCACCGAATTTAATGGTGAATGGCAATAATTGTTTAGACCGCCTTTGTGTCGCTATGTTAAAAAACTGATGTGAGTACCTGAAAATGTAGGTTGTTGATCTCGACCGAGCATGCGTGATGTGTAGTCATCACGCATGCTCGGTTTTTCTGTATGCGGGTTGGATTCTGCACGTGATATGGCTACGGATTTGCTTCAGCGTTGAAATGTAAATATACGTATTTACATTTTTTGTGTAATTTTGTGGTAAAATAGTTTTAGATAATATGATTATCTACAATACCTACGCCAATCTAGGCGGCTCGTTGGTTGTGGGGCGGTGCATTGATACG
>JBBAWW010000074.1:8829-16816 GCA_040397035.1 Roseiflexaceae bacterium | reverse complement strand
CCCGATGAATGTCTGCCAATGCGATTTGCCCTGGGTCTCACGCGGAGACGCGGAGAGCGCGGAGGCGTCATGGATCAACGACAAATCGTCGTCACGGCCTGAGTGAGTTGCGACTCATCAGGCACGCCGTTGATGCGGGTGGACATCTTGCCATCGCGGTCTATCACCACGATGACGGGGTGGGCTTTGACCCCGTAATATTGGGCCAGTTGTAATCCATCAGGAGTGGCATAATTGGCACGCACGACGGTCAGACAGCCAGTGAATTGCTGAGCCAGCCTATCAACGATAGGCATTGTTTGCGCTCAAGGGATTCAGCCGTTGGTATAGACAAACAAAAGCGCCGGGCCGGTCAAGGCGGGTGGGGTGGTGACGCCACAACCCACCAAAAGACTGGTAGCAAATAATCCAAATACGGTACGTCGTTGCATGATGTGTCCTTTGACGCAAAAACACTGCGCACAACCAATTGGTTGTGCACAGTGTGCCATAGATCAGAGGAATGAGCAAACAATTACTCTTGTTGCATGGCCTTCCAGACGCGCTCGTCACGCAACGGCAGGTCAAGCACGCGGGCACCGCTGGCGTTGCGCACGGCGTTGGCGACGGCTGCAGCGCCGGCAGTGATGGGGGGTTCGCCGATACCACGGGCACCAAAGGGACCGAAGGGGGCTTTGTTGTGGACCATGACCACTTCGATGTCGGGCAAGGCTTCGCCGCTGGGGAGGCTGTAGTCCATGAAGCTGGCAGTCAACAACTGACCGTAATCGTCATAGACCATCGCTTCGTGCAAGGCCCAGCCGAGCCCTTGGGCTACACCACCATGGATCTGGCCTTCGACCAACAACGGATTGAGGGCAAAGCCGACGTCTTGGATGGCGAGGTACTTGAGGGGGGTGACATGGCCGGTGTCGGGATCGACATGGACTTTGACGAGGTGGGCCACGAAACCAGGGGCGTTTTCGGAAATAGCGGTGGTGCCTTCGCCCATGATGGGGCCACTACCACCGGCTTTGTTTTCGGCCAATTCGGCAATCGCGCCGATTTCCATTGACTTATCGGGGAAGCCCTTGACACTCACCACGCCATCGCGCAATTCGAGGTCAGCGGGGTTGGCTTCGAATTGTTCGGCAGCCACGTCGATGAGTTTTTGGCGTACGACACGGGCAGCGGCAGCAACGGCACCCGACACACTATAGGTGGTTTGGCTACCACCACTGGGGCCGGCGCGGGGACCGGTGCGGGTATCGCCTTGGATGAGTTGGATGCGGTCGGGCGAGATGTCGAGAATTTCGGCGGCGACCAACACCAACGAGCTATTGACGCCCGAGATATCGACTGAGCCGACATGGATGCGCACGGCGCCATCGCTGTCGACGGCACAGACTGAGGCGGCCGGCGACATACCACACAACCAACCGCCGGCAGCCATACCCCAAGCCGTGTTGGGCTCTTGGGTACGGTTTTGCCACCACGAGTGGTTCTGCAGTGTCTCGAGGCAGTGGCGCATGCCGATACTGGGCCACGGGTCCCCGTTACCCATCAAATCACCGGTTTCGACACAGTTTTGCAGGCGCAATTCAAGGGGATCGCGACCGAGGGCGCGGGCCAGCTCGTCCATGCTTGATTCAATGGCAAAGGTGGCCGAAGGGGCACCGGGGGCACGGTACGCTCCTCCTTGGAGTTTGTGGGTCAATACTTCGCGACAGAGAATTCGCACGTTGTCGCATTTGTAATAGCCGCCAATCAAAATCCCGACGATGCCACCAATGGTGAATGGGAAGACACCGTTGTCGATGGTGGCGACGGCATCGATGGCTGCGATGCGACCATCGTTGTAGGCGGCCACGGTCAAATCAATTTCCATGGCAGGTGAGGGAGTGGTGGTCAAAAAATCTTCGCTACGCGTCAACACAATTTTGACTGGATGGCGCACTGTCCACGCTACTGCAGCGGCCAAGGGGTCGAGTGTCCCGTATTTGGCACCAAATGCGCCACCTATCACCATCGGGATAACCCGCACTTTGGATTTGGGAATACCGATGAGTCGGGCGACTTCATCGCGCACACCAAATTGGCCTTGGGTGCTGGTATAAATGGTAATTTCACCACGAAACGGATGGGGCTCTGCCACCACGGCATGGGGCTCGATGTAGCCTTGGTGCACCATGGGGGTGGTGTAGTGGTGTTTGAGCACGATGTCGGCGCCAGCGATGGCGTTGTCGACATTACCACGGCCGAATTTGGTTTCTTCGTGGATGTTGGACGGGGCACGATGACCACTATCGCTCCCTTTGTCGACGGCGGCGTGGGCGGCGGTCAAGTCGAGACCGTCTTTGGGCAAACCGTTAGGCCAAATCAAGGTCGCATTGGGGGCAATGGCATCGGCCATGTTGCTCAACACGGGGAGTGGTTCGTAATCGACGATGACGGCATCGGCACCGTCTTTGGCGGCGGCTTCGGTTTCGGCCACGACCACTACCACGGGGTGACCACGGAACAATACTTTGTCGTGGGCCAACACGGCGCTTGAGCGTGAGTTGACTACGCGGTCACGGGTGGGCAAATCGGCGGCAATCAACACCGCCACCACGCCGGGAACAGCCATGGCCGCCGTGCGATCAATCGATTTGATGTTGGCATGGGCATAGGGGCTCAACACCGGCCGGGCGTGCAACATACCCGGCAAATTCAGGTCGCCCGTATATTGGGCAGTTCCCGTAATTTTTTCGGAGCCATCAATGATTTTGTGGCGTTTGCCAAGGGTACGATACTCAGAATTCGTTGTCATGATTGTCCTTTTTCCTCGGTTTACACAAAAAATAAACGTACACTACTTGTATTATACAACGACGGGAGCTTCATTCCCTGCTTCGTTGATAGCACGCCGCACATTCACAAAAATCAACAAGAGAAAACCCACCACAAAGAATACCCCAATCATCGACAATGCCAATCGATACGAATTCGTGAATTGATACACCAACCCAAAAACCAACGGTCCAATCCAACTCGTACCACGCTCACTGACTTCGTAGAGGCTGTAGTACTCTGATTCTTTGCCTTTGGGAATCATTTGGGAGAAAAGCGAGCGACTCAAGGCTTGCGTACCACCCAATACGACGGCAATACCAGCACCAAGCAACAAGAACTGGACCACACTCCCTTTGACGATAAAATAACTCACGACTGTCAGCGTTGTCCAAATCACGAGGCTCCCCAAAATGGCTTTTTTGGCACCGATGCGTTTGGCCACTTGATTGAAACCGAGTGCACCAAACCAAGCCACAAATTGCACCATCAAAATGGTGATAATTAGCGTCTGGGGCTCCATGCCAAGCTCTTGGGTACCAAACGTCGAAGACATGGCAATCACCGTCTGTACACCGTCATTGTAGAGCAGGTATGCCCCTAGGAACAACAATGTTTGTGGATAACGCACGGATTTACGGAGCGTGTCAGCGAGCTGGGCAAAGCCTGCCGTCACCACCGATTGACCTTTTTGCAAATCATGCGCTGCGGCGGTATTGGGCAAGCGACGCAACGTGATAGGAATAAATATTGCCATCCACACACCAGCCGATGCCAAACAGATCCGCACGGCCAAACCACCATCGATACCGATTTGTTCGTACGACAAAAACAGCACTAAATTGAGGATAAGCAATAGACCACCACCGAGGTAGCCAAAGGCAAATCCTTTAGATGAGACGGCATCACGTTCATCTGGGGTGGCGATTTCAGGCAAGAATGCATTATAAAAAACCATTGCCGCCCCAAAGGTCAAATTGGCCACCAAGTATAGGAGCCCCCCAAATAAATAGTCTGTGCCTTGCATGAAAAACATCAAGATGACTGCCACCGTCGAGATATAGGCAAAAATCCCCATCATACGCCGTTTGAGCGCCGTATAATCGGCTACTGCACCCAAAATGGGCAAAAAGAAGACCTGCAACAACACCGACAACGACGTCATATAGGCATAAAACGAGCCCGCAGCGATAGGGATGCTGGGTCCAAATGGGTACAACATGCCGCCGGTATCTTTGGCGGCTGCTTCGGCAATACTGGTCAAGTAGGGTCCCAAAAAGACCGCCCCGACTGTGGTGGAATAGGCAGACACTGCCCAGTCAAAGAAGTACCAACCGCGTTGTTCGCGTGTCCCTTTAAACATTGCACCCTCCTTCGGGTATATTCACACACAAAAACCCACCACTCCAAGGTTATTACGTCATTGCATCATGCGTAACACGGCAGATTTAGATTCCAAAGGGAATAGTATGCTTAAAGTATAACCCATTTTGATTAAATGTTGCCGAAACTCCGATTAATTGTACGCCTGCTTGTTGCGCATCCTGCACCGCCTGGGCCAACACGAGGTCAATTATGCCATCGATTGCCACACTAGTCGCTTCGCCTTGAGCGACCACCACCAATACCGTATGTAGCCCCGTCTGGTGTAAATGTAGCAATTCATTGACATGGCGAGCCGCTCGGCTACTAGGGGCATCGGGGACGAGCCCCACATCCCCGACGATGCGCCCGGCAGATTTGACCTCGAGCACGATGGGAGTGGCGCCACCCTCGAGTACAAAGTCAAAGCGACTGGCACCGATTTGCACTTCGCGGCGCACCAGCGTATAGGCCGGCAATTCGCCTATCAGGTGCTGTTCGAGCACGCCCCGCATCAAACGATTAGGCAACAAAGTGTCGAGCGAAGCCCAACTGCCGTCAGCGCGTTGGGCGGCAGCGGCCTGCCATTGGGTGGCGCGTTTTTCGCCCGGGCGTGATACCAAACAAAGTGGCACCCCCGGGAGCAACGTCTCGATGAGGCGACCACGATCGGCCATATGGGCGCGCACCATCTGCCCGTCAGGCAACAAGGCCTCGAGCACGAAACGATTGGGACGGGCCACAAACGTGGCAAGTTGTTGGGGTCCACCACCGGCGAGTGGCACGTGATAACTCATGCGCGGTCGTCCCAGTGGGGGGCGCGTTTGTTGAGAAAGGCATCGGTACCTTCTTTGGCATTAGGGGCAATCACGACGTTGGCAAAGGTGGTGCATTCGGCGAGTAAGGCTTCGTCGAGGGGCAGTTCGAGCCCTGCCCAAATCGTCGCTTTAATAGTAGCAATCACGGGGCTGGCCATACTGGCAATGCGGCTGGCGAGGGTGTGGGCGGCAGGGAGTAATTCGGCGGGGGCGACCACGCGGTCGACCAAGCCCAAGCGCAAGGCATCGTCGGCACCGACCGGCTCGCCGGTCAAGGCCATCATCATGGCGGTGCTAGCACCGGCTTGACGGGCGACGCGCACGCTACCGCCCCAGCCGGGCATCAAGCCAAGCGTGATTTCGGGCAACGCGAGGCGGGCCGTGCTACTGGCAATCCGCATGTCACACATCAAGGCCAGCTCGCAACCACCGCCAAAAGCGACACCGTTGACGGCGGCAATGATGGCAAAGGGCAGGGTGCGCATCAGTTTGCCTAGCACGAGTACGGCGGTACCAAACTGTTGGGCATCGTTGAGGTCGGCGAGGGCGTTGATTTCTTTGATGTTGGCACCCGCCACAAAGGCTTTTTCACCAAAGCCGGTAATAATCACGGCGCTTACTCGCTCAGGGGCATTGACAAGGGCGATGAGGTGTTCGTGGAGCTCCGCCACGGCAGCGCGACTCAAGGCGTTGACGGGGGGATTATTGATGGTCAACACAGCGACGCCGTCGCTGAGTGTTGTTTGCCAAATCGTCATGGGAACGTCCTTTCATTACACTGTTGTCGGATAAAATCCTTGGCCGCTTTTGCGGCCGAGTAACCCTTGGGCCACCATCTCACGTAAGCGTTGCGGAGGTGCGAGGTGGGCATCGTTGAATTCGCGGGCCAGCACATCACCAATTGCCACGGCGGTATCGATGCCAATCACGTCGAGGAGCAGCAACGGCCCCATCGGATAGCCACAACCCAGCTTCATAGCGGTATCGATGGCATCGCGGCTAGCCACGCCTTGCTCGAGCAAGCGCACTGCCTCAAACAGGTAGGGGATGAGCAAGCGATTGACGATAAAGCCGCTGACGTCTTGGACATCGACGACAGTTTTGGCGAGTTGTGCCCCAACCGCATGCAAAGCCTGTTGGGTGTCACTACTCGTAAACGGCGTCGAGACTAATTCGATGAGTTGCATGACGGGGACCGGATTGAAAAAATGAAAGCCGGCCACGCGGTCAGGGCGGGTGGTGGCTTGGGCGAGTTGGTGGATAGGAATCGACGACGTGTTGGACGCCAGAATTGCATGGGGGCCACAGATGGCGTCAAGCTCCGCAAACAGGGTCGTCTTGAGGGTGAGGTCTTCGGCGATGGCTTCGATGACCAAGTCACAATCGGCCAAATCACGACGATCGAGGCTAGGAGTGATGCGGGCAAAGGCAGCGTCGGCATCAGCTTGGGTCAAGGTGCCTTTTTTGACGGCGCGGGCATAACCAGCGCGGATGCGATCGAGGCCCCGTTGCAACGGGGCGGCGGCAGCTTCACAGACGCGAGTCGGGTAGCCAGCGGCGGCCAGGACTTGGGTGATGCCAGCGCCCATCAGGCCACAGCCGACGACGCCGATACGAGTAATGGTCATAGGGTGGTGTGCTCCGCAAAAAAAGTGGCGTTCGACGATTTGGTAGTTTCGTGCTACTATTGGCGCGCATACGGTACGGCGAACGCAATAATCGGTTTGTCGTCAGCATAAGGGAATTACGGCGATGACGCAAGGATTTCGCACCGAAAAAGACTCGCTGGGCGAGGTACAAGTCCCAGCCACGGCGCTATATGGCGCCCAGACCCAACGCGCGGTAATCAACTTTCCGATTAGTGGCATGCGCCCCTACCCGGCTTTTGTATGGGCAATGGCGGTCATCAAGCGGGCCGCCGCCGAAGTCAATCGTGATTTAGGCTTGCTCGACGCCACCGTCGCCGGCGCTATTATCAGTGCAGCCGACGAAGTGATTGCCGGTCAGCATGCCGATCAATTTGTGGTAGACCCCTTCCAAGCCGGCGCCGGCACCAGCCACAACATGAATCTGAACGAAGTGTTGGCCAATCGTGCCAATCAAATCCTCGGCTATGCCCTCGACGACAGCAAAAAACCAGTCAACCCCAACGACCACGTCAACATGGCTCAAAGCACCAACGACACCATCCCGTGTGCGATTCGCTTGGGCACCTTGTGGCGCGTCAATGAATTGCTGGGCGTCATCGATCATTTGGCCGAGGCCCTCGAAGCCAAAGCGGTTGAATTCGCCGATGTGGTCAAATCGGGTCGCACCCACCTGCAAGATGCGGTGCCCGTCACGATGGGCCAAGAATTTGGCGCCTACGCCCTCGCCGTGCGCAACGACCGCGAACGGGTCGCCACCGCCGCCGAACGGATGCGTCGCATCGGGATTGGGGGCACCGCCACCGGCTCGGGGCTCAATGCGCACGACGAATACCACCCGCGCATGGTAGTTACCCTCAGTCGCTTGCTCGGCCAAAATTTGCGCACCTCGGGAAATTTGTTTGAGTCGATGCAAAGCATGGCCGACCCGGCCGATTTCTCAGCCTCGATTCGTACGTTGTGCATTACGTTGACCCGGATTGCCAACGACTTCCGGTTGCTGGCGTCAGGGCCGGCGACGGGGTTGGACGAATTACGCTTGCCGGCGGTTCAACCCGGCTCGAGCATCATGCCCGGCAAAATCAACCCGGTGCTGGCCGAAATGCTCAACATGGCCTGCTTCCATGTGCAAGGGTGTGATCACACTGTGGCCTTGGCTGCCCAAGCTGGCCAACTCGAGCTCAACGTGATGATGCCGATTATTTCGCACAATATCAACGAAATGATGCACGTCATGATTGGGGCTATCACGGCATTTACCGATCGCTGTGTGGTGGGTCTGACGGCCAACCGCGAAAAAGCGCATGGCTGGTTGGCCAAAAACGCCATCCTCGTCACCGCCCTCAACCG
>JBBAWW010000074.1:0-8729 GCA_040397035.1 Roseiflexaceae bacterium | reverse complement strand
AAAAAGCGCATGGCTGGTTGGCCAAAAACGCCATCCTCGTCACCGCCCTCAACCGTGAAATCGGCTATCTCAATGGCGCCGCCGTAGCCAAAGAATCAATGGCGACGGGCAAAACCATCAAGGAAGTAGTGCTGGAAAAGGGCTTGCTCAGTGCCGAACGCATCGATGAATTGCTCGATGTGCAGGCAATGACAAAGGGTGGTATTATGGGCTTTGGCAGTGGCGGCGGTTAAGTCGTTACACCAATCATCGGTTGTGCAAATGAAAAATGAGCACCGTCGCTCTTGTGCATGACCAGTGGTCATGCCGGACGGCGGTGTTTTTTGTGTGGTACGACTACTCATCACACTCTGATGAGTTGGCGCATAGATGTTGAAGTTATGGAGGTATGTTGTGCGTGTAGGAATTTTGACCGGTGGCGGTGACGTCCCGGGATTGAACCCCGCCATCAAAGCCGTCGTGAATCGCTGTGCCGAAGCAGGCATTGAGGTCGTCGGTATCAAACGTGGTTGGGGTGGTTTGCTCAATTATAACCTCGA
This sequence comes from Roseiflexaceae bacterium, assembly GCA_040397035.1. Taxonomy (GTDB): domain Bacteria; phylum Chloroflexota; class Chloroflexia; order Chloroflexales; family Roseiflexaceae; genus UBA965. The sequence goes on along the minus strand of JBBAWW010000074.1, from coordinate 8,190 downwards.
CGACCCCACCAACAACGAAGAGTGGGCTGCACCGTTGACGCCATTACACGTGCGCACCATTGACCGCTACGGCGGCACCACGTTGCACACGTCACGCACCAATCCCCAGCGTGTCAACGAAAAGATGATGCCGGAGTTTTTGAAGGGGCGCTTCCCGTTCACCGGCCCCAAAAACACCGCTGACTGTACGCCCCACGTGCTCAAGGTGCTCGAGCACCTCGGCATCGACACGCTCGTCCCCATCGGTGGCGACGATACGTTGTCGTATGCCGTCCGCATGTACAAAGAAGGCGTGCGCGTGATTGCCATCCCCAAAACGATGGACAACGACGTATTTGGTACCGACTACTGTTTGGGCTTCTCGACTGCCATCACTCGTAGCGTTGAATTCATCAACGCCTTGCGGACTGCTACCGGCTCACACGAGCGGATTGCCGTGGTGGAGTTGTTTGGCCGCAACTGTGGTGAAACCGCCTTGGTGGCTGGCTTTTTGGCTGATGCAGACCGCAGTATCATCGCCGAAGTGCCGTTTGACGTCGAGCGCTTGGCGCACCAATTGGTGGCAGACAAACGCCGCAACCCGTCAAACTATTCCATCATGGTGATGTCTGAAGGTGCCACTATGATTGATGGTCAAACCATGGAATACGGCGAAGAGGATGCCTACGGCCACAAGAAATTGGGCGGTATCGGCCAAATCACCGGCGAAGCCATCAAAAAAATCACCGGCGTTGACATCATTAACCAGCAAGTGGGCTATTTGATGCGTTCAGGCGCGCCTGATGCTATCGACCGCATGGCGGGTTTTTCGTTTGGCAACATGGCCGTCGATCAATTAATTAAAGGCCATAGTGGCTTGATGGTGGCCATCCAAAATGGCGTTTATACCACTGTGCCTGCGGACACCCCATTACAAGGGGTCAAGCGCGTCGACATCGATCAATTCTACGACCCCATCGCCTACCGCGCCAAGGTCAAAGAATTCATCGGCAAGCCGATGTTCTGGTACTAAGGGCGACAGTGTACGGGCTTTTGGCAGGAGGATGTGCGATAATGCATGTCATCTTATCCAAAAGCCCGTACGCATATAATGAGGCAGCTGATGGCTATTCGTCGTATTCTCGACATCGAAATTCCCGCTGATTTGGCAATTTTGCGGGCCAATTGTACCCCCGTCGCCATGGACAAACCGACCCTCGAAATACTCGCGGCCGATATGATCGACACGATGGATGCCGTCGATGGCGTGGGGTTGGCAGCACCCCAAGTGGGCATCACGCAACGCCTCGTGGTCATCCGCATCCCCGGCCACCACGAAAAACGTACGGACGGAAATGTGGTCGAAATCGAGCCCGAGCAGTTGTATGTGATGCTCGACCCTGTCATCACCCAACATGGCGAGAGCACCATTACCGGCTCCGAAGGATGCTTGAGTTTGCCTGGCCGCTATGCGCCGATCAAACGCTTTAACTGGGTGACCTGTGAATACCGCGACCTCAAAGGGCGTAATCTGCGCTTGCGCCGCGCCACTGGCTTGCTGGCACGGGCCGTCCAGCACGAAGTCGATCATCTCAACGGCGTGCTGTTCATCGACCACGTCACCGACCCGAGTAGCATCGAAGACATGCGTGATACGCGCCGATGAGTTGGCTGCGCTATCACATCCGGCATTTTTTGCAACAAAGAGGCTTTATGACAACTGCACCACTACGCGTCGGCATCATCGGATCGGGCATCGGGCGATCACACGCCGAAGGCTACGCCATCCAATCGCGGGTGACCATTGCGGTCATTGCCGGACTCGATGAGCGCTCCAAAACCTTGGCCGCTAGCTACGGCGCCCGTCATTATGGCGAATATGCCGAATTACTGGCCCAATCCGACATCGACGCCGTGAGTGTGTGTGTGCCCAATGGCCTGCATGCCGAAGTGACCTTGGCGGCCTTGGCGGCGGGCAAACATGTCTTGGTGGAAAAACCCCTGGCCCGCACCCCGGCCGAAGGCGAATCAATGCTGGCAGCCGCCAAAGCCGCCAGCAAGATTTTGATGATTAGCTTCAATCATCGCCAACGCAGCGACGTGCAGTACATCAAACAAATCATTGAGAGTGGTCGTTTGGGGCGCATCTATTACGCCAAATCCTACTGGATGCGGCGCGCCGGCATCCCCGGCATCAATAGTTGGTTCGTCAACAAAAACATGGCTGGTGGCGGTCCGTTGATTGATTTGGGCGTACATATGCTTGATATCGCTATGTACTTGATGGGTGAACCGACGCCGGTAGCGGTCAATGCTGCTACCTACGCCGAATTTGGGCCCCGTGGCCAAAAAGGGATGAACAGCGTCCGCCAAACGGTCGCTGGCCAATACGAAGTCGAAGACCTGGCTACCGCTATGATCCGGCTTGACGGCGGTGCTACGCTCCAACTCGAAACTAGCTGGGCCAGCCATGGTCCCAATGGCGACGATTTTGGGATTATTTTGTACGGCACCGAAGGTGGCGCCGAGCTCAAAGTAGTCGACTACCACAACGTCAAAACCGTACGGATTTTTTATGATGAAGCCAACGGCACGCCCGTCGACCTCGTCCCCAACATCAAGCCCGGTGGTGGTCATGTCGATGTCATCAACAACTTCGTGGCCGCCATCCTCGACGGCGCACCTGCCATCCCCTCGGCTGAAGACGGCTTGCGCCGCACCCAAGTCATCGACGCCTGCTACCGCTCGAGTGCCGAAGGGCGCGAAATACGGTTGTAGTGCGCCACCAGTACAAAATGCCCTACTTAAATAACAATGCGCGCATTGAGTTCTTCGGTTATTTGTGATAGCACATCAGACAATGATTGTTTCGATTCGGATGGCGAATTGATGATTGTTTGGTGTGCAAAATATTGTTCAATTAATTGATCAAATACGGCACCACGTGACACACCACGTTCGGATCGGAAGCCATTGACACTATACAATAATTGGTGTGCGTGCGTTATATTTCCTTGTACACAGAGTAATAAAATATAGAGATCGATACAATACAACACACTCTTTGCATTACCAGTTTTGTTAATTTCTTGGAGTGTAATATACAAATAATTCATTGCCGCCTGGATATCATGCGCAAACAATTCATTCATGGCAAGGCGCATATAGGTTTGCAAAATTTCAATGGTGCGAAAGGTTTGTTGATACGCCACCAGTGCCTGTTTGAGTTGGTTACGGGCGAGGGTGTAATCACCCAGCAACGACAATGTCACCGCATGTAAACGCAGGATATGGGCATAATAATCGTCAGCCTCATTGGTTGTATTCGGCACAGAAATCAATTGGAGTGCAGCGGCCGAGTGTTTGTGTGCGACAGAAACATTGCCGGCAAACAGATGCAGGTAGGCCAAGCAATGATTGGCGCGGCCATGCCACTCGCTCTTTTGCGCTGTCGCAAAATAATCAATCGCAAATACCAACTCTTGACTCAAAAAAACAAAATCATGTTGTTGCAAATTCACATCGCGAACCATATACCCGAGTGCTTGCATAACTGCCACCCGGGCGCGGAAATAGTCATTTGTACGTACCAAATCACTTGTACGTACGTGCATAAAACAGCTGATGGCATTAAAGGTCAACCCACGTTCACTATATAATTTCCCCAAGGCCAGTTGCATTTCAATATAGGTATTGGATTGATTTGGCACCATGCGCACACACTGTTCCATCACTTGTACGATATCAGCGGTGTCACCCATTTCAATGGCAATTTCGCTACACAGACAACACAACAAGGCACAGTCATCGACCATACCGGCATTGAGCATCAATGTTGCGACCTGCAACACTCCGGGTAAATCGCTCTGAAAATTCAACATGTTGAGGGGGAATTTCATGTCAATGGTAAAGCCATCGCACAACACATAAAAAATTGATTGCAGGTAATGAATGCGATTGACCGGCACCAGCGTTGCGGTTATTTGCGTAAATGTGGTACGTTGCACCATGATATAGGACGCTAACGGATTTTCAACCACTTGCAAATAGCCTTTGTTTTTGAGCATTTTGATAGATTCTTCGATTTTGGCAACCGAGGTCTCACAAATCAGCGGTGCCACCACACGGATAAACCGCTCTGACAGTTGGACCTGAAGCACGGTCATTAATTCTAATATCGTGCGGGCGGTGCTATCTAAATGGACAAATGAATCACCGTCGTAGTCAGGTGAATAGACAAAATTCGTCGTTTGCAACTGATTCACCATCTGTTGAATGGCACCGGGATTGCCTTGGGTCGTTTGGGTAATTACCTGCAATAATTCCTTTTGCGGTGCAAACATGCCATTATTGAGCAGGCAGCGTTTGGCAAGAATCCACGCAGATGAATCATTGGTTTCGTATATCAATGGTGCAATTTTGGTGATTTGTACGAGGCTGGTAGTCGTGACTTCGGGCATATTACGAATGGTAATCAACCACATAAATGCGGGAAAGTGCAGTTGCATATAGTCGAGCCACTGTGTAACGGTAAAGTATTCTGTTTCTTCAAAATCATCAAAGAGAATAATGGGATTGTGGCGTACGATATAGTTGTTTATTTGGGTTTTGATGGGTTGATAATCGTTCGTTTGAATACCAAACTGTTTCAACATCAACGTTTGGGGTTGGGTAAACGATCGGACATCGGTCAGGTTTATTTTCACCACGGGGGTGCCTTTAAACAACTGATATTGGCGTATTAATTCGCCGGCAATCATTGTTTTGCCGATACCGGGTGCACCCACAATGATTTGGCATTTGCCGGCAATGAGCTCGTCAAACGCTTGCCGAATCATTTTTTCTTGGCCGATGATGGCATCATCCCATACATTATGGTGAATCCCATACAATCCAAGCATGCGGTTCCACTCGTCTTTGGGGAAGTAGCGGGCATATGCGTGGATGTGATTAATTGGAATACGCGTCGCAATCAGCAACGAAAAAAGTTCGGTAGCCGTCATGATGTGTGGCTGCAACCCAAAAAGCGTAGCGATTACCCCATTCACCACGGCAATCGGGGCAGTGGTGTCACGATCGGGCCGGGTCATAAACCAGTCGTTGAATTTGGCGCGACTAATCGCAGTTCCATTGGCGTTGAAGTGCGCAATCAGCTCAGGAATGGCGATTTTTTGTTTGCGCAATCGGCCAATTACGCGACGCATCAATTCGTTAATGGCGACTTTGTCAAATACGAGTGATGAATTTGAATCCATATATATATCCTCGGCAACGCAAGGGGAAATAAAGCAACACATATCAGAGATTTACAATCAATACATACACAGTATACATTTTTTACTATACAAAAATATAGATAATTCCGTCGTTTTTTACGGAATCATCTATATCATCTATATCATCTATATCTGCTATCAACACATCATTTCGTAGCGACGCAGCCTGCTGCGTCGCTACGTATTATGCCGTCATCAACTGGCGGCGCATAATAGCGACGACTTCGTAGATGTTTTGATTGGGCATAAATAACCCGAGGTCACGTGGCACAATTTGGGTATTATTGGTGGCAAAGGCAAAATATTGCTTGAGCATGTTATCAAATGTCCCGCCACGGTAGATTTGGCGTTCGTGGCGCAGTTGGTCGCAGATTTGCAACAGCATGCGGGCATCATTGAAGCCTCCTTGAGCGAGCAACACGCCACAATAAATATCGATGCTATACAACACATCTTTGAGGCCACCAATACGCTCCAAGATTTGCACTCCTTCGCGCAAATTCACCAGCGCCGCTGGTATTTTCAGCTCCAACACATCGACGACGGCGAGCCGTAAATAGGATTGGGCTATTTCGGAGACTTGGTCGGACTCTTTGTAGGCATTGATGGCGTATTCGAGGTGTTGGCGGGCACTGGCAAAATCACCGATTGCCGTTAATATCAAGCCGCGTGAGCGCATCACATCGCTGAGCCAGTTGGATGGCGTTAATTTGCGCAACAGATTCACGGCCAAGTTATTGTACTCGTGTGATTTGCGCAAATCATTAACATGAAAATAGCTGTACGACAGCCGGTGATAAGCCCACGCTTGCCACGCAAAGAGTTGTTGCTGGCGGAAATAATCGACGGCGACGGTTAATTCGTCACACAAAAAGACGAATTGGGCATCTTGGGCGCTGGTAATATCTTCTAATTCGATGAGGCACTGGCTCACCGCCACCCGTGCGCGTAAATATTGATTAGATTGGCTCGCCTCGTTGGTGCGTACCTGGGTAAAGTAGGTCATGGCATAGTGCGTCAACCCACGTTCGCTATACAACGTGCCCATGACTAACTCGAGCTCGACACGCATACTGTCGGCGTCAGGCAGCGCTGCCATGCACTGCTCGCCGAGTTGGATGGCTTGGGCAACCAAGCCGTGCCGGATAAATGTGTCGTGCCAGACATAACAGAGGGTCGTGGCTTCTACGGGCATGGTAGCACTGATTAAGGAGTGTCCTAGATAGAGAATAATCGCTAAATCAGTGCGGTAGATCAAACTTTGATTGGAGTTTACGGTGGTAGTGAGCATATCGCTGTCTTGGCACAACGCGGTATAGACACACCGCAACATATCGACGACTTGCTCGTTGCTCAAGAGTGGCAGCAAGTGCTGGCGCACCACATTGGCAACCACATATATTGGTTCGTCGTTTTGGACCACTGTGACATAGCCCGCCGTCGTCAATTGTTGCAAATAGGGAGCGACCGCAGCCCCATCCACCCCAATCAACTGGGGACTCACGGCCAGAATAAAGCTCTGGGTGAGTTGAATGGAGGCACACAGCATGAATTGCAACAGGATCTGGGACGGGGGGGCGAGGTGGGTTAAAGACATTTGGATAATATTGTCGTACAAATCAACATGGGCATCACGTGTAATGCTGCCGGCCATCATTTTGATATTGAGTGGATTGCCTTGGGCTTGGAGACAAATCTGGTGGATGTCTTGGTCGCGGATCTGCATCACCCCTAATTCCAGGCTACAGCGCCGTACCAGATGATAGGTAGGCGAGGTGTTGTCGCTATAGGCCAGTGGCAAGACTTCGCTGATATGGTCAGCGAGTTCAGGATAGCTCGTCGTTGTCATTTGGGTGGTCAGAATAAATATCATAGCCGGGAAGTGAGTTTTGCAGTAGGCCATAAATTGTGGCAACGAAAAACTCGGCGAATCTTGGAAGTCGTCGATGAGCAGACACGGCGCATGATGCTTTACAAAGGCTTCGAGCCGATACAAAAGGGGCTCGTTGCCCATGGAGCGTACTTGGAACACTGTGGCGAGTTGATCGAGGAGCACCATAAATGTTGTCGTTTGGCGCATATCGATATAATAGGTGGGTTTGCCGGTGTGCAGGCTATAGCGCCGCAATACTTGCAGTGCAACAGCAGTTTTGCCTACACCTGCCGGGCCAACCAAGATTTTGTTGTAGCGGCGCACAATGTGTTCGTAGATGACTTCGGTGATTTCGTCGCGACCAATCAGCGTGTCGTTCCAGGTGATTTGATGGAAGCCATACGCCTTAAGGACGTGATTCCATTCGGTTTTGGGGAAGTAGCGGGCGTAGTCTTGGATGACGTTGATGGGAATCCGCGCCGCAATAATCAACGTAAACAGCTCCGTTACGGTCATGATGCGTTGATCTAAGCTAAATAGTACATTCAGCAATACCTGAAATACGGCAATCGGTGCGGTGGTATCACGGTCGGGGCGGGTCATAAACCAATCGTCGAATTTGGCACGGGTGACCGCCACACCTTTGGCATTGAGTTGGTCAATGATGTCAGGGACAGCGATTTTTTGTTTGCGCAAGCGCCCGACCACGGTACGCATGAGCTCATTAATCGTGACTTTATCAAATACATTTTGCGATATTGAATCCATAGTGTCCTCAGCAAAGTAATGGTGAGTGATGCAACGAATTATGGGGATACGCACTGTTTCTATGTATAGTATAACCAGTTACCGCATCGAAATAACATTGTATTTTCGTTGAAAAACGACGAATCAAACACAACCCCTGCCACCGACGCGGTACGTCGCACGGTGGTCACACGAAACCTGCGCAACCGAACGAGCCTATATCCGGCCAATTCACGTCAGCGCACTACGTGTTTTCCATGAGGCGGATTGTCAATTCAAGTGCGACAACGTGTGGGTAAATGAATCCTGTGCTGA
>JBBAWW010000073.1:0-16817 GCA_040397035.1 Roseiflexaceae bacterium | reverse complement strand
CCATTTGGGCTTATCAATACACCGCCGAACAATCAACGAGCCGCCTAGATTGGCGTAGGTATTGCCGAAACTGCACAACGAATTAAAATCACCGATTGAGTGCACAATTTTAGCACTTTGGCGTATCAATGCACCGACCCACAACCAATGAGCCGCCTAGATTGGCGTAGGTATTGATTCTATAACTACCTACTTAAATGTTTTGTCATCCTCGATCTGAAAACGGGTAAACTCACCCACCAAGATATCGGACAGCTGGATATGTATGTGCGCATGTTCGACGACCTCAAGCGTGGCGAGGGTGACAACCCGACCATTGGCATCATTCTATGCGACAGCAAAGATGAAACAATCGTCAAGTACTCGATAATTCCCGACAGTCAACAACTTTTTGCCGCTAAGTACCAACGCATATTACCCACCGAAGCAGAACTGATTGCCGAGATTGCGCGTGAGAAGCGCGTAATCGGGGTGCGTAACAATCGGCAACCCCACTCAGATGATACAGACAAAAACAGACCATGACCGACACCAACCAAAAACAACTGGATACAACGCTCTGAATCATCGCCATGTGCCTCGACCTGATGAACACCGAAAACACGCGCGCTGCCTTCAAGACGCACTAGCAGGAGATTGATGCATGAGCGACCTCATTCTCTACACCTCCGACGACGGCCGTAGCCACATCCAGCTCCGTGCCAAAGGCGAAACTGTCTGGCTGTCCCAACGCGAGATGGCACAACTTTTTGATGTCAGTACGGATAATGTGGGGCTACATCTCAAGAACATCTACTCCGACCAGGAACTGAACCGTGCGGCAACCACCGAGGAATCCTCGGTAGTTCAAACCGAAGGTGAGCGCGAGGTCCAGCGACCGGTCACCCTCTACAACCTCGACGCCATCCTCGCCGTGGGCTACCGCGTGCGCTCGCCGCGCGGGGTGCAGTTCCGGCGTTGGGCCTCTACTATCCTAAAAGAGTACCTGACCAAGGGCTTTGTGATGGACGACGAGCGCCTCAAAAAACCAGCTGGCCGGCCAGATTACTTCGACGAGATGCTGGCCCGCATCCGCGACATCTGCGCCTCCGAGAAGCGCTTTTATCAAAAGGTGCGTGACCTTTTTGCACTGAGTAGCGACTACGACAAGACGGACAAAACCACGCAGGTGTTCTTCGCTACCATGCAAAATCTGCTAATTTTCGCGGTAACGCAGAAAACGGCGGCCGCACTCGTCACGATGCGAGCCAATCCTACCGACCCCCATTTCGGTCTGCTTACGTGGCAAGGCGATACGGTGCGCAAAGCGGACATCATCGTGGCAAAAAACTACCTGACCGAAGATGAACTCGACACGCTGAACCGGCTGGTGGTCATCTTCCTCGAAACCGCCGAACTGCGCGCCAAAAAAAACAGGAAACGCGCATGGCCTACTGGAAACAGAATGTGGATCAGATTATCAGCTCCAACGGGTTCCCACTGCTCAACCACGCCGGTTCTATTAGTCACGAGCAGATGCCGCAACACACAGCGACGCTATATGAGGAATTCGATGCCCAACGCAAGCAACGCGACGCACTGGCGGCCGACCAGCAGGACGAGGCAGAACTTAAGGCGCTAGAAACCAAAATCAAACGCCAGTACGGCGAATGTCTGCGCGTTGGCCTAGGCCATGTGGCGGAACAGACGATCGTTCTCAGGGTTGAGTGGTGTTGACATAGAGGCTCTCCGAAGAGTTCGTAACGAAGAGTTAGGAATGGGGAGTTGTTCAAACGACTCTGCTATGATTACAGTGCATGCGCTGGTTCGGTGCGATAAAGAGAGATTTCGTTTTCGGATTGAGTGTATTTGATTGTTTTTGTGCAAGGTACAATAACAGCAGAGGTTTATTGGCGGGCGGGATATATTGCAACAAACCCCGCTCAATCCATGACACACAGCTCAATTCTCTCCTCACTCACCCGATAAACCCCGCTCTATGATAATCAGTTCAATACGCTGCTCGTTCACCCAATCCATCCCGCTTTCGCAGTTCCCCGTAGTGCACGATTCAGGGTACATCACCACATTGCACACACTTCAAATCGTGCGATTTGCTGGTACTCATGCCCACTCACGCGCCCCTTGTAGATTGCTTTTATGTACGAATGGAGCACGAGATGATTAACGGCCTCTTGACCCTTTCATTCCTTTTGGTGGTATCACTGACAAACAGTGGAGTCTCGGCGCTCGCAGACTTTTTGCAGGCGCAACGCCCCGCGACCGACGGCAAAGATGCCCACTCAGATCAATGGAATCTGTTTTCCTTTGCGGATGCATCAGTGCTCGCACAATGGTACAGCCGTACTGACACTGTGATGGGTGGGATCAGCGACAGTGCCATCCAACCAACCGACAACGACAGCGCGCTGTTCAGCGGCGTGGTGCGCTTTGACTACAATGGCGGCTTTGCAACGGTACAGACTGACCTCCCTACCGCCCGTAACCTTGCTGGCTACGACGGGCTGACCCTGCGCATCCGTGGCGATGGCAAAACATACGGTATCTCGGTGTGCAATACCGAACGGGCAATCGGCTACGAAGCCACATTTGCCACCCAAGCAAACACTTGGCAAGAGGTGCGCCTGCCGTGGCGTATATTCGTCCCCAAGCGCTCTGGTGACATCCTCACAGGATACGTACTCGACCCGGCCAACATTCGGTCGATGCGACTGATTATCAGCGGCCAAGCAGGTGCCTATACCCTCGAGGTCTCCCAAATTGGCGTGTACCGGAACGGAATAAATAATTAGCCGGTATCAGGTATCAGTGCGTCGTTGTTGGGTTGGGACGGTACGCGCGCATGGTTGCGTTCATGGTGCGCCAGAATTTTCGCGCACAGAGCGCAACGACAATTTCCGGACTTCCTCCTTCCGACTTTATACGTCCTGCTTCATTTGCCCAAATCCCCAACATCGGCTATAATCGGCGGCGCAAGCAGACAAGGGCGTCAGCCAGTGTAGTGCTGTTTTTTAATGCGGTTTCGTGCAGTTTTGCAGTCTGATACATAAGGAGTCACCACCGTGTCTTCAAATCAAATTCGTTCGATTGTCGCCCGTGAAATCCTCGATTCCCGTGGCAACCCCACCGTCGAAGTCGACGTGCGCCTCGAAGGCGGCGCATTTGGACGCGCCATCGTGCCCTCGGGTGCCTCAACCGGTGCCCACGAAGCATTGGAATTGCGCGACGGCGACAAAAAACGCTACCTTGGCAAAGGTACCCTCAAGGCCGTAGCCAATGTCAACAACAAAATCGCCCCAGCGTTGCACGGCATGGATGCCACCGATCAGCTGAGCATCGACGCAGCCATGATTGCGCTCGACGGTAGCGATTCCAAAAAGAACCTCGGCGCCAACGCCATTCTCGGCGTGTCGCTGGCCGTAGCCCGCGCCGCCGCCAACGCCTACAACATGCCCTTGTACCGCTACATCGGTGGTGCCCATGCCCACGTCTTGCCGGTGCCCATGATGAACATCATGAATGGCGGCAAGCATGCCATCAACTCCACCGACTTCCAAGAGTTCATGATTATGCCGGTGGGTGCAAGTAGCTTCCGCGAGGGTCTGCGCTGGGGTGCTGAGATTTATCACAACCTCAACAAAGTGCTCCACGACCGCGGTCTTTCGACCACCGTCGGCGACGAAGGTGGCTTTGCGCCGAGCTTGCCCAACAACGAAGCCGCCTTGCAGGTCATCATGGAAGCCATCGAGCGCGCTGGCTACAAAGCCGGTAGCGAAATCATGCTGGCGATGGACCCTGCCTGTACCGAACTATATGTTGATGGCAAATATGTGCTCGAGCGCGAAGGTCGCAGCTTGACCAGTGCCGAAATGGTCGATTACTGGGCCAACATTGCCAGCAAATACCCCTTGATTTCGCTCGAAGATGGCTTGCACGAAGACGACTGGGCCGGCTGGTCGTTGCTCCACAAGCGCATCGGCGACCGCGTCCAGCTCGTCGGCGACGACTTGCTGGTCACCAATGTCACGCGCCTCGAACGCGCCATCAACGAGCAGGCCGCCAACTCGATTTTGGTCAAAGTCAACCAGATCGGCTCGTTGTCGGAATCACTGAGCGCCGTCCAAAAAGCACAACGCGCCGGCTGGACCGCCGTGATCTCGCACCGCTCCGGTGAATCCGAAGATACCACCATTGCCGACTTGGCTGTGGCCACCAACGCCGGCCAAATCAAAACCGGCGCTCCGGCCCGTACTGACCGTATCGCCAAGTACAACCAACTCTTGCGCATCGAAGAAGAATTGGGCACTGCCGCCCGCTACCCCGGTATGGCCGCCTTCAACGTCAAGCGCTAGTTTCCCCTAGCGTTACACCAATCCCCCGTACGCTTCACATGGAGCATACGGGGGATTGATTATACCCTACATATTTTTCTACCCGCAGATTAGCCAGCGACCGCCCGCAACAGATTTTCGAGCAACTGCACATTGGTCATCGGCCCAGTGCCACCCGGTACCGGCGTAATCGCCGCGGCGTGGGCTGCTACTTCGGCGTATGCCACATCACCCACCAAGCTACCGTCTGCCCGCACATTGATGCCGAAATCAATCACTACCGCACCTGGTTTGACCATCTCGCCGCGAATCAATTCGGCACGCCCAACCGCCGCCACCACGATGTCGGCGGTGCGCACGATGGCCGCCAAATCACGACTACGCGAGTGGGCGATGGTCACGGTGGCATCGGCTTGGAGCAATAACCAGGCCATCGGCCGCCCCACCACCGCACTACGTCCTACCACCACAGCCTGCGTGCCGGCCACTTCAATCCCGTAGTGGCGCAACAAGGCCATGCCGCCGGCAGGGGTGGCTGGCACAAAGCGCGGTTGGCCGTTGGCGAGGCGCCCGGCGTTTTCGGGGTGGATGCCATCGATGTCTTTGCGGGGATCGAGCTGGGCCACCACCGCTTCGGCATCGAGTCCTTTGGGCAACGGCATCTGGATGATGATGCCCTGCACCGCGCCGTCGTCACTCAACTCACGCACCGTCTGATTGAGTTGCGCTTGGGCTACATCGGCGGGTAACGATACCAGCTGGTACCCGGCGCCCACGTCACCACAAATCCGCCCGATTGCCCGCACATAGCGGTCGGCAGCCGGATCACCCGCTACCTGCACCACCACCAGATTGGGGACCTGCACCAATTGGGCGATACGCTGTTTCAGCGATTCTTTGGCAGCTACTGCCGTACTTTTGCCGTCTAATACCAAGGCCGTCATGCGTTTCTCGCTTGTATAATTGATTATTTCCCTGTTGCCAAAAAATGCGTCAGCCGCACGCGCACAATTCGCTCGATGAGTGGGTGGGGGAATAGCTCGGTCAAGGGCAGTTGCACCGCCCCTTTGGACGTCTTGTATCCCGCCAACTCCCCCTGCAGTTCGGCAACCACTTGAGATCCTGGGTAAATCCCGATATGCTGCCGGTACCCCGCAAAATGCACGATATTTTTGCCGTTGATTTTGTAGGTGGGCATGGCGTAGCGTATCGCTTCGCTTGCCCTAGGCAACAATTCACTGATTTGGACCCGTACCTGGTGCAAAATCACTTGCAATGCCGGTGGTTGTGCCGCAATATAGGCATCGATGGTTGCATATGATTGCATCGTCACCACGCTATTGATCTTGGGGGTAGCGCCCCTTTAATGGTTGTACCAATTCGATCGGATTGCCGTCGGGGTCTTTGAAGAAGCCAATCCGCACTGCATGATTATCGGGAAAATTAAACGGCGGAATGTGAAATACCACACCTTTGGCCGTCAATTCTGCCGCCGTTGCATCGATATCGTCGACCTCAAAGGCGAAATGATCCCAGCCGCCACTGGTGCCCGCCACATGCGTGTCGCGTGACACGAGTTCAATGGTGAGTGGGCCGGTCTGGAGGAAAATAATATCCTTGCCCACGAACTTCCCCACCACTTCCAACCCCAACACTTCGGTATAAAACTGCTTCATGGCGGCGAAATTTGCCGTTACCACGGCGACGTGGTGGACTGCTGAGAGTTTCATGCGTTGTTCCTTTTCAACAAAATAAGAGATATAGATATCATAACACTTTGACATGGTGCTACGACTAAATGCGGTAATGGTACAACTGCGCTCATGACCGTTTTTGATGCGCTTTCCTAATCTGTCCGAGTCCGTGCATAATGCATTACCATCGTGCCACTAGGGGTGGCAATGCTTTCGACAACCTGGAATGGTGCGGGAATGGTGCCAGTGCCAAACAAGCGCTTGCCAGTGCCTAATGTCAGCGGATAGACCATCAACCACAAGGCATCGACCAAATCATGGGCCAGCAATGTCTGCACGAAGTCGCTACTGCCCCACACATGGATGTCACGGCCGGGTTGTTGTTTGAGTGCCGCCACCTGCGCTGCCACGTCGCCCTGCAAAAAGACGGCTGGTTGCCAGGTAGTCGTGGTACGGGTGTTGGATGCCACATATTTGGTGGCGGCGTTGACTTCTGGCCAAAAGGTCTGATTTGGCCAATACGGCTCCCAAATCTCGAAGGTATGGCGTCCCCAATGAATTGAAAATTAAAAATTGATAATGGAAAATGCCTCCACGCGAGATAAATCGGCATCTCGTATTGATAGATATTTATCGATCACCACGATCGAAAAAAACTCCGCGTGCTCCGCGCCTCCGCGTGAGATAAATCGGCATCGCGCATACACGGGCATTTATCGACAGTTTAGCGACCACACGGAGATTGCACAGTCGCTGTCGCTCCCATGCAATGACGCACTGTGGGGCTCAGCGGTCTCTGCGCCCTCTGTGCGAGATGCCTCCGCGTGCTCCGCGCCTCCGCGTGAGATAAATCAGCATTTCGCATCCACAGGCATTTATCGGAAGGATATACCCTACCACACGGAGATTGCACAGTCGCTGTCGCTCCCATGCAATGACGCACTGTGGGGCTCTGCGGCCTCTGCGCCCTCTGTGCGAGATAAATCGGCATTTCGTATGCACAGGCATTTATCGGAAAGATATACCCGACCACTGGGAGATTGCACAGTCGCTTCGCTCCCATGCAATGACGCACGGTAGGTCTCTGTGCGAGATAAATAACATAGTCCAATTCACGGTAAAATAACACCACTGGCTTTATGGAAGGAATAACACCATGTCAACCACATTATTTACCGTAGACGCCTTTACCAATCAACCGTTTGCCGGTAATCCGGCGGCGGTTTGCCCGCTCGACGGACCCCGCGATGCAATCTGGATGCAACAGGTTGCATTCGAGATGAATTTGTCCGAGACCGCATTCCTCTGGAAGCAAGGCGACCTGTGGAGTTTGCGCTGGTTCACTCCTACGGCGGAGATGGATTTGTGTGGCCACGCCACCCTCGCTAGTGCCCATACCCTCTGGTCACACGGTTATGCCGACCCCAGCGCAGCCCTCCAATTCACCACCCGTAGCGGAATTTTAACTGCCAGCTATGCCGACGGCTGGATTACCCTCGACTTCCCCAACGAAGTACCGCACCAAATTGATTCATTTGCGGCCCTCAACGACGCGTTGGGATTGACGCCGCAGTGGGTTGGCCAAAACCGCATGGACATCATGGTGTTGGTTGAAACCGAAGCTCAAGTGGTTGATTACGTCCCCGATTATGTGCGTCTGGCCAAAATCGACACGCGCGGGATTATTTTGACTGCGCCGAGTAGCATGGCGGGGATTGATTTTGTGTCGCGCTTTTTTGGGGCCGGGGCTGGTATCGGCGAAGACCCGGTGACCGGCTCGGCGCATTGTTGTTTGGCACCCTACTGGGGCGAGATTTTGGGCAAAACAGAGCTCATCGGCGCGCAACGCTCCGCCCGCGGCGGCATCGTCCGCACGAAATTAGTCGGCGACCGCGTCAAACTCATCGGCCAAGCCATCACCATCATGCAGGCCCAATTATTCGTGTAGGGCACAAAACATACATGCTCGCATATCAAAGAGGATAGTACGATGCCTATTGATCATTTTTTGGCGGTTGACCTAGGCGCCTCGGGTGGGCGCGTCATGCTAGGGCGCTGGGATGGCGCTCGCATCTCGATTGAGCCACTGACCCGCTTCGAAAACGGTCCGATTGCAGTGCACAATCGCCAGCACTGGGACATTTTGGGGATTTGGAACCATATTTTGGCGGGGATTCGCACCCACACTAGTCGTGGTGGCGCACCACTAGCCGGCATCTCGGTCGATAGTTGGGGCGTCGACTATGGCTTACTCGACAGCCAAGGTCGCCTCATCGCCAATCCCACCTGCTACCGCGACCACCGCACCGACGGCATGTTGGAACACGCCTTTGCCCGCGTGGCGAGTGATGATATTTTTGGTACTACCGGCATTCAGTTCATGCAAATCAACACGCTCTATCAATTGTTGAGCATGCGCATGAGTAACGATCCACAACTCGTGCATGCCGACAAGCTGTTGTTGGTGCCCGATTTGTTGCATTATTGGATGTCGGGCGTGGCGGTGGCCGAATACACCAACGCCTCGACCACCCAAATGCTCGATTGCCATACCCGTGACTGGGCCGGTGATATGCTGGCGCGGCTCGACATCCCCCGCCAGATGTTACCCAAAGTAATTATGCCGGGCACGATTTTGGGGCCGTTGCTGGCCAGTGTGTGTGCCGATACCGGGCTGACCAGTGCACCACCGGTGATTGCCGGTGCCACCCACGATACCGGTGCCGCCATTGCGGCGATTCCTGGGCTTGATCCTCACAGTGCGTATATTAGTAGTGGCACGTGGAGTCTGATGGGGATGGAAATCGCCGCGCCGGTGGTTTCGGCCACGGCTCGGGCGGTCAACTTCACCAACGAGGGCGGTATCAATGGCACCATCCGTTTGCTCAAAAACATTGCTGGGCTGTGGTTGCTCCAAGAATGCCGGCGTAGTTGGCAACGCCAAGGGCACGAGTATAGCTGGGATGAATTAATGGCCCTGGCGAGTGGTGCGCCGGCATTTGCCAGCATCATCAATCCCGATGCCCACGACTTCCTCAACCCCGACGATATGCCCCGCGCCATCCAAAACTACTGCCAACGCAACGGCATCACGGTGCCCCAAACCCCAGGTGCGATTGTGCGCTGTTGTCTCGAAAGTTTGGCGTTGCGCTACCGCACCGTACTCGACACCCTCGGTCAACTGAGTGGCAACCATATCAATACGGTGCGGATTGTAGGAGGCGGTAGTCAAAACCAACTGCTCAATCGCTTTACCGCCGATGCCTGCAATTTGCCAGTGGTGGCAGGACCAGTTGAAGCGACGGCCTTGGGGAATGTGCTCATCCAAGCCATCACTATCGGTGTAATCCCCGATTTGGCCACCGGCCGGCGGATTATCGCTGAATCTTACCCGCCGACGATTATCGAACCGAGCCAACAACGTACGGCGTGGGATGAGCAGTTACCTCGTTTTCTCCAATTGCCGGCGTAGCGGGGGGATTGTCTTTGGCTCGCACAGAGGACGCAGAGGGCGCGGAGACATCTCGCTTATCTCGCACAGCGGGCACAGAGGCCGCAGAGACCCCACCATACGTCATTGCATGGGAGCGAAGCGACTGTGCAATCTCCCAGCAGTAGTGTATATCATTCCGATACATGCTTGCTTATGCGAAATGCTGTTTTATCTCACGCGGAAAAGGATTGTCATTGGTTCGCACAGGGCACGCAGAGGATACAACGGGTATACAATTAAAGTGTACTGTGCGAAACGGATTAGCGCCGCGAATGATATTTCTCTGCGTGAGGAATATTGAGAGAAGGCCTCTATGACCAACGAACAACTCTATGCATACATCGAACGGGCCATCACCGAGCGTCATTTGGCGGGCGACAAAGCCCAGCTCAACAAGCTCCAGACGGCCTGTGGCGTCATCATGGCCGCCGCCCAAGACACTAGCCAACCCGCCCTCGCCAAGCAATTCCAGATTTTGGCAGCCCGGGCGGCTAATCTGGCCGAAAAAATCAGCGGTCGGCGCTAAATTATGACTATCACCCTTGCAGACATCCAAGCGGCCCATGCCGCTCTGCGCGACGTCATCATCGCCACGCCAATTTTGCCCGACGACAGTTTATCGGCCCAACTGGGCGCCCAGATTTTTCACAAAGCCGAATCATTGCAACGCTCGGGGTCATTCAAGGTGCGCGGCGCCTACAACGCCATCCACAATCTCGATGACGCCGCCCGCCAACGGGGTGTGGTGACCAATTCGGCCGGCAATCATGCCCAAGGAGTAGCGTTAGCCGCCAAATTGTTTGGGGTGCCGGCAGTGATTGTGATGCCCGAACATGCGCCGCTCACCAAAATCACCGCCACCCGAGCGCTGGGCGCCGAAGTGGTGTTGGCGGGGGCGACCTTTGATGATGCAGGAATCACTGCCCGCCAGATCGAAGCCGAGCGCAATCTGACCTTTATCCATGCCTTCAACGATCGTAATGTGATTGCGGGCCAAGGCACCATCGGCCTCGAGATTTTTGCCACCCTGGCCAATGCCACCGTCATCGTCGTCCCCATTGGTGGTGGCGGCCTGATCGGCGGCATCGCCACCGCCTTGCGAGCCCTCGGCTCGACCGCCCGGATTATCGGCGTGCAGGCAGCCGGCTGTGATGCCGTGCGGCCATCGCTGGCTGCAGGCCACCCCGTGCGGGTCGACAGCGTGCGCACCATTGCCGATGGCATTGCAGTCAAGCAACCGGGGGAATTGACCCTCGCCATCATCAATCACTTTGTGGATGACGTGGTCACCGTCAATGATGACCAAATCGCTGCGGCCATCACCCATGCCGCCCGCTCATTACACCTCGTGGTCGAAGGGGCCGGAGCCGCCGGGTTGGCTGCCTTGATGGCAGGGTTGATTCCGTTATCACCGAATGATGTGGTGTGTAATTTGTTATGTGGCGGCAACATTGATCCCAATTTTTTGACGCGCGTCATCGAGCAAGTCCTAGTCAAACAAGGGCGCTACCTGATGCTCAAAGTGTTGGTCGCCGACCGCCCAGGCAATTTGGCACCGCTGTTGCGGGTGGTGGCGGATAGTGGGGCGAATGTGGTTGATATTTTCCATCGCCGCGCCACCTGGCTGGTGCCCATCGACCGTGTCGGCATCGAGCTCATCCTCGAGGTGCGTGATATGATGCATGGTCAGACGGTGATCGAGACGCTCCGGAGCAATGGCTATGGTGTCGAACAAAACGCAG
This sequence comes from Roseiflexaceae bacterium, assembly GCA_040397035.1. Classification (GTDB taxonomy): domain Bacteria; phylum Chloroflexota; class Chloroflexia; order Chloroflexales; family Roseiflexaceae; genus UBA965. The sequence continues at coordinate 5,557 of JBBAWW010000073.1, read as the reverse complement.
AGTGGAGTGCATGAACAACAACGCTATTCGCTTGATTGTCAGCGATATCGACAGTACCTTGATTTGGCGGGGGCACTTGCCCCCACAAAACCGTGCGGCCCTAGCCGCCGCCCACCAACAGGGCATCCATGTGGTGCTGGCGACGGTGCGCAAATATTCGTCGGCCAAAGAAATCGCCGACCAGCTCGATTTCGCCTGCCCGTTGATTTGCGAAGGGGGCGCCACCACCTATGACGCCACGGGACAATGCGTGGCCGCCATCGCCATTCCCGCTGACATCATGCACATCATCGCCCAAACCGCCGATTACCACGCGATTCCGCTACTACTCACCAGTACCGGTACCAACTATGCCACGGCGGGTGCAATTAAAGAATTGTCGTCGTTTGACCCCGACACCCATCATGCCGAAAACGCCACCAGCGTCAGTCAACAGCACGCCATTACCCGGATTATCGTCGCCGAAGCGCATCATGTCCATACCCTCGAAGCAGCCATCGCCCATCTGCCCTTGCGCATCGCCAAGCATTTTAATCGAGACGGTGTGCTCGAAGACGCCGTAATCACCACACCAACCGCCACCAAAGAAGCCGCCCTGCTGGCGTGGTGCCAGCAACAGGGGCTCGATTGGCACGATGTGTTGGCGATTGGAGATGCCGAAGCCGATTTGGCGATGGTACAGGCGGCCCGCATCGGCGTGGCTCCCGCCAACGCCCACGCCACCGTCAAGGCCGTTGCCAATTGGGTAGGGCCATTGGCTGAAGCAGGGGCGGTGGCTGCTGCAATCCAACGTTTTGTATTTGATCAATAAACGAAAGCAGGTCTGTGATGATTATGGCAGGTTCGCGCACCGCCACGATTTTGGCGATTCAGACGATTAGTATTCATGGCACCATCATGGTCGACGTCAGCTATCAAATCACTACCGAGGCCACACCCCGCAATGCTCGCCTCGGTGGCGAAGCTATTAATGGTAATTTGGTGGTGGGGGCGAGCGTGCAAGTGACCTTTGTGATGAATGTCGCTACTGGTATGAGCGTGACAGGATAAGCACTATATCTTTCCCACGATATACCAGCGAACGGGCAATCTCTGTCACGATATGTGACAGAGATTGCCCGTTATGTATGCGGGGCGTTTGGGTACATCACGTACAAAGCGACGAGTATTGCGGTGGCGGTACGAGTAGCGGTGGCACTGTTGGTTCCCGTTGCAGTGGGTGTATTGTGGTGCTGTTTGGTACTGCAGACAACACGTAATATCCTGGTGCGCGCAGATCTAACAAGCGGTCGCCATTCCCATTAGGGGCATTGTTGGCGGCACTGACCTGGATGGCCGTAGTGACACCTAGCGGTACGCATGCTTGCCCAGTTGAATCATCACCCCACGAAACGATCGTGCCATCGTCTTTGCCGGTCACGACATGGAAGTCTCCGCCATCGATTTGGGTTATGCTGGTTATTTGCGCTCTGGGTAACTCACCAGCCCGCCCGCACTTGACACGGTGCATTTGCTGCCTCCCCGCAACTTCATTGGCTACGGTACTACGTTGATTACCCCCTGCATACTGGAATGGGAGTCACAGATGTAGTACAGAGTACTTGGAGCACCAACTGGCAAGGTGAATTCAACTGACTGTATGCCGTTGAGTGGGAAGCCAGCTACGCCGGTGTAGTAGCTAAAGTCTGCATTGCGAAGGGATAGCGGGTGCGAACTAACCTGCTTACTAAAGCGGTATATGCTACCCACAGTTAACGACAAAGTGGGATCACTTCCCAAAGCGGTGGCGCCTTGATTGACCGTCCAGTCTGACGAATTCGCTGCATTAAACGTAAAGGTAGTTACGCCACTTAGTGTCGCAGTTGCAGTTGGGGTAAGTGTGCGCGATGCAGTGCTGGTCACGGTGGCGGTGCGCGTCGCAGTGCGGGTGACGGTACTAGTGGCAGTACGCGTCGCAGTGCGGGTGTTGGTGGTGGTGCGGGTGTTGGTGGCGGTGCGGGTGTTGGTGGCGGTGCGGGTGTTGGTGGCGGTGCGGGTGTTGGTACGGGTAGCGGTGGCGGTGCGGGTGTTAGTGCGCGTCGCGGTGTTGGTACGGGTAGCGGTGTTGGTACGGGTAGCGGTGGCTGTGCGCGTCGCAGTCGCAGTCGGGGTGTTGGTACGGGTGGCGGTGTTGGTACGGGTGGCGGTGTTGGTACGGGTGGCGGTGCGGGTGTTAGTACGGGTGGCGGTGTTGGTACGGGTGGCGGTGTTGGTACGGGTAGCGGTGGCGGTACGGGTGGCGGTGGCGGTGTTGGTAGCGGTGTACGTAGGAGTTGCAGTAATCCACTTGGCAAACAGGGTGATATTACCCGCAGTACTCGGCACATACGGAAACGTCAATGTAGCGCCACCATCGCTTGCAGACCAACCCACAAAGGCGTACCCAGACTGATTCGGCGATAGAGGTGTAGCTATCGGCTGCCCTTGCAACACTACCCCTGGCGCAATTGCAGACCCACCGTTGACATCATAGGTGAGGGTGTATACTCCTTCTGCAATGGTCAGACCATCCATTAGACTTCCCACAGCGGGATATCCCGTTGCTGTCGACCGGATGTATGCGGTAGCACCGCTGACATCGCTAAATGCGTCAATTCCGATCGTTGGCTTATCAGCCAAGAAATACACGCTTCTAAGGGCACTTGCTCTTTGGAATGCAGAATACTCGATGGATATGACCCCTGCCGGAATGGTGATGGCAGTCAGGGCACTTGCAGCATGAAACGCGAAACTCTCGATGGATGTGAGTTGGCTACCGGCTGCGAAGGTAACAGTTGCGAGGGCGTGTGTATACATGAATGCAGCGTGCCCGATGGATATGACTCCTGCTGGAATGATGATTGCGGTGAGGGCGCTTGCACTTCGAAATGCACCTGCCCCGATGGACGTGAGTTGGCTACTGGCTGCGAAAGTAACTGTTGCAAGGCTATTTGCTTTTGCAAACGCGTAATCCGCGATGGATATGACTCCCGCCGGGATAGTGTATGTTGTTCCAACCTTATTCGCGGGGTAGGCTTCTAGTTGTGTAAGCGCTTTGTTATAAAGCACCCCCGCAACCGATGCATACGCGGTGTTCGCGCTCGCGACGGTGATGGCGGTCAGGGACGCTGTATAGGCGAAAGCGTTAACACCAATGAATGTGACCGACGCCGGAATGGTGATCGCAGTCAGATTATATGCGTTAAAAAACGCGTGCGTCCCAATGGATGTGACCCCTGCCGGGATGGTGATTGCCGTGAGGGCGTATGCATCTCGAAATGCCCCTTCCCCGATGGATGTGAGTTGGCTGCCGACTGCAAAGCTGACCGTTGCGAGGCTGCTTGCACCGTTGAACGCGTTATCCCCAATGGAAGTGACCGATGCCGGCACTGTTGCAATGCCAGTACAACCACTGTGACTGCTGACGACGTTGTCTGTAATGGTAAACGTACCACCGCCTGAACATGCTAGGGTATATACTGCTTCTGCAATAGTCAGACCATCCATTAGACTTCCCACAGCGGGATATCCCGTTGCTGTCGACCGGATATATGCGGTAGCACCGCTGACACCGCTAAATGCGTCAACTCCAAGCGTTGGCTTATTAGCCAAGAAATACACACTTTTCAGGGCGCTTGCATCCTGAAACGCATAATCCCCAATGGATGTGACCCCTGCCGGGATAGTGATTGCAGTGAGAGCGCTCGCACTTCGGAACGCGTTATCCCCGATGGATGTGACCCCTGCCGGAATGGTAATGGCGGTGAGGGCGCTTACACCATAGAATGCATAATTCCCAATGGATGTGAGTAGACTATCAGCTGAGAAGCTGACGGTTGCTAGGCTGCTTGCACCGTAGAGCGTGTAATCCCCAATGGAGGTGACCCCTGCCGGGATGGTGATTGCAGTGAGGCTCGTTGCTCCAATAAATGCAGATCGCCCGATGGATGTGAGTTGGCTACCAGCTGCAAAGCTGACCGTTGCCATGCTGGTCGCACCGAAGAACGCGAGTTCCCCGATGGATGTGACCCTTGCCGGGATGGTAATCGCAGAGAGTGCGCGTGCACCATGGAATGCATAAATCCCAATGGATGTGAGTAGGCTACCGGCTGCGAAGGTGGCCGTTGTGAGACTGGTTGTTCGAAAAAACGCGTAATTCCCAATGGATGTGACGCCCTCTGGAATGGTGATGTCGGTGAGCGCAAATGCACTTGAGAATGCAGATTGACCAATAGATGTGAGTTGGCTCCCGGGGGCGAAGGTGACGGTTGCGAGGCTGCTTGCACCGTCGAAGGTGTTCGCCGCGATGGATGTGACTCCTGCTGGGATGGTGATTGCCGTGAGGGCACTCGCGCCATAAAACGCATACATCCCGATGGATGTGAGTTGACTACCGGCTGCGAAGGTAACCGTTGTGAGCGCACTCGCACTTTGGAACGCGTGATTCCCGATTGATGTGACCCCCACCGGGATGGTGATTGCCGTGAGGGCGCGTGCAAATTGGAACACAGATTCACCGATGGATGTGAGTTGGCTACCGGTTGCGAAGGTAACCGTTGTGAGCACGCTTGTATTATAAAACGCGAATCTCCCGATTGATGTGACTCCAACTGGGATGGTGATAGCGGTGAGGGCGTATGCATTTTTAAATGCAGCTTCCCCGATGGATGTGAGTTGGCTACCGGTTGCAAAGCTGACGGTTGCAAGGCTGCTTGCACCGTAGAACGTAGCCATCCCGATGGATGTGACCCCTGCCGGGATAGTGATAGCGGTGAGGGCGTATGCATCTTGAAATGCAGCTTCCCCGATGGATGTGAGTTGGCTGCCGACGGCAAAGCTGACCGTTGCGAGGTTACCTGCACTTCGGAACGCAGCCACCCCGATGGATGTGACCCCTGCCGGGATGGTGATTGCCGCGATGGCGTTGGCATTTGAGAACACGTAATTCGCAATTGAGGTAACCCCTGCTGGGATTACCGCAGTACCCGTACAGAGATCCTGACCGGTGACGACGTTGTCTGTAATGGTAAACGTACCACTAACCGAGCATGCTACGGTTGTTGTGGCTGCCTGTGCCACCGTGCCATTCAATCCAAACAACATCATACTAATCAGGAGTGCCGTCAATATTCGGTAATGCATGTTTTTTCCTTACAATGACAACGATTTAATATTCACACCAATTAATAAAAGTGGTATAAAAATCGCTTTATCAAATATAGTAGCATTTTAACCCGTCTGAACTGTAGACGCAACTGTCGCCCCATATCAGCAAGTTTTTTGAGAATTACTATTTATTTTTTAAAACTGTTAATACCTACGCCAATTAAACGTAGCATAAAAATGGCTTTTCCCTTATAGTTTTGGTATATCACTATCAAAAAACAAAGGAAAAGCCATGGATATATTCGCACTCTTTCACTCCTTTTGTCAAGTTCACTCTGCTACTACGCTCCGCAATCTGAGCGCCATCATTGCCGGCGCACTTTGTGCTCCCCACACCATCACCATGCGCAATATTGCCCGCTGGAGCACGTAT
>JBBAWW010000072.1:0-17025 GCA_040397035.1 Roseiflexaceae bacterium | reverse complement strand
TTTGGGCGTATCAATGCACCGCCGAACAATCAGCGAGCAGCGTAGATTGGCGTAGATATTGTTACGTGGTGTCATATAAAAAACAGCGTGGGTTACATCGGCGGATATTGTTGCCAATCACGGCAATAATATCCGCCTAAGCGTGTGAAACTGCGCAACAAGGTGAGATATCCCGGGGTAGGATGTCATTTTTTTGGCCGCAAAAAATAGTTCAACAAAATTTGAACTATTTTGCACAAGCAAAACGACACATACCACCTGCAACCTGATACAAGTGATATGTGTCGACATGCGTGCCGCCCACTATATGGCCTCAGCCATGGAGTGGGCGGGGAAGGGATTTACGCGAGGACGGTAATAGCGGTGGTGGGGGCAGTCCAATGGCTGGTAATTGCATATTCACCAGACCCAAGAGTAACGATTGCAACCCCATGTGCTAGTGTTGTCGCTACTTTTTTGCCATCAATCCGAATGCTTTTGAGGTCGTCACAGGGGATATGTACTTCGGCGCTACAGCCGGCAGGGATGGTCACGTCGAGTTGGAGCAGGGTGCCTTTGACTTTCCAGCCTGATTTGTAGGTACCAAATTGTGACGTATAGCTACCTTTGGCGTAGCTGAGGCCGCCACCGGGTTGGGGCGCGATGAGGGCAGTCCGGAAGCCAGGGGCATCGGGGTGGTCACAAATCCCAATCATGGTGCGCATCATCCAGTCGCCCACACAGCCGTAAGCGAAGTGGTTAAAGGAATTCATGGTAGGGGTTTGTAAGCCGAATTCGTGGTGCCACGAATCCCAGCGCTCCCACATGGTGGTGGCGCCTTGGGTGACGGGGTAGAGCCACGACGGGAAGCTTTGTTGGCGGAGCAGGCGGTAGGCCATTTCGGTGGCGCCACCCTTGGTGAGGGCGGGCAACAGGTGCATGGTGCCTACAAACCCCGTCGACAAGTGATTGCCACGGCGTACGATGTCACGAATCAAACGATCGGTGGCATAGTTGACGGTGTTGCTGGGAATGAGGTCGAAGTTTAAGGCCAAGGCGTAGTTGGTTTGGGTTTCGCCATTGAGTTGCATATTGAGATGCACCAAATGGGGATGAACGCTGGTAATGTCGCCAATCACTGCCCCTTCGGGCGAGACATGCGCTTCACAGAAGGCTTGGCGGACGCGTTGTGCCAAATCATGGTATTTGGCGGCGGCAGCGGTGCGTCCAGTGGCCGTGGCCATTTGGGCGAGCAGGGCGGCGTCTTGGGCCCAATAGGCGGTACCGATGAGGTCACGGGCGGTATGCGAATCCATGGCCACCCAGTCGCCATAGTCGTTGCCGCGGCGATTGAGGCGACGCAGATTGGGGTTGGTGTCGTGCAAGAATGCCATCCATTTTTCCATGGCACTCCAGTTTTCGTCGATGAATTCGGTGTCGCCATACATGCGCCACAACGTCCATGGTACGACGACGCCACAATCACCCCAGGCGGGGGCACCTTCGGCTTGGACGACAATCCGGGGGGCGACGTCGGGGAATGCGCCTGATTCGTGTTGGCCATCACGGACGTCGCGCATCCATTTGGTGAGATAGGCCGCACAGTCCATCTGGTAGATGCCGGTGCGTACATAGATTTGCATGTCGCCGGTCCAGCCTAAGCGCTCGTCGCGTTGCGGGCAGTCGGTAGGGACGCTGAGGAAGTTGCCTCGTTGGCCCCAGCGAATGTTTTTCCAGAGTTGATTGAGCAAGGGGTCGGCACAGCGAAATTCACCGGTGAGTGGGGCATCGACATGCATGACACAGCCATTGATGTCTTCGGGTTGGGGTGGTTTGTCGAGTCCGCTGATTTCGACATAGCGAAACCCTTTGTAGGTGAAATTGGGCTCAATCCAGCGTGATTCGCCGTCTAGGATAAAGACGTCGGTTTGCTTGGCAGCGCGCAGATTGATGGTATGGAGCGAGCCATCGCCATTCAAGATTTCGCCATAGCGAATGGTGATTTTTTGGCCCCGTTTGCCATTGACGTGCAGGCGCATATAGCCGGCATAGATTTGCCCGAAATCGACGATATAGACTTTGGGGGCGGGTTGGGTGACTCGTTGCACCGGCAATGTCTCGATGATGCGCAACGGCGGCGAGGTATCGGGACTCATCACACCGGCATAGTTGACCACTTGGACGAGATGCCAAGCCTGATCGGGGTAGCCCACTTGTTCCCAGCCATGCGGGATGCGGGTATAGTCGATACTCGCACCCATATAAAAATCTGCGGCGCGGATATGGCCGTTGTTGGCGCGCCATTGGGGATTACTAGTGATGGTATGGATGCTGCCATCGGCGCAGGTAACATCGAGGCGACAACGCAAGGCCGGGAAGTCACCATAGCGCGAGAAATTGTTTTCGAAGCCCAAATAGCCACAATACCAGCCGTCGCCAATCATGGCGGCAATGGCATTGCTATCGCGTTGGAGCAGGCTGGTGACATCAAAGGCTTGGTACATCACGCGGTGGTTGTAATCGCTCCAGCCGGGGGTGAGTACGCGATCACCGACGACCTGACCATTGAGTTGGATCTCGTACAACCCGAGGGCCGAGGCATATAATGTCGCATTGACGGGCTTGCTGGGCAAGTCAAATTGATGGCGGAGCATGGCCACGGGTTGACTCAGTTCGTCGCCATCTTTGGGGGTCGGGTAGGCTATCCAGGCAGCAGCGGCCCAATCAGATTCGCTGAGTCCCTGTTGCCAAAAATGACTACTACTCCATACCGAAGGGGTATCGTTTTCATCCCAGATGCGTACTTGCCAATAGGCAGTTACTCCGCTCGATAAGGCTGGTCCGGCATAGCGGATGGCGGGTTGCAAGTCACTGCTGATTTTGCCACTATCCCACAATTCGACTTTGTCTTGTTTGAATGATTTGGGGTTGGTGGCGACGCGGATTTGATAGGCCGTTTGGCGGCGATCGTGACCGTCACCTGCGAGGTGCCAACTCAAGCGTGGCTGCGCTACGGTAATCCCACGTGGCGATTCAAGGTATTCGGTACGTAATCCGGTGGGGCGTAATTGACCCATTGTCTGCTCCTTTGCAAAGTGGATGACTTTATCCTACCAGATTTATATGTTGGTATTGGCAATTTCTCTGGCTGATGGGTGATTTTTTGCAAAAAAACCACCCCGGCACACACAGGTGACGGGGTGGGTGCTACCAGCATGCGGGCTGATATTAGGATTTACGGGTGGCGGGGGTGGCCAAGTTGGCACGAATGCGGCGACCACGAATCGTGGCATGGTTGAGTACTTCGATGACCTTACGGGCATCGCGTTGTGGCACATTGACATACGAGAATCCATCATGGAGCTCGATGCCACCAATCAAACGACCGGGAATCTTGGCTTCGTTGGCGATGGCACCGACGATGTCGCCGGGGCGTACGCCTTGATCACGACCAATGTCAATAATCAAGCGCACGTTGTCGCGATTCATTGACGACGAACGGGCTGGCCCGCTGTTGCTGACCGAGTTGCGCGGTTCGAAGTTTTGGCTGGCGACACTCATCGACTTGGCGAGCGGATCATGCGTGACTTCGTTGAGGACATTGCCAAAGGCAATCCGCAACGCCGCGGCGGCGATGGTTTCGCTGTCAAATTGCTCGGCGAGCTGGGCCAAGAGTGACTTCTCGAGCACCAAATCGTGGGCTTCGACGGTGTCCGCCACTTGTTTGGCCAACCGTGACCGTTGCCGTTTGTTGAGGTCGGCAAGGGCGGGGATGGTATGTGGCGTAATCGTGGCGTTCGTCATGCGCTGAATCGTGCGCATCACAAAGCGGTCACGAGGGGTGATAATCGAAATCGCAATCCCGGAGCGCCCAGCGCGACCGGTACGACCAATCCGGTGGACATAGACTTCGGGGTCGGGTGGGATTTCGAAGTTGATAACGTGCGTCACGTGATCGACATCGAGCCCACGAGCCGCAACGTCTGTGGCTACCAAAATTTGGCTTTGGGCAGTACGGAAGCGATGCATGACGCGATCGCGTTGGGTCTGGGATAATTCGCCGTGTAGGGTATCGCAATTGAAGCCGCGGGCGGTGAGCTTCTCGCCCAATTGGTCAACGTCGTTGCGGGTACGGCAAAAAATCATCGCCGCGCCGGGTTCTTCGAATTGTAACAAGCGTGATAACACTTCGAAACGATCGTTGGGGTAGACTTCGTAGACGCGTTGCTCGACCAATTCCGCAGTGCGTTGATTGGCAGCGATGGCAATCCGAGCAGGGTTGGTCATGTAACGCTTGGCCAAATTCGAAATTGCTTCGGGCATGGTTGCCGAATACAATGCCGTCTGATGTGGTTTTGGCAACACTGCCAAGATTCGTTCAACATCGTCGATGAAGCCCATGGCCAGCATTTCGTCTGCTTCGTCAAGGACAATAACCTTGACATTGGTCAACGAAATCGTACCACGATTTATATGATCAATCAGGCGGCCTGGTGTGGCCACTACCACGTGAGCACCCATTGACAATGAGCGGAACTGCCGTTCGATCGGTTGACCACCGTAAATCGCGACGATGTTTAAATTGCCGCGGTGTTTGGCGTAAACCTTGAATGCTGCAGCGACCTGCACGGCCAACTCACGGGTGGGAGCTAACACCAACGCTTGGATGTGTCGTAGGTTGATGTCGATATTCTCGATAATCGGTAGTGCATATGCTGCGGTCTTGCCGGTGCCTGTCTGCGCTTGCGCTATCACATCTGCGCCAGCGAGCATATGCTGGATTGAAGCAGCTTGTACTGGGGTAGGCGTCTGGTAACCAAGCTCATTTAGTGTACCCAATAACCCACTACTCAGTCCAAGGGCCTCAAAGGTGTTCGTCACACGTTCCTCCTTATTCAATAACTTATCAATTATACACGGTATTGGTTGAATTGGCGAATGTAGAGATGATGAGGCGCTTTATGCAACAATCCCCACCAACGTATGCATATACGTTGACGAGGATCGTTGTAAGTATTATCCGAGTGCAATTCTGCTAAGAAGAATATTTCGTTGCCATTTGGGCAATGGTGTCGCGAAACATTTGCACTAATTCGGGTGGCGAAGAGACCACGCAGGCACTGCCATAGCGCAACAAAATTTGGCGGGTGGTCCACAAATTACTGACAATTGCCTGTACGGTGGCACTCCCATCGTCGTTATAGGTGATACTTGTTTCATTAAAAAATGTCGCTAAATCGCGCCGCCGCGCTACTTCTGGTCCCAAGGTATAAACCAGTACGTGGCGAGATTGGGGAGGGCGTACCGGCGGGATGCTGTTGAGGAGCTGTTTGGCCGATCCCCGGGTAATCCGGTCGAGTCGATATTCGACGGTGTCATTGGCGACGACATGCCCCGCCGGGGAGACCGCATGCACTACTGCATCGAGGTAGGCATGTCCATCACGAAAAAAGATTTCATAGGGTGCGACGGTATGCCGGCGGGCTTCGTGTAATTCGAAATTGCTAGTGTAATCAAATGCCAACATTTGTTTGTTGTCGAGTGCTTTGCGCACCACCAGCAATGTCCGTTTGTCTACTTCGCTGTTTTGGCGCCCAGGATTACGGAAGGTCAGCAGAATGCCCCCTTTGGGTTTCGTATGATCGGGAACAAGCATTTTGATTTGGCGCAATAATTTCTGGACATTGATAAACGCCGACAACACATTTTCGTCGGGGAAGTTTTTGTCAATAAAATTGAGCGCATCTAAACTCTCGCTCGGTAAATCAAGGATGGCAAAATCTCCCACACCGAGTAATTTGTAGCAATTGGTTTTGCGGTCAAACCGAATGACACAATTGTACTCATGCTTGAGTGCGTCGAGGTCGTGTTTGAGCGCCATGGTGGCTGCGGGAGGATAGCCGTCGTGGTTGAGTGCGAGATTGACCGATTCAATCAGCTCACTTGCCGAACAATCCGAGCGGAACAGGCGCCGAAAGATAATCAAGCGCCGGCGGAACGTGGTGGCAGAGCTCCGGCGTAATCCGTTTTTGCGTGGCGGCATGGCTTCCTCCGTTTATTCCAATTCAATTGGCCATTGTTCGGCATGAGCAATATCACGCAACGCATTTACCAACCGTTGCAGTTGCACAATCACCATACTGACTTTGAGGGGGGCGTTTTCGTCATGGTCGATCCAGCGCTGCAGTTGGCCATCGGCATAGGTGCGCAACAAGCGGTCACTTTCGTCGACCATTTGATCGAGTGATTTGATTTTGCTTTGGCGCACTTTGGTGCTGGCAACCACACTGTCATCACGTAAATAGCCGGTCTCTTCGTCACGCTCAGTATCACCATCACCCCGTTTGGGTAGCATATCGTAGCTACTCGGTGGCTGGTATTCATCGCTTGGGCTCGGCATTACCGGCATACTAGGTAGCGGTGCTACCGCGGTGGGCGCTGCTTGCAGGGCATTGATAGCACTATCGATGGTATGGCTGGGATTGGCCGCAAAATAACTCGCCAAGCGACTTAACTCAGCGGCGGACATGCCTTCGTCCACCGCCGCTCGTGCCAATTCAGTGCGGGTTTGGTCATTGTTGATGCGGCGCAGGTGTTGGGCCTGGGTCACCGTCATCTGGCCGCTCCGCAAGTACGCTTGAATCCCTTCGTCGAGATCGAGTAGCCCCAAATAGCGGCGCACCGAACGAGGCGACAAGCCGACGATTTGCGCCACAAAATCATCGAGCTGTCCTTCGTCGGCGCCGGGGTGCTCGCTGGCGAAGCGTTGCCGCAAACGGTCGAAGGCCCGTGCTTGTTCGAGATCGTTTAAATCACGCCGCTGTAGATTTTCGGTTAATTGACGGATAAGCTGACGATCGTCGTTGTCGTACACCAAACAAGGAACTTGGGTCAACCCTAAACTTAATGCAGCACTACGGCGCCGATGCCCGTAAATTAATTCGTAGCCCCCTTCAGTGCGCGCCATGACACCAAGTGGTTGCAACAACCCTTGGTCGGCAATGGTGGCGGCTAGTCCACTCACATCGCCTATATCTTCACGGATACCACTGCGACTGACGGCGATATCAGCAGGATTTAATTCGATGATTTGCATTAGTGACCTCATTTGTGGACGTAATGATTTGTTATTTATTTAATATACCATTTTTTCGAGAAATTGTCATCTATACAAAAGAGTGAGCTGATGATTGGTGAATACGGGAGCAGCGTTATGCGCCCGTATTCGTTGGTTTCGGGTTTTCGGTCCGCAAGTGTTTTTTATGGAATGTGGTGAGTTGGTGTTTGGGGATATAGCGGACCAAAATCATACCACCTGCAAGGTTTTTTGGCGGGAGACATAATCGATGACGGCGAGGGCTTCGGCGATATCGGTCAGGCTGACGAGCCCGAGGAATTGTTCGCCCCGAAAGACCGCAGCCACTTCGCCGTTGCTGGCGGCACTGATGATGGTGCGGACATCGTCGAGGGTGAGGGTATGGGCGACTTTGATGACATCGCGTTGCATGATGCCCGCCACATAGACGTCACGGGGGTCGGTGGCGAGGGCATGCATGACATCTTCGCGGGTGACGATGCCGAGCAGTTGATTGCCTTGTAGAACGGCGAAATCGGGCTGATACGAGGTCAGGATGTAATCAACGACGCGGCTGGTACGATCCGCCGGTGACAAGGTGATGGCGTTGCGGTTATAGGCATCACCGACGATACGGGTTTCGAGCATGGTGCGGGCTTGGGTTTCGCTTTGTTCATTGCCCGCGCTCAAAAAAATCAAAACGGCAGTGAGGGGTAACATGAAATTGCCATTGAGGATGCCAATGATTCCTATCACGACGGCAGCGCCTTGACCAATCAGGGTGGCAATGGTGGTGGCTTGGCGTTCGCTGGTGACCATAGCGATTAGGGCCCGCAATACCCGTCCACCATCGAGGGGGAAGGCTGGGAGCATGTTGAATAACACCAACATCACATTGGCGACAAACAACGATGACACGGCCACTGTCCACGATGGTAATGCGTCGGGGCCAGGCAGTGCGGCAATCGACAGCGTTGCGCTGATATCAGTGGTCGGGATAAACGGCAATAACATTAATGCGATCGCAACATTGACGAGTGGACCTGCCACCGCAATCCATAATTCGTGGATGGGTTTGCGGGGCCGGCGTGACAGATAGGCAACGCCACCAATGGGTAACAACAAGATTTCGCGGACGGGGATGCCGACGGTGCGGGCTGCGAGGGCATGCCCTAATTCGTGCAAAATCACGCAGCTAAACAACAGCAGGGTCATGCCCATGCCAAACAACATTCCCATATAGCCGTGACTACGCCAAATCCAGGCTTCGTAGCCAAGTAACAGCAAAAAGCTGACATGCATTTTGATGGCAATGTCTTTGACGCGAAAAATTGTGGGTGACCAGTTCATGTGGAGCCTACTTTACATTTCACGGGCAACGATGCCGGTTAGGCATCCGATTGCCCCAGCCGCTTTGGCGAGTTCATCGACGGGGGTGGTAACACAGGTAATTCCATGACGTGCAAACCAGGCTTGGGTCTGTGGGTTCCCTGCAGCCATTAGGATTTTGCGTGGCGCTAGGGTGACAAAATTAAACGCAGCCCCACGACGTACTTCGTCGTTTTCGGGGATAAAGTCGACGTGATAGCCACGTTCGCGTAAGGCATCGACGGCGCGATGGACGAGCCGGGTGGGCCAAGCCAATGCCAAGTTGGTGTCAATAATTCGTAGCATTCCCATTAAATGCATCGTACCATATGGCAGGTCAACTTTGATGGCATCGATACCCATATCATCTAACACATTGGCGATTTGGTCGGCGCCGGTGTCGTTGGTGCGTTGGCCCCGACCAATAATTACGGTGCGAGCGTCGAGCCATTGCAGATCGGCGCCTTCGAAGGTGCCGCTGCCGCCAATGCTACGAATAATCGGTACTCCCATGTCGCTCAGACGGCGGGCTGCGACGCGTTCTTCGCCGGCGCGGACTTGCGAGGCCGGGCGCGCAATAATTGCGCCTTCGGGCGTCATCACAAATACGTCAGCCATAAACATTTGGTTGGGGGTGGGTTGCGTCGCCGGGGATGCATAGGTTACATGGACACCGTGGGTCAGATACACGGCAGCCATGGCATCGTGTTGGGCTTGGGCGCGCGCCAAATCAAGGGGCTCGAGCATATTGACGGCATCAGGATCTGCCGATGCGAGAAGTTCGTCACCGGGGCGATGGAGCAGGACATGGGTTAATTTGCGATATTCGCTATCGATGCCACAGGCTCCCCAAATGCCCCCTAATTCACCCCGCAGGGTGAGGCTACGGGGCCGCCAGCCGGCACCACCATAGGCTGATTGGGTGTGGTTTGGATCGACTTTGATCATAAAAAACCTCTTCATCGTACGTAGTCGGCTAATTCTGTCACAGCTTGGCAAATTGGATTTGCATTTTGGATGTGATGATGGTATTATACACATCGTTGTTCGGGCTGCTAGCTCAATTGGTAGAGCAGCTGACTCTTAATCAGCGTGTTGAAGGTTCGAGTCCCTCGCGGCCCACCAATAACCCCACCCCCACACCGGCGTGTGGGGGATTTTTGTGTGTAACGGACATCCATGTGTGGCGATATTGGGAATTCGTAAAAAACCGTATATTGCGAGTGGGAAATAGGGTGGTTTTTTATGCTACCATAGTCATGTTCACCCGTTCCCACAAAGGAGATCACCGATGATCCCAATTGCTGCACCTGGAGCCTTGACCGAACGTGAGCGATTCATGTTCGATACCTTTGGCTATTTGGTAATTCCTGATGCCTTGTCGGCCACTGAAGTGGCTGCGGTTTTGGAGGCATCCCGTCGGGCCCATTCGGCATATCCTGCCGGCGAATGGCGCCAACTGGGTCACCTGTATGAGAGTGAGCCGGCCATCGAGGAATTGTTGGACCATCCGTCGATTTTGCCCAAAATCCGGGCGTTAATGGGCGACTACTTCATCATCCAAAGCTCGTGGGCTACAGTCCAACCTGCCAACACCAAAGCAGGCGGCTACCACCAAGATGGTTCGGGCGTATACGAGTTCCGCCGGTTGGCCGCCACCCAAACCCCCATCATGCAGTTGCGGGTAGGCTACTATCTGACTGATCAATCTGAGGATGGTATGGGTAACATGGTGATGATTCCGGGTACCCACAATCATATGACACCATTGCCCAAATCAATCAAGGCCGACGATGATGATTTGCCCATCCGTGATGTGATTTGTGGCAAACCAGGCACGGCGTTGTTGTTCCACCAAGGAGTATTTCATCGCACGGGCCGCAACGAACGCGATTTCGATCGCCATACCATGCATATTGTCTATTCACCACCCTGGCTGATTCCCTCTGACCGTATGGGCAACGACCCAGCCTTTTTGGCGCGGACGACGCCATTACGGCGGGCATTGATGGGCGAATGGAAACGCCCCGAAGAGCCATTTGGTGTTGGTTATCCCCGCCCCCCATTTGCTGATTAATTGCGACGACTTGCCCGCCCCACTGCGCGTGATACCATTCCGCTCTTGATGAGCGAGATGAGATGGTGTCATGCCAGTGGGGCGTTTTTTGTGTAACCTGATATATTGTCATGCCGCCGGTATAATAGTGAACCAATGTGGAGAACTCGGTGGTAGGTATATGGTATTTTTTTGCTGAAAAAATAGTTCAAACAAATTTGAAATAATATATGTGGACAAAAAAGCACATAGGAGAGGGGATTGCGATGCATTTCATTCAGGGGTCCGTTGGAGGGATTGTGTTCGTTGGCTTGTAGCGTGGCGCGCGGGGGAACGGTTGTGAAATCTCCTATGAGCGCCACACCCCTGCGTATGCCCATCCTGTGGCAAGCCGAGGGAGATTCCACGCTACGGTTGCCAGCGCAACCGGCATGGAATGACGTGGGAGGTGTTTTGGCGTAGGTATTGGGGTGAGGGGATTGCGGCGTATTTGATTCAGGGGGCAGTTGGAGGGATTGCGTTCGTTGGCTTGTGGCGTTGAACGCGGGGGAACGGTTGTGAAATCTCCTATGAGCGCCACACCCCTGCGTATGCCCATCCTGTGGCAAGCCGAGGGAGATTCCACGCTACGGTTGCCATCGCAACCGGTATGGAATGACGTAGAAGGTGTTTTGGCGAGGGGATTGCGGCGTATTTGATTCAGGGGGCAGGTATGGTGTGCGCAAGTGAATGACCGGCTGTGGTGGCGAATCAATGATGTTTTTGTGAAAAAACAATACCGCAGTGGTTTTTTGCGAAACCGTCATAACAAGCAGTGATGAAGAATTGAAATTTGGGCTACTCGTTTGTGAAAAAACAATACTGCAGTGGTTTTTTGCTAAACCGTAATAATCAGCAGTTGCAATAAATCGAAATTTACGCCACGCTAATGCCAAAAAACAGGTTTACTCAAGACTTGACAGTACCGGCAACAATGCGTAGGCTAGCGCTATCACCCGTTTTTTACAAAAAAGGAATAATATATGCAACATCTCCCGCTGACACGACCACGCATTGGGTTATTTGCGATTGGCTTACAGGCCTATTGGGCACAATTCCCCGGGTTGCGTGAATTATTAATTAGTTATTACGACGATATTGCCGCCCAGCTGACGGCGCTTGGTGCCGAAGTGGTCGGTGCGGGGTTGGTTGATACGGCACCGGCGGCAGTAGCTGCCGGGCAGTTTTTTGCACAGGCGCAGGTAGATTTGTTGATTTGTCATACTGCCACCTATGCCACATCGTCGCAGGTATTGCCGATTGTACAGCGGGCCAACACCCAAGTCCTCGTGCTGAATTTGCAGCCAACCGGGCAACTCGATTATCCCAATACCGATACGGGGGCGTGGTTGGCGGCTTGTTCGGCCTGTTGTGTACCTGAGATTTCGAATGCCTTTCGGCGCGCGCATATCCCCTTCCAAGTCGTGTCGGGTACGTTGCATGACGATGCGCGGGCGTGGGGGCGGATAGGTGAATGGGTGCGCGCAGCAGGGGCGGTGGCAGCGTTGCGGCAATCACGCATCGGTATGCTGGGTCACCCCTACCCCGGTATGCTCGACATGTATAGTGACCCCACCATGCTCCACGCCCAGCTGGGCTGTCATGTGGAATGGCTGGAATTTGATGAATTGGCCGCCAATGGCAGTGCAATACCAGCTGAGGCTATCGATACTCGGGTGACTCGGATTCGTGAACTTTTTGAAGAAGCTCCGCTTGGTGTCGACAAAATTTCGAAGGCCGTCACCCCCGATGGGCTCGCCAATGCGGCTCGGGTGTCGTGTGCCCTCGACCAGATGGTGGCGAACTACGATTTACAGGCGTTGTGCTATTACCATCGCGGCATGCCTGGCATGCCGACGGCCGATGCGGCGGCACATTTAATTGTGGGGGCTACGATGCTGACGTGGCAGGGCGTGCCGTGTGCTGGTGAGGGCGATCTCAAAACCGCCATTGCGATGCTCATCATGGATCGGATTGGCGCCGGTGGCTCGTTTACCGAATTTTATGCCATGGATGTACCAGCGCAATTTGTGTTGATGGGGCATGACGGTCCGGCCCATCCCATGATTAGTGACAAGCCGCCGTTGATGCGGGCGTTGAGCCTCTACCATGGCAAATCCGGCGAAGGTATCTCGATCGAGATGCGGGTCAAAACCGGCCCCATCACCATCCTCGGTGTCACCCAAGACGGCGACGGTAAATTACGCATGTTGGTGGCCGAAGGCCAATCCATCCCCGGGCCAGTGCTCCAGATTGGCAACACTAATAGTCGACTTAAATTTGCCAGTGACCCGGCCACATTCATGGATAACTGGTGCCAAGAAGCCCCCACGCATCACGTCGCGCTAGGGATTGGCCATCAAGCGACCGTCATCAAGCATGTGGCGCGTTTGTTGGGTGTTGAATGTGTGGAGTTGTCATGAACAGTTATGAATTAGCACTGCAGCGCCTCAAAACCCCAGACCATGCCTTTTCACCGGCGCCGATTTGGTGGTGGAGCGGTGAGCCACTCGATAGTGCCCGCTTGCGCTGGCAACTCGAACGCTTCGCCGAGGGTGGGGTTTACAACCTAGTAATCTTGAATTTGGCGCCGGCTGGCCCGATGCATGGCTCGTTGTCTGACGAACCGCATTTTTTGACTCCGGAATGGTGGCAGATTTTTGTGGGGGTTTGTCGCGATGCCCGTGAATTGGGCATCAAAATTTGGTTTTATGACCAAATCGGCTTTTCGGGGGCGAATCTGCAAGGAACAATCATCCGTAATCATCCCCAATACGCCGGCCAGCAGTTGGGGCACGTCGCACATCCCGTCACCACACCCACCACGGTGCGCTTTCCTGATGGCTGTATGCCGCTCGGGGCGTGGCAAATCGATGCGGATGGGCAAATTGGCTCGTTAGCGATTCGTGATGGGCAAGTGACATCGACAATTGAGGGTACCCATCGGATTTGTTTGATTCATGCCGTCACCAAAGGGTTTGATTATCTGAGCCAGCCGGCCTGTTTGGCGTTGCGCGCAACGGTCCACGAAGCCTTTGCCCGTGAAGCAGGTGATTATTTTGGCGATGTGATTGTAGGGTCATTCCAAGATGAACTGCCCTCAATGCCGACGTGGTGCCATGATTTCGCTACCAGCTTTGCCGCCGCCTATGACTACGATATCGTACCCAAATTAATTGCCTTGTTTGAAGGTGAAGACCAGGCTAGCCAGCAAGTGCGCATCGATTATCAACGCTGGCGGGCCAAACGCTGTGCGCAGGCCTTTTTTCAACCATTTTATGATTGGCATCAAACTCATGGCTTGATTTGTGGCTTTGACCAGCAGAGCCCGGCGCGGATGGCATTGCCCATCGGTGCCGTCGATGAGTACGCCGATTATTTGCAGACCCATCGTTGGTATGGCGCACCGGGCAGTGACCATCATGGCAACGGCAAAATCCATTCGTCGTTGGCACACTTGTACGAGCGCCCACGCTCGTGGATCGAGGCCTTCCATAGTAGTGGCTGGGGTGGTACCCTCGAAGAAACCTTTGACTGGTTGGTGCCGTGGATTCGGGCCGGACTGACCCTCTACGACCCACATGCGGTCTACTACTCTACCAAAGGGGGCTGGTGGGAATGGGCACCGCCGTCGACGTGTTGGCGCCAACCGTACTGGCGCCATTACCCGCAATTCGCTGATGCGGTCATGCGTTTGATGGGAATTTTGGCGGTAGGACGGCATGTCTGTGATATCGCAGTCCTCTTCCCCACTACCACCGTCCAAGCCCACTTGTTGGTATCGGGGCCACTCGAGGCGGCCAGTGAAGCCGAGCAACAATTTGTGGCGATTACAGGCTCAATGTTTTGGAATAACCCCAAACCGGGGGTGCTTGAGCGCGACCGCCGTGATTTCGATATGCTCGACGACGATTCACTCGCACGGGGACACATCGACACTGGACAATTGCAGGTGGCGGGAGAGTCCTACCGTTGTCTGATTTTGCCCGCCCTGACGCATTTGTCCGCAGCATGTGTGGCAGCGGTCAATGCCTTTGCCCAAAGCGGTGGCTTGGTGTTGGCGGTTTCATCGCTGCCATTGGGGATTGTGCGCCACGAAAACATCATTACCGTTGCAAGCGCCGACGCACTAGTGCCCTACTTGCAACGCGTGCCGCGCCGGATTGATGGCAATGTGCAAGTACTCGAACGCCGTGTCGACGGCGGACGGGTGGTATTTGTCACGCCTACGGTGGCTGGGTCACAGTTTTATTGGGATGGGCATTGGAATAGTACGCCCTATGATTTCGACGCCAAACGCCTCCCCACCAGCCTGCAATTGACGATTCCTGATGCGCAAATTGTCGAGCAGTGGGGAATTCTCGATGGCAGTGTCATGCCGGTTGCGCAACAAACCGATGGCACATGGCAGATATTGCTGGCCCAGGCGCCAGCGGCACTGTTGTTTATTCCCGATCACGGGAGTGCGACTCCGCAACCAGCGCTGGCACCGAGCCTGATTGCCCAAACTGATTTGGTAGGCAGTTGGCAGACGCAAATTGTGGCAACCGTCGATAACCAGTGGGGCGATTTGGCGCGCCCTGCCACGGGGCTAATGTTGCCCCACACCATGCGTTTTCACGACGAGCGTGGCGCAGTGCAAACCCAAGGCTTTGGTACATATGGCTGGGCGACGACGCCCCTCCCTGTCAATACACTACCACACCCACTGACTGCGATCGGTACCGGCACTGATCCCTTGCAGGTGCATGATTGGCAGCCGTTAGTTTATTCGCTGGCTCGGGGTATCCACAAAGACACCCTGCATTGGGGCATGCTGGGTCCCAAGGGATACGTGCCCGAAGAATTCATGGCCTTTGGGGTGGTGCATGCCGGTCAGGCGGTACGTGTGCGCACCACGGTGATATTGACTACGCCGGAATCTGGGGCGTTTGTGCTGGCGGCACCCGCCGTCAAACGTGTCTGGTTGGATGGAGTCGACCAAGGCCCGTGTGCCCCGGGGTACCAATGGTTTATCCCAGTGATGTGGGCAGTCGGTCAGCATCTGATTGAATTTGAGTTGGCTCCCGCACAAACAGTGAATCTGCGCGGGTACTGGGCGTTGGTACGCCACCCCGAGCGCTTTGCCCGCCCCAATTGGATTATGCAAAACGACATGCCCCAATCGGCATCGTTGCTGACCTTTGCGCATACGTTTTCGTTATCAACGCCGACTACGACAGGTGACATGATTGTGGTGGCCGATGTGCCGGTGACGGTCTACCTCGATGACTACGAAATCGGCCGCCAAGGGGGCTACGACCCCTACGGCAGTACCGTAAGGGTGCAACCGTACCAGTTGCCCGTATGTGACGCTGGGACACATCAATTGCGGATTGTGGCGCTTGATGGTGGCCGGGGTGTGTCATTGATGGTTGATGCCGTCTGTATCACTGCCACCGGCGCAACGACTGTCGTGATGAGTGGCGTCGATTGGACGGTGGCACGCCATACCGAGGCGGTACAGCCAGCCCGGATTCGCCGCCGCCAATGGGTTGATTTGACCTTCGATACCGACCATGCCTTGTATGTCGACATGGATCCAGGTTGGCCACTCGTGCGCCGGCGCCCTCACCCTTTGCCACAGGCGGCCTGGCTCGAAGCTAGCCCGGCCGACGATACGGTAGTGGCACTGGTGCCCGATGCCTATGCGGGGCACCAGCGTACGGCGCAGCTTCATTGGCGTGTGCCAGTGGGGGCTACGACGCTCCAGATTGAAACCGAGGCAACGCCGAGTCTGGTGATTGATGGTCACGCAATTCCCCGTACAAACGGTAGCTACTCATTGCCAACAGCTGCGATGCAGGCCCAATTAACGCTGACGGCACCGCACGGTGGCGCTGGTGCGGCGCTATTGCAGGCTCCGCTGACCTATCAATGGGGCGAAGGATTTGCGCAACTGCCAGCGTCGTTTGCTGATCTGGGGTTGGCTGATTTTGCCGGTGCGGTTACATTCACCCGTACCATCAATATTGATGACATACGAGGGCAATGGGTGCTCGACCTGGGTGTGGTGCGTGGTACGGCAGAGGTGATTGTCAATGGGCAATCGGTAGGGGCACGGATTTGGTCACCCTATCAATTTGACATAAGTGATTGTGTGCAACAAGGCCAAAATCAGATCGCTATCCTTGTGACTAACACATTGGCGCCCTATTTGGCAGGGCATAGTCCGACCCACTATACTCCAGCGCATCAAGAAGTGAGCGGGATATTTGGGCCGATTTTACTGAAACAATATGATGTGCGCGAAGGTGTGTAAGGATTAGGTGTTTTTTGCTGATTAAAATTGTGCTGCTGGTGAAAAGGCAACTCTTGAATCCAAAGCTAACGTCATTCCTTTCCGGTCAACAAAATCAGCAAGAATGACGTTCGTATTTGGGTTGAATTATAAAATACTTGACAAGACGCAATCCAATTGAAAGTGGCATAAAAATGGCTTTTCCTGTATAGTTTTGGTATCTAAACG
>JBBAWW010000071.1:0-17032 GCA_040397035.1 Roseiflexaceae bacterium | reverse complement strand
CGTATCAATGCACCGACCCACAACCAATGAGCCGCCTAGATTGGCGTAGGTATTGCATCAAATTAGCACATATGTGCTAATTTGTCTATAGCGATTATACAGAGTGCCCGTAATGCTGATTTGACACAACCTTATATAACCATAATAGAAACAAGGTTGTCAGTTTTTATTATCTCTGTTATACTAGGCGTACGAGTACATTCGTATTCGATATTTTTTGTTTACTAGAGGGGGTCAGAGATGACGTTGCTCGACCAGAACATTCAACTCCGTGAGTTTGTGCCAGCTGCACCGACCATCAATATCACCCCAGCTGCAGCCGAACGGCTCGCCAGCATGATGCAAGAGCGTGATTTGACCGATTACGCCTTGCGCGTGTTTGTGTCGGGTGGCGGTTGCTCAGGCATGCAATACGGCATGACCTTTGACAACGAGCCCCGCGAAGGCGACACCACTTGGACCGCACACGGCCTCAACGTAATGCTCGACCCCATCAGCGCCCGCTACTTGACCGGTGCCACCATTTCGTTCCAACAAGACAACATGCTCCAAGGCGCCTTCAAGATCGATAACCCCAACGCCCAATCAAGCTGTGGCTGTGGCCACTCGTTCCGCTCCAAAGAAGAGGGCGGCGAAGATTCAGACGAATACAGCAACAGCAACAGTGGCGGCGGTTGTGGCAGCTGTGGCAGCCACTAATTCTCCGTTCGGCAACACCTCTTCGCGCTGCGAAGAGGTGTTGTTTTGTTTCATGGAGGAATCAATAGCACAGTGTGGTGTGGTTTGAATAATCATGTTACGCTATTTACATTTACTTGAGGAATCACCAATGAGCACCCATCCACTCTATAGCCAACTCACTGTCGCAGAAGTGGCGGCGATGCGTCAACGCAACGAACCATTCCTGCTCATCGATGTCCGGGAACTAGACGAATACGCCATCGCACACATTGATGGTGCCATACTCCATCCCATGAGTGCCGCGGTCGATTGGGCTACGAGTATTGACCGTGACACGACGGTTGTAGTGATGTGCCATCATGGCATGCGGAGCGCACATGTGGCAGCCACGCTGACGCAACGCTTCGGGTTCCGCAACGTGGCCAATATGAGTGGGGGCATCGATGCTTGGTCGCTATTGATTGACCCTAACATCCCACGCTACTAGGAGCGAATTCCCTCATGGTAGGCCTAGGTTCCTACATGCGCCACCACGAAAGGGATACTATGCACCTTGCAGATTTAGTCTATCTCCGTTGTCCTACTTGCCATGCCGCCCTCCGGCTACATATCGGTGATGGCATCCATGGCAGTGTGCGCTGTGCCCGCAATACCCATACCTATGACATCCGCCAAGGTATCCTCGATTTACTCACGCCAGCGCGCCCACACAGCATGGCGGCCTGGAGCAACGAATGGCGGCTAACAGCTTGGGCGTATGAGCGAATATGGCGTCCGTATGCGCTAAGTATCCTTAGCGGTACGTCATTTGGCTATGACCGCGAACAAGCCATCCTCGGTGAGGCCTTCACCCACACACGGGGATTAGTCGTGGATCTCGCCTGTTCCAATGGGCTCTATGCCCGCATCATCGCCAAAGCCTACCCCCAAAAATCCGTCATCGGCATCGACCGCTCCATGCCCATGCTCATCGAAGCCCAACGCCGTGCCGTGGCAGCTCGCCTGCCGATTAGTTACATCCGGGCCGATGCCCGTACCTTACCGATGCCCGGTGGCGTGGCAGAAGGCATCGTCATCGGCGGATCGCTCAATGAAATGGAAGATATCTCCCGGGTATTTGCCGAAATTTCGCGCATCGCCACCCCTACCAGTACCTTGATCAACATGGCGCTTATCCGCGCTACTTCGTTTTTTGGCAAAATAACCCAAGCGGTACTCGCCCCCGGTGGAATTACGTTTTTTGACCCCGACGCAATGACGACCCAGCTGGCGCATTATGGCTGGCACATCCAATCGAGTACTATTACCGGGATCGTCTGGTTTATCCGCGCCACCCGCACAGGAGCCTAAATCGTGGCCAAAGCAGAATTAGTATTTATCGCCACTGCGGACGGCATATGGATATTGAGCAATCCTGGTGGCATCGGGCGCTGGCTCAAAGCTGGCCACACCCTACAATCACACCCCATCACGGCCATCTGGGCCAACCCACTCGACCCCACCATGCTCATCGTAAGTGGACAAACCACTCGTTGGCGGAGCACTGATGGTGGCCAACAATGGGATCCAATCAGCATGCCACCAATCCACCAATTCATTGCCTCCCGCACCACACCCGCACGCATAATGGGGCATGATGGCGCGCTAGCGTATATCAGCCACGACACCGGCATGACGTGGCACACACTCGGCAATGCAACTCACATCAGTGCCGGTGGTGATACTATTTGGTACGGCGATATAACCACCAGTCAGCTCAGTAACGATGGTGGGCAGACGTGGCAGCGCACCCCAATCGGCCAAACCATCTCCCTGAGTAACGATGGCACACAGCGGCTAACCCATACCAGCGATCAGCACTGGATTGGAGATAACGGTGTCATCCCTACCCCGCCAGCCGGCTGGCAGGCCGCGACACTCTTATCCGGTACACCGTTTGCGTTACTCGGGGTCGCCCAGCAACGCCTGTGGAGTTACCGCACGACGTGGCAGGCCAGTGCACCAGCAATTACCCCCCGCATTATCCACCCCACCACCTACCACCCCGATCGGGTGTGGATCGGTGATGATAACGGCACCGTATGGTATAGCGAAAATCGTGGCCTCGATTGGCTCACTATCCGCACCGGATTCCCCCAAATCAACGCCATCGCTAGTGCCCGTCTCATCTAGCCTTGACGCTGATTTGTCTATTTGTCAAAAAAATCCTGGCGTATCGTGAATCAGCAACCAGACAATACCACCTGTCGCCACCTGCCGATATGCCCGTTGCACCATATCATGCCATGCCTCCATCATTTGTCTAAAAAATCCTGGCGTGTCGTGAATCAGCAACCAGACAATACCACCTGCCGCCACCTGCCGATATGCCCGTTGCACACTGCAATACCGTCATCAGCGCATTGCTACTAGCGAGGTGTGTGCACGTATTTCAGACAATACATGACCAAATCTGTACATACCTAGACAAAATATTGACAAAATATGTGCATCGTGCTATAGTTGCGAAATAATTCACCTAGTGGGGCGAAAAGAAGGGCAATTATGGCAATACCTCCATCTCTGACGCAACTATCGCTTGCGCCGGTATTCAACACGAAGGCGGTATCGCTCGAGACTTCCGTGCCACCAGATACCTTCCGGGCTTGGGAACGGCGCTACGGAGTGCCATGTCCCCAGCGTACCCAAGGTGGGCATCGCTTGTACTCCGAACGTGATATCGCGATAATCCGCTGGTTGCGTGATCGCACCGCCGAAGGCATGAATATCAGCCATGCCGTGATGTTGCTCAGCAATGTGCTCGAGGACGAAGAAACCCTCCCGGTTGCCAATGTCACCCGTGGACTCGACCAATTAGTCCAAGAACTAACCCGCACACTTACTAGTTTTGATGCGGGTGCCTCCGATCGCTTATTAAGCGAGGCTTTTTCACTCCATCCATTTGAACAAGTATTGCTCGAATTAATCCAACCCGTCATGGTCGAAATCGGCGAACGCTGGCACCGTGGCGAAATCAACATCGCTTCGGAGCATTTTGCCACTGAGTTTATGCGCCGCAAACTCGCCAGCTTGATTAATATCTTTGAGACCGTTGCAACCCGCGAGACGATTATCGTGGGCTGTGCACCCAGTGAACCCCACGACATGGGTATTTTGTTTGCCAGCCTCTTTTTGGTACGGCGGGGCTGGAAGATCATCTACCTCGGTGCTCGCGTCCCGTTGAGTGATTTGCTCGAAACCATCACCAAAGTACACCCAGACATGGTCTGTTTGTCTGCCACCACCATCGATGCCGCACATTCACTACAAGAAGTCGCCGTCGCTATCCAAAAAACCTACCCGCACATGCGTTTTGGGTATGGTGGCCGGATTTTCAATCTCGAACCGACATTACGCACTACCATACCAGGACACTTTCTGGGACATGATGCCCGTGAATTGACAGAAAACGTGGCGACGCTATTAGCGCGGTCAACCTAAAACTATACTGCGAGCTTCCCCGTAGCGCACCACGCCGAATGGTTGCTACGGGGGTTTCACACTTGCCTATTTCTATTATCTGCATATGTAATGTAGGGTATTTGTAGAATTTTCATTTTCTGCATTACACCAAGTAATCCTGATATTATGCTATCATTGTCATGTTCTGATATCTGCATATATTCACGATTAACCACAACACGCAATACATGTATCTCTAGTTGTGTGCAATTTTGGTCTATGCTGGTTAATGCTATACGCCCCGGCGAAAGAGATATTATGTTAACACAACATACCGAAACCGTGTTGCGTCCGCCCGCTGGCGATGCAACAGCCTTATTAGATAGCCTAAAACGTTTTATTGACCATAGCGATCATTCACGGGTCGTCAATGATTATCATACAATTACCGATACAGAACGCGAGGCGGCCTATGCCACCTGTGTCGCAATGACCCGCCACCACTCCAAAAGTTTTTATTTAAGTACAGAATTACTCCCCCCAGCCAAACGACAAGCAATCCGCGCACTCTATGCGTTTTGTCGTACCAGTGACGATATCGTCGACCAAGCCGCAGCCGGCTCCGCCCCCCATGCCCTCGCACATTGGGTCAATTTAGTGCATCATCGTGCCACACCCCACGACAACCCAGTCTTGATTGCTTGGCACGATACCGTCGCCCGCTACAATATTTCGCAAGAACTTATCGACGAATTATTAGCCGGTATTGCCATGGATCTCACCGTGACACGCTACGCCACCTTTGCAGATTTGTGGATGTATTGCTATCGGGTCGCCTCCGTCGTTGGATTGATTTCGATGCAAATCATCGGTCACGTCGAGGAAGCCGTCGATTATGCCGTCAAATTAGGCGTAGCGCTCCAGCTCACCAACATCTTGCGTGACATCGGCGAAGACGCCGGGCGCGGGCGCATCTACATCCCCCAAGAAGATTTAGTGGCCTTTGGGGTTGATGAAGCCGAAATATTTGCACACCAACGGAGCCCGCGCTTCAAAGCCTTGATGCGCTTCCAAAGTGCCCGCGCCCACGCCTTGTACGAAGAATCTTGGCCGGGGATTGGGCTGCTCAATCCCGACAGTAGCCTCGCTATTGCGGCTGCCGCAACAATTTACCGTGGCATCCTCGATAGTATCCACCAGCATGATTACGATGTATTTAGCAAGCGAGCCTTTGTACCATTTTTGCGCAAAATGGGCTTACTCTGGCAGGCCCGCCAACGCCTCAAACGAGATTTCCAATGATGACAACGATGCCACAACGGTCATGGCCTATCTGGCCGTATCGTGTATTCCTAGTGGTGCTTTTTTTTGGGCCACCCGCCGCAGCCCTGTTTATCGCCACCGGTTTACCCATCATGACCGACCTTGGTTGGTTGGCCCGTAATCTGCTCAGCACCTATGTCTGCCCCACACCCGCCAAATCGTATGAATTACTCGGCGCCCCGATGGCGGTATGTACGCGGTGCTGGGGCGCCACCATTGGCTTGTGGCTGGCGTGGTTTGGCGTACAGTGGGGGCAACGCCAACAATCACTGCCACGGTGGTTTGGTTGGCACTGGGCGCTCCGGCTCGTTACTGTAGCCATTCCCTTTGGCTTGTGGTGGCTCGAAATCCACTACTGGTCAACAGCCAGCTACGAAGTATTGTTGCTCAATGGCGCCATCGCAGGGTCTACTGCTGGTCTGTTTTTTTGTTCGTTGTGGCCTGGCCTCGTTATCACATCGTCACCACAGTAATACCTGTTTCGTATCATGTAATAAGCGTATTGTTATACCCTCGATTATTGCGTCCCCCCTAAAAAACGGAGTTTGCATGCCACGACATATCGCCATCACCGGAGCCAGCGGTCTCATCGGCAGCGCCTTGAGCCATGCGCTCATCAGCCGCGGCGACCACGTGGTTGCCTTTACCCGCAATCCGCAACACCAAGGCACACTGCCGGCAGTCGCACAACGCATGCTATGGGATCCACGTGATTCCCACGCCACCGCGACTGCACTTGCAGACTGTGACACCATCGTCAATTTGGTCGGTGCCTCAATCGCCGGCACCCGCTGGACACCAGCCTACAAACAACTCCTCACCACCAGTCGGGTCGCATCCACCCAACAATTGTTGGCGGCAGTGGCACAGATGCCCCACAAACCAACCACGTTTATTTCGTCATCAGGCGCAGGATATTATGGCATTAATGCCTTTGCAACCACCGAAGCAGCCCCGGCAGGTACTGATTTTTTGGCAAAATTATGTGTTGATTGGGAATCTGCCGCTGCCCCTGCTACCACCCTTGGCATGCGCAGTGTGATTCTCCGCACCGGCGTGGTCCTCGATAGCACTAGTGGGGCATTGCCATTGATGGCCTTGCCGTTTCGGTTTTTTGTGGGCGGCCCGGTACTCCCCGGCACCCAAATGATTTCGTGGATTCATATCACCGACATGGTGCAATTATTGCTCTGGGCGATTGACAACGATCATGCCACCGGCGTCTACAACGCCTGTGCCCCACACCCCGTCAGCAATCGCACCCTCAGTAGCGCCATTGCGCAACGCCTCAATCGACCATCATGGTTGCCGGTGCCACAATTTGCGTTGCAGTTATTGTTTGGCGAAATGGCTGATGCGCTCTTGATTGGCGGGCAATCTGTCCGGTCAGCCCGGCTGGCTGATGCCGAATTTCCCTTTCGCCACCCCACAATTGACGCTGCATTGGCAAATCTATGGTAAAAAACCAACGCAACTTGTGGGTACTGGGATTACTGATATTGCTGGTGGGCTGTAGTTATCGCCAGAGCTCCTTTAGTAGTCAATTCGATTTCACTAGTGCCACAGAGATCCCAGTGGTACCCACCGCGGTCCGTGAGCGCTTACCACGCACCCCCTTCCCCACCCGGGCAGCAGTGACACTACTCGATGCGCCAGCTGCGGCACCGCTAGTAGCGGTTGAATCACAAACGATGCGAATTTTCCAACAAACAGTACCCGCAGTAGCCAGTATCGACATCACCTTTAGTCATCCCGCTATTCACCCTGGCGATGCACCACGGGATATGTTGATATCGCAAGGCAGTGGTTTTTTGTATGATGATCAAGGCCATGTCGTCACTAACGCCCATGTGGTCAGTGCGCGCAATGATTACCTCGTGCGGTTTGGCAATAGTAGCCCCATCACTGCGACGGTGATTGGGCGTGACGAAGCCAGCGATTTGGCAGTGCTTGCGTTATCACAACCCGTCGCTATCGCCCCATTGCAGCTCAGTCAACGCACCCCTATGACGGGCATGTGGGTAATGACCATCGGCAATCCACTCGGGTTGCGGAACACCATGACCCTCGGCACGATTAGTGCAGTAGGGCGCACCCTCGATGGCAATCCTGATACCAATATCCTCCAAATAGATGCCGCCGTAAATCCGGGCAGCTCGGGAGGGGTCCTGATTGACGTCAATGGGGCAGTGCTGGGGATTACCACCGCCATCCAAAGTAGTAGTGGGAGCTTCGAAGGCATCGGCTATGCCATTTCCGCCGACGCCATTCGCCAAATAGTGCCCATACTTATTGGAAATTGACTCATGCCACCGCTGTCGCAGTGTATATGTAGCGACCACGATGGCAAAATACACGGTGGTTTTTCATAAACGATAAAACCACCACACGATTCATCGATGCGTTGCTGCGTTTGATTTCTATCCATCAATCTTTGTATTTAGAGCTCACGAATCCATTGGGTCGGGCGTTGAATCGTCTGCGGTAATAGGTGCAAATACTGTGCTTGCGGCATCCAAAACGCACCAAATTGCGCCAAATGCGGTGTCACCCACTGGGTATCGAGGATTACAAATCCGCCCCGCCGTAAGCGGTCGACCAAGGCAATCAAGGCGACTTTGCTGGCGTCACGGGCCTGACTAAACATACTTTCGCCGGCAAACAGTCCCCCAAGTGCCACACCATACAATCCCCCCACCAGTTCGCCATCACACCACGTTTCGACACTATGGGCGTAGCCGAGCTGGTGCAGTTGCGTATACACAGCCACAAATTCAGACGAAATCCAACCACCTGGTGATTCGGGGCGCGGCAAGGCACAGGCCTGCATCACCGCACTAAATGCCCGATCACTCGTCACGGTATAGCGTTGTGAACGGTACGTACGCGCCAAGCGTGATGGCACATAAAAATGTTCGTCAATAGGAATAATTCCCCGTGGGTTGGGGTTATACCACGCAATCCGGCCGTTGTTGTCCATGGGGAAGTGACCGGTACTATAGGCGTGCAGCAGAAGTTGTGGTGTTAATTGGGTAGTCATAGGCTATGCGATGCATATACCTCCGTGCTATAATCGAGCCAAGAAATCATGCAACAACTATCCCCGCAACGACAACGCATACTCATGCGCAT
The DNA here is from genome assembly GCA_040397035.1 of Roseiflexaceae bacterium. Taxonomy (GTDB): domain Bacteria; phylum Chloroflexota; class Chloroflexia; order Chloroflexales; family Roseiflexaceae; genus UBA965. The sequence continues at coordinate 8,455 of JBBAWW010000071.1, read as the reverse complement.
CATATACCACTTGCGACGTTTTTGGATGACGCTCCTAGTGGTGATTGTGGTTATTCCTATCATACTTACGGTATGGTACGGGATACACACATTATGGCATATTCCACCGCTTGGTATTACGGTAATCCAACCGCGCGATACGCATAACATCGCCATCAACCAACCGATTACCCTCGTATTTAGCCGAAATGTCGACCCCCATACACTCACCACAGCTCTGCAAATAGCGCCACACCACGAATACAACTCGGCGTGGAACACAAATAACACGACCCTCACACTAACCCCGCGAACCCCTTGGCAACCAGATACGCGCTATACACTCACGATTACCCCAGCCCCCCCTGTCGATGGAGGCATAGACCTTGCCTGGAATATGCAATTTATGACGGCACCCGGCCTGCATATCCAAACCCTGATTCCTGCGGATCAAAGCCATGACGTGGCATTAAGTACGTTTGCGGTAATCCGATTTTCGCAACCAATGGTTGCCCAACACCAAATCGCACAAGCCATCCCAAATAACCTCTTGCAAATCACCCCATTCATTAGTGGGACGGTACAATGGCTAGACCAGACGACGCTCATGTTTCGCCCAGATCATTGGCGCGCCGATAGTAGGTATACCATTACCACTACGCCACACCTCCTCGATATCCAAGGGCAGCAGCTTAGCACGCCACTCAATTGGCAATTCCATACCATCGCAACCCGCATTAATCAAGTTATTCCGGCAAATAATAGCCAAAACGTCGCACTGACCACCCCTATTACATTCAAGGTAACCGGAGTAGTCGATGCCCGACTGTTACGTGCGTCTATTGCCCTCGCACCCGCAACACCTACACGTATTGATATTGTGGCAAGTGACAACGATAACATCAATGTGATTATCACCCCCCAGCCACAATGGCAAATCGACACTACCTATCAGATCCAAATCGGTGGCGCAGCCACGACCCTCGCCTACCAACATATTCGCTTTAGTACGACCCCGGCACTCCGCTTAATTGCCCGCAGCCCCGGTGACGGTCAAATACTCGCACCAAACCAAGATGTCCGTTTTGTGTTTAATACAAACATTGATACGCAGACCATTACCGATGCCGTCAGCCTTACCCCACCACCGCTCTATCCCGCCAAAATAACCAATAATGGTCGTGATATTCGGGTGCTGGCGCTTTGGCCAGCCAATACACAACCCATTATTACTATCGACGCTAATTTACGCAGTAGTACGGGAATTACCCTGAGTACGACGATTAGCAGTCAGCTCCAGATAGACACGACGATATCGCACCTCACCCTGCCGGGGTCCTTAGGAAGTATCGTTCCATCCACTCCCAAAACAGGTATCGTCATCGATAATCAAAACATCCAAGTACTCCAGCTTCAACTCTATGCACTCCCCCCAGCGATGCTGATTCGGGTGCTCGGCATGGACAGTCTAACCCTGCAACAACTCGACCCCGAGCGCTATGATTTACCCCTGCTCGATACCCAAACGATTACCAATCCCCAACCGATGCAACGATTTAGCATACCAGCACAGATTTGGCAAACACCACCAAGCCGCTATCTCTTAGCAATCGGACTTGGTGATAATGGTAGTAGTGATATCCGTGTCATGCGCATATTGCCAACCACCCTAACTATCATTACCCTCGGCGGCAAAATAATCGCTGGCACACGCACTACCCAATCAGACATCCCCCCCACAATTACATTATTCCAAGCAGGGCAATTAATCACACAAGCCCAAAGTGATGCAGACGGTATTTGGGTAAGTCGCCCCCATCCCCAAGGGACAAAATTTGTCGTACTCGATGATAGCAATCCACCTGATGCGGCAGTCGTTACCATCACCCAGCCATCGATGCAATCAGCGCCAATTCATGTAATTAGTAACCACAGCACCGCCGTAATCGGTAGCCAAATTGATATTACTGCCGCCCGTATCGACGACACACTCCCACCACGCGACAGCCAAATTTCGCTCTGTGATACCACCGGCATGCAAATACAGACCCAAACCATAACCTTTGCCCAACACCAAACCGCCACTCAGGCAATCATCACCATTCCGGACAACATCGCCTTTGGCATCTATACCGTATGCGGTGATGATATCGTCAATGCCCCTGCAATCATCATTCATCCACCGCTCAGCCCCCATCTTGTTATTCATCAACAACACGCGACGTCAAATGGTGCCTATGCAGGCACTATTACCGATAATGCCATGCAACCTATTGCCAATGCAATCATTTATTGGCACCAAAACACCCTGACCGGCACCACCACAAGTAACGTCAATGGGGAATTTCAAATCAATACCACCGCTGACACGCCATTCACCATCGTAGCGCATGCCCACGGTGAAAGTGTGGTTACGATTGTCCCCCCTACACGGCAACGCACACTCCGTATCGATACGCCTCAGCAATGGGTTCAATCCGGCAAATACAGCACCATACATTTGCAAATCGATGATCCCAATAACCAAAACCTTGTCCGCCCCATCAAATTAACCGTCAAAAACACCAAAGGCTACGTGGCCATCCGGCGCACCGTCACCAGCGATGCCCAAGGACATGCCGCACTCGAATTAGCCATCCCGCAAGGACAATGGCTAATTACCGCCACTGATGGTGCACTCGAACACCAACAGTCGTTCACCGTTGGCACCGTACCCACCACGCCATTGCTCGTCCCCGAGTTGCCAATCATCTATAGCAATGACGTAATGCGCTTTTTTTATGGCGAAAGTACACACCCAAATATTCTTATCGCCCAAGCCGATACCAGTGGAGTCCATGCGACATGGGCCCCCATCCAAAACGGCATCATTTCCACAACCATACCAATCTCAACCACGATGCTCACCATCGCCGCCCAAACAGCGACCGGGCCACTCCGCCAATACACATCCGCCGTCAGTACCCCAGCATGCATCCCCACCACCGTCCAACACCAAGCCATCACACACGGTACAATTCCCCTCACCCTCACGACTACCCCTCACAGCACCGTCGCCCTGCGGGTGCAACGCCCCATTGATGGCAAACTATGGGCGTGGTACCCCGCGTTATACAGCGATGCCACTGGCGTCGTTACCCTCAATTTCGCTGATGATAATCAATCAACCACATTCATCGTTGATTTACTCCAACACAATCCGGCTTGTGTGCGTAGCGATCAGATGGTACTCTCTATCATGCGTAATCAACAGCTCAGCATCAATGCACCGACCACAAGCCGGATTGGTGATGACGTTGTCATCGCCGTCACCCTCACTGACGCAGTACCGACATCCCAATCCACCCTCACGATTACGAGTACCGGCATGACATTAAGCGGTATTCCCGGCGATAACACCCTAGTAAGTGATGCAAATGGTGTCAGCACACAGTATTGGTACGCCAAAATAACCACATTGCATCCGCAACTGATACTATCAAGTAGTGGTGGCGCCCGTGTCAGTTGGCAACCGTTGGTGACCGTGCCACTTACCCATACCACGCGAGATGGATTTATGCTCCAAGGGAAAACCATCATCAATACTGACAATTCAATACCCGTATTTGATATCATTTACCAACGTGATGAGTTATTTCGGGCCATGATGAACGAACTCTATGACCCCAATAATCCTAGTCACCTTGCCTATCGCCTCTGGCTCAGTGATTCACCCACAGAACGAAATCAATTACACACCCGCCTCATGCTCATCCAATCCCCAACGGGTGGCTGGGGCTGGGGAAATAGCATGCACCCCGACCCGTTAATCACTACTGATGTCGTGAGTGCGTTGGCTAGTGCTGGGATTCCACCGCCAACCTATCAATCGGCAATTACCTACCTGCAGCAACAAGTCGTTAACCCCCAACTCCCCGCCACCATGCATGCCCTTATCATACGCGCCTTAATCCAAACTGGGTGGAATGATGCCCGCATATTTGCGCGGCTGTGCGCCAATCCCGCAGTGTTAGGCAACGAAGGACTGGCCGCATTATTACTCGTACTTCCTCACGACCAGGCCTACGCCATGCCCGCATTACTCAACGAACTCCTATCTCGTAGCCATAGTACCCCACGTGGACTGACCTGGCACGCTGACCCTGCCACCGCAGGATTTCATAGTAGCGATAGTGTCAATGCCTTGATTCTGCAAGCAACACTACGCACATCGGTGAGTACCAGCATCACCAACCAAATCCAATCAATGCTGTTGAGTCGCCGTGGCAGTGATGGCTGGAGCGACATTATTACCAATGCCCGCATGTGGTCTATGCGTGACACGCTATTCCAGACACTTGACGGGCATCAACAAATCACCATCCTCGATCAACATGGGTATCTCAATCAAAACAATTCTGTATCACCCGGTATAGCCCTCAACGAAGATGTCACCATTACCAGCAATGCCCCGGTGCTGGTGGGGATTACGCATGCCCAACCAACCCCCATCGATAGTGATACGGTACGCATACTACGGCGTTACACCACAGCCAACGGACAAACACTCACTGCTGATATACCACTCCGCGTCGGCGATATCATCGATGTCGAACTCGAAATCATCACGTTTGCGCCAATCCCCTACCTCACCATCCAAGAGCCACTCCCTACTATTGGTGAAATCATCTCACTTACGCCGCCCCGTGACAGCCATGTCATCATAGACAATGCCGTACTTACGCTCTATAGCGCCACCACATCGCCGACCATCATGAAGTGTCAATACCGCATCAAAATAACCAGTGCCGGTACCATTACCATCCCAGCGAGCACGGCTCGTGATGTCGCAGGCACATGGCAAGCCCAGAGCCAACCACAGAGTATGTATGTACCAACCCCTTAACCACGTTTGGCGCCGCTGGAGTTGCCTGCTCTGGATAATATCGCTCGCGCTCCCGATGACTCCCGTCATCCCCCCGATCACCCCCGTATTGCGCGCCACAGCCACCCCTCAACTCGGTATCAATAGTCACCTCGCCACCCGCTTGCATTTCGTCACCTCAATCCCCGCCGGTGTCGCAACGATCAATGCGAGCGGTACGACTTGGGTCCGCGAAGATATCCACTGGTATCGCGTCCAACGCACCCCCCACGCCACCAACTGGGATTTCTATGACCAAACCTTTGCCGCACTCGCCCCCCGTCATCCCATCCTCGGGGTGCTTGGTCATCCCCCCGGCTGGGCCACCCCCGACACCACTGACGTCCCCTACGACTATTCATTTGCCGCCCCCGATCCGGTGCTGTTTGCGCAATGGGCAGCCCGCACCGTACAACGCTACCGCACCCAAATCCGCTACTGGCAAATCTGGAACGAACCCGACAATCCCTACTTCTGGCGGCCTAGCCCCGATCCCGTCGCCTACGCCAAACTAGTCCACCTCACCGCCCGCGCCATCGCACAGGTTGCCCCCGAAGCCATCATTGTAGCCGCCGGGGTCAATCCCTTTGCGCCGGCGTTTTTGCGGCAAGCCGCCCAAGCCGGCCTCTGGAATGACGTCAGCATTATCGCCATCCACCCGTATGTCAATCCGTTGCATCCCGATTATTCGGGGTTAGCCACCGCCATCGATATGCTCGCCCCACTCTTTGCCCGCTACGGCCGCCGCCCTGTCTGGGCCACCGAAGTGGGCTGGAGCAGTGGACCGAGCGACCTTGATGCCGCCGGAATCGTCGATGCCAACCAACAAGCCATCAATTTACGTACCGGGATTCCGCTGCTCTGGCAGTCCGGCGTCGACGTCGTTTTTTGGTATGCCCTCAAAGACGAAGCCCACAACCCCTATGGCTTAATTAGCTGGGGCAAGGATAGTGACGACTTTGCCACCAAAAAACCAGCCTGGCAGGCCTTTCGCACAGTAGCAAACGCACCATCTAGCGTGGCACCATCACCACCGCCATCCACATCAATAACGTCGTTTGAAGGCCAGCCCGGGGTTTGGATTCGCGGCGACGAACCTTACGGTACCTTTGTGCAAAGTCGCCACATCGTCAAAAGCGGCAGCTTTGCCATGGAGCTAGACTATTCCTTCCCCGCCGGTGCCAACCGTTATGTCGTCTTCCGCCAGCGCCGCCCGTTGCCGTTACCGCGCCACAGTCATACCATTTCGTTATGGGTCTATGGCGACAACAGTAGCAACCTGCTCAAGCTCTGGCTCAAAGGCAATGACGGTGCCATCGTACAACTGGCCGTGGCGCCCGTCGGTGCAACAGGCTGGCATCAAATCCACGCCAACCTCCCACCCCAATTTGCCCCGTGGGACCGCATCGGTGCCGGCGATGGCATCCTGCGTGAGCCCATCACCATCGAGGCTATCGTCCTCGACGATGAACCCGATGGCTGGGGCAGTAATGGCACCCTTTACATCGATGACATCAGCACTTCACCCTAGCCAGCTCCTTTTTTTATCAAAAACAACAACAGCGCGTCGTGAATATGCACTATCACGGCTGGTACGGTGCTTCCCTTGGCCGTGGATTTCTGTCGTTATTAACGAGAAATTCGCTTTGCACAGTTTTTACGAGAAACCAATCCGGCATATTTTTTTAAAAAACTCGAAAGTTGCTTTCGTAGAAATCATTCGTATTTTCTGCCCATTTTCGTTTGTATATTTTGTACAATAAGCCTTTATTGATTTCGTATGTAACGTCCCTTTCGACTGCTTTTTGTTTCTTTTATACTAAATGCATTGAAAGATACTTGCTCAATGGCGTAGTAAGTGTTGCACAGAGGCAACGAGGTCATCAGATAACCCCCACAAGGGCTATTCACACAAGAGGAGATTGCACATGGCAATGGACGCAAAAGCAGTATTGCAGCTCATCAAAGACAAGAACATCCAAATTGTCGACACGCGCTTCACCGACTTGTTTGGTGGTTGGCAGCACTATTCGTTGCCGGCATCACGCCTCAGCGAAGAGATGATTAGTGAAGGTTTGGGCTTTGACGGTTCATCCATCAAAGGCTTCCAAGCCATCCACGAGAGCGACATGTTGATGATGCCCGACCCCAGCACCGCTTTCATCGACCCCTACTGCAAAATCCCCACCTTGGTGCTCATCTGTGACATCATCGACCCACTTGCGCGTCAGCCCTACTCACGCGACCCACGCTATGTGGCCCGCAAAGCAGAGGCCTACCTCAAGAGCACCGGTATCGCCGATACCGCATATTTTGGTCCCGAAGCCGAATTCTTCATGTTCAGCGATGTGCGCTTCAACCAGACCGCCAATTCAGGCTACTACTTCCTCGACAGCCCCGAAGGCATCTGGAACAGCGGCAAAGAAGAAGAAGGCGGCAACAAGGGCTATCGCGTGCGCTACAAGGAAGGCTACTTCCCCGTTCCGCCTACCGACACCTTGCAAGACATCCGCTCCGAGATGATCATAAAGATGGCCAACATTGGCATCGACATCGAATTGCACCACCACGAAGTCGCTACCGCTGGCCAATGCGAAATCGACATGCGCTTCGACACCTTGTTGACCATGGCCGACCAGCTCCAGAAGTACAAATATGTGGTGCGCACCACCGCAAAAGAGCACGGCTACTCCGCCACCTTCATGCCCAAGCCATTGTTTGGCGATAACGGTAGCGGTATGCACGTGCACCAGAGCTTGTGGAAGGACGGCAATCCGTTGTTCTTCGATGCCGACGGTTATGCCTTGTTGTCAGACACTGCCCGCTGGTACATCGGTGGTATCCTCAAGCACGCCGCCGCCTTGTTGGCGATTTGTGCCCCTACCACCAACAGCTACCGCCGCTTGGTGCCCGGCTTCGAAGCCCCCATCAACTTGGTCTATTCGGTACGCAACCGCTCAGCGGCCATCCGTATCCCCACCTATTCCAACTCACCCAAGGCCCGCCGCATCGAAGTACGCTTCCCCGACCCGACCACCAACCCCTACTTGGCCTTTGCAGCCATGATGATGGCCGGTCTCGACGGGATCCAAAACAAAATCGAGCCACCCGCACCCTTGAATGTCGACATCTACGAGCTCTCAGCCGAAGAAAAGTCACACATCCAAAGCACCCCCGGCAGCTTGGCCGATGCCTTGACCGCCCTCGAAAACGACAACGAGTTCTTGCTCCGTGGTGGCGTGTTCAGCAAAGACTTAATCGATTCATACATCGACATCAAGCGCTCCCGGGACGTGGTTGCCATCGCATTGCGCCCCCACCCCTACGAATTCTTCATGTACTACGACGCCTAATTCCCCTCGTTTCAATCCGTGGTGTGGCATGCCCACGCCACGGATTGAGCACCAATCCCCACCCTTTTGTCTTCTATAAATACGCCTTCCCTTATCGCATGTGCAATGACGCATACTGTTGCCCAGTCATGTCAAAACACCGTACCGATGGGTATATTTCTATATCGGCGGATTGTAATATGAAGTGCGACAGTTAAAACGGAAATGAATTCCCACTGAC